>CAYZUM010000124.1:0-8440 GCA_964481455.1 uncultured Methylomonas sp. | reverse complement strand
AGGGACTAAAAATCATCACTTCGCTAAGCTCCGTTTCCCTGATTTTCAGCGAGCGCCAGGGTAAGAATAAATCAGCAATGGCGGGTATAAATAAATTGAAAAAGCTACCTTCAATTGCTCCCGCAAATATTTCAACATTTCAAGCAGCTTAATATAGGATAGTTGTATGAAATACATTATAATTATGTTTAACAAAGCTATTTAAACTCATCAACTTTATGATAAATCGCAATAGATATGGACTCATTGGCAGCTCAATACTGCTGCTGATAATGCAAGGATGTAGCCTACAAAATTCGGTTAAACTACCACAACAAGCCGTTTCTAATACCGACACACTACCACCTAACACAATTACACAGGCCGTATCGATCATCGAAAAAGGCAAAAATATTACTCCAGACTTAAATGATAGCTGGCAATATATTATTTCCCTTTATGCCATACCTGAAGTGAATAATTCACGTATTGATCATGAAATAGAAAGGTTTTTAGCCCACCCTAAGTATATTGAAAAAATCCAGACTCGAGCTCAACCCTATCTCTACAATATTATTAAGGAAATTGAAGAAAAGGGCCTACCAGGAGAGCTCGCTTTATTGCCTGCTATTGAGAGTGGCTTTAAAGCCCACGCTTACTCTAGAGCACATGCCTCTGGTCTGTGGCAATTTATTCCTGCGACTGGTAGGCTATATGGCTTGCAGCAAAACTGGTGGTATGACGGTCGCAGAGATGTGTACTCTTCAACCGAGGCTGCTACCCGTTATTTACAAAAACTAGGTCAAACTTTTGATAACGACTGGCTACTTGCCCTGGCGTCTTATAACGCGGGGATGGGGACTGTTGGCAGGTCAGTGAAACGCAATGCCGCCCTGAACAAACCCACTGACTTCTGGTCTTTAAAATTGCCTAGAGAAACCCAGGTGTATGTCCCTCGCTTACTCGCCTTAGCAAAAATATTCGCAAATGCTGAGCACTATGGCGTTCGCTTACTAAAACAAACTCATAAACCAAATTTTGTGGCGGTCGATATTGGCTCGCAACTCAATTTATCCAAGGCTGCCCAACTCTCTGATATTTCTCTAGAAGAATTATCACATCTGAACCCTGGCTTTAATCGTGGCTATACTCCCCCTCAAGGCCCGCACCGTTTATTAATCCCCGTTGATAATGCTGAATTATTTAAAAAGAACTTAGCATTGTTACCCGTAGATCAACGAGTACAGTGGCATAGACATAAAATTAAATCCGGTGAAAGCCTAGGTCACATTGCGCGTCGTTATCGAACAAATATAAAAGCAATTCGTGAAGTGAATCATTTAAAGAACAATACTATCCGAGCGGGTGCTTATTTAATGATTCCTGGCGCAAAAAATATCAATACCGGTCATCCCTTTATTCAATCAGTCTCAATAAAAAAAGGCAATAGCCCCCGTTCTTATAAAGTACGTAAGGGGGATAGTTTATGGCGCATCGCTAAAAAATTCGGTACTAATAGCAAAACCTTAGCTCGCTGGAATAATATTGAACTTAAATCGACTTTGCGCTATGGACAAGTTCTGACTCTCAATAAACCTGCTAAGCACGTCTTACCTCTTGCATCAGAAAATGGGCTTAAAGACGTTCATTATACCGTGCGTAATGGAGACTCTTTATATGCTATTTCTGAGAAATTCAATGTACGTGTTGCAGATTTACGCAAGTGGAATGCCAGCAAACTCGGTAAGTATTTAAAGCCAGGACAAACACTCACGGTGAAGGTTGATTCTCAGCCCTCTACATAGGAATGTACTAGTTATACCCCCCAACTATCAAGCTATTGCAATAAGTGTAGGATGCGGGTGAGACACGAACCCAAAAAGAAATAGCACAACCGCAAAAAACCCTGTTGTTTAAAACATGTCCCCCTGGATATACTCTTATCGTTAACGGCATAACGTTGGGGGGCGTATCTCACCCACAACCTACGCCGCTTGAAAATATGTGAAGCTCTAGGAGGCTGTCCAAGAATAGAAAACCTACTGCGGAAAAGCCCTTTTGTCCAGTTTTCCCGAACATTTTTGTTAAAGAGCACACACTTCGCCTCAAATGATCGAAAAATCTGACTCAAAATGGCTTTCCCTCGCGACGGCTTCTATTTTTGGACAGCCTCCTAGTCCGTGATCAATAGTAGGTGCACATGTTCTTGTGTCTCATTCCATACGGTAGATTATCCCTATCACGCCGAGTTTAATGTATGCTTATTATTGATCTATCATTCGCTGCCATATAAATGCTCCAAATATAAATGAATATTAAATACTTTCTGGTTTGCTTTTTGTCACTCCTTCTATATGACTGCGCCGTTCCCATTAAAGAAGTTAGCTCACTAGCGGTAGTCCCTGAGAAATTCACCCAAACAGGCACCGTAGTATTACAAGATCACTGGTGGTTAGCCTTTGATGATCCAAATCTTAACCAACTTATTGATCAGGCATTAAACGACAACTTTAGCCTGTTAGCTGCCTTTAACCGCCTCCAGCAAGCGGAAGCCATAGCGAAAAAAACAAATTCCGAGTTAATCCCCAGTATCAGCGCAGTCTTCGGTGGAGAACAAAATTATTCAAATAATCGTGATAATAGTCAGTTTATACTGGGCTTAAATGCCAGCTACGAAGTTGATTTGTGGGGGCGGATACGTTCACAGAACCAGGCTTCTGAGCTTGATGTGCTTGCCACTGAGGAAAACTTACAGACTGCTGCCATCTCTTTATCCTCTGAAGTCGCAACTGCCTGGTATCGTTTAATTGCGCAACGTAGCCAATTGCGACTCCTCAAACAACAAATCAAAACCAATCAGGATAATGTTCAGATTACTGCATCACGGTTTGCCAGTGCTCAATCGACTGCCGCAGACCTGTTTCAACAGCAGCAAACCCTTGAAGCCAGTGTGGGCAAACAATACAATGTGCTAGCCAATATCAAAGTACTAGAACACCAGTTAGCAATTCTAACAGGCCATACGCCTGGTATGCTGCAACTTACTGAAAACCTGAATTTACCTGAACTACCTCAGCAACCGAAAACGGGACTCGGTATTGACCTTATCCAGCGACGACCTGATTTGAAAGTAGCTTATTTTCGTGTGCAGGCGGCAGACCAACGCATTGCATCAGCCATTGCAGATCGCTATCCAAAACTGAGCCTTTCTGCAAATGTCAATACCTTGGCACCTAATTTACAATCACTCTTTAATAACTGGATCGCAACACTGGCAGGCAACTTGATTTTACCGATTGTGGATGGCGGACGACGCGTCTCGGAAGTTGACAGAACAAAAGCCGTTGCTGCTGAAGCATTAAATAATTATGCTACCACTGTTCAACTAGCGATAAAAGAAGTGGAAGATGCCCTGATTCAGGAACAGCAACAGCAAAACCTGATCAAAAGCCTGAATAAGCAATATGTTTTATCACAAAAAGCAACAGCGCAAATTCGCTTACGTTATATCTATGGTGCAATCGATTTTTTACGAGTTTTGACGGTTCAGATTAGCCAGCAATCACTGGAACGTAGTCGTATCTCGGCAAAACGTCAACTGATAGAATATCGTATTAATCTATACCGATCACTCGCGGGAAGCTGGCCTTTATATCTACAAAAGTACACAGCAGAAAATGACAAGGAAAATAAAGATGGCTAAACGCCTATTACGCTGGATACCCGCCTTACTGATATTGAGCCTTTCTCTCAGTCTATCTTATTACTGGCTAAGTCATAAACCCAAAGCAAAGCCAGTCGCTGCACAACCATTAGCCCCACTGGTGGAAACGGTTCAACTTAAAGCCATAGATCACCCCATGACCCTACACGCCATGGGCAGTGTGATGCCAGCTAAAAAAGTAAATTTAACCTCACGCATTAATGGCATGGTGATATCGGTTAGCCCGCATTTTATCCCTGGCGATTTTTTAAAAAAGGGAGAACAAATTGTCCAGCTAGACCCCACTGACTACCAATTGCTCATTAGACAAAGAGAAAATGCACTGGCAAAAGCTAAATTTGATTTAACGATCGAACTGGGTCGACAAGCCATTGCGCAACGCGAATACACTCTGTTAAAGGCTGATTTAGATCCGCAAAGTAAAAATCTGGTGTTACGTAAACCCCATCTTGCCGTTGCCAAGACAGCGATTATCGCTGCTGAAGCCGCATTAACTCAGGCTCGTCTGGATTTGCAACGCACCAAAACCACCAGCCCCTTTAATGCGATAGTCTTAGAAACCAATGCACATATTGGCTCCTGGGTATCCACTTTTTCCACTGGTACCCCTCTCATTAAGCTGGCTGGCCTTGATAACTTCTGGATATTGGCAAATATTTCTGTTGATAAAATCAATAAAATTCTGATTCCTAACATTAATAGTGAAACAGGCTCAGCGGTTAAGGTGTTTTATACAGCCGCATGGGGAAAAGATGTGTATCGTATCGGAACAGTCAAACGTCTGAAAGCAGAATTAGAATCATCAGGTCGTATGGCGCAACTTATTATAGAAGTGCCAGATCCATTCGGACGACTTGCTGATAATAAAGGTGCTCCTCACTTAATTCTGGATTCTTTTGTACATACCGAAATAGCCGGAAATACTCTGGAAAATGTCTTGGCCATTGATGAAGACTGGTTACATAACGGCCCCTACCTCTGGCTACTGAGTGAACAAAACACCCTCAATATCAAAGAAATTACATCCCTTTTTAGCGAACAGGGACGCGTCTTTATCAGTGCCGAGCAACTCCCGAAGGGTGCTCGCATTATCACTAGTAATTTAAATACCCCCGTACAAGGAATGCAGTTACGCGTGCAAACGACAGATCATGAATAATCAAACCACAGATATTAAGACCCAGGGACCAGTCCACTGGATGGCATCGCACCCTGTTGCTGCCAACCTAGTGATGCTAACCTTTATTATCGGTGGCTTAATGTTTATGAACACCATGAAACAGGAAGTTTTTCCTGACTTTGTTACTGATAGTATCAGTATCAATGTCACCTATGCCGGCGCCGACCCTGAAGAAATTGAACGCAGCATTATACTGGTGATCGAAGATGCTGTTTCCGGGATAGAGGGAATAGATGAAATCAGCTCATCCGCAAAAGAAGGTGAGGGGAGAGTCACCATTGATGCGCTGAGTGATGCAGATATCAACCTTCTAACACAAGATATACAAAAGGAAATCGACCGCATCACCACCTTCCCAGAAGAGGCAGAAGAGCCCAAAATAAATATTATGGCCAGTAGGCGCAAAACCATCTCGCTGGTAATTTATGGTACGGCTGAGGAACGTGTTTTACATGAATTAGCCGAAAATTTTCGTGATCAGCTGTTACAGGAAGACAATATTACTCAAGTGGGTCTGGACGGCATAAGACCTTTGGAAATCAGTATCGAAATCTCTCAGGAAAATTTACAACGCTATCATATTTCCCTGAACGAAATCGCACAACGTATTCGTCGTGCCAGTTTTGATTTACCTGGCGGCAGTATAAAAACAGATGCTGGCGAAATATTGATACGCATGCAAGAACGCAAAGAGACTGGACAGCAGTTTGCAAACATACCCATTATAACCACAGCAGCGGGTGCCACTGTCTTATTAGGTGATATTGCAAGCATACGTGATGGCTATGAAGAGACGGATTATTCAGCTAACTATAATGGTTATCCCGCTATCATGATACAGGTTTATCGCGTCGGCAATCAAACGCCGATTGGTATAGTCGAGACAGTAAAACGACACCTTGAATTGAGCAAAACGACACTCCCAACCGGTATTTATACCGATATTCGCTATGATGCCTCAAAATCTTATTCAGAGCGTGTTGATTTATTATTACGTAACAGCGCCCTGGGCTTATTACTGGTGTTTATTATCCTGGCCTTATTTTTAGAACTACGTCTGGCCTTCTGGGTGATGACGGGGATTCCAATTGCCTTTTTAGGCTCATTTTTATTCCTGCCGATCATTGGCGTGTCACTCAATATGATTTCTCTCTTTGCTTTTATAATAGCGCTTGGAATTGTTGTGGATGATGCCATTATCATCGGTGAAAATGTTTATCATTATCGGCAGGAAGGCTACCCTCCCCTGACGGCAGCCATTAAGGGTGCTCAGGAAATGGCGGCTCCTGTTACCTTTAGCATTCTGACCAATATTGCCACCTTTATGCCCTTATTTTTTATGCCAGGTGTGATGGGTAAAATATTTTTTATGATTCCCAGTGTGGTGATAGTGGTTTTTATACTATCACTCATTGAAAGCCTATGGATACTCCCCAATCATCTGGCACATATTAGTGACAAACAACGTACCGGAATTCAGCTCTGGTTTTATCAAAAACAGCAAAATTTCAGCCATGCTTTTCGTCACTGGGTAAATCATCGCTATGGTGGTTTTCTGGATATCACCCTTAAGCACCGCTATTTAACCGTCATCACGGCTTTTGCCTTACTCATTGCCACACTTTCCTATGCGGCCAGTGGTCGTATGGGCATGTCAATGTTCCCTAAAATCGAGTCAGATTTTTCTCTCGCCACCGTCACTCTCCCCTTTGGTACGCCTGTCGAAAAAACACAAGCCATTGTTGATCGACTAATTCATGCTGCTCGTGCGGGTATAGAACAACACCCTAGAGGGGAGCAGCTCATTCGCGGTATTTTTTCAGAAACAGGTAGAGGTGGCAGTCACAAAGCCATTGTTCGTAGTTATCTTGCCGCACCGGATATTCGGGATAAAATTATGGGCACTGCGGAATTTACTGAGATCTGGCGTGAAAAAACGGGGGAAATAGCGGGTGTCGAAAGCCTGATATTTGAATCAGATTCGGGTGGCCCAGGGTCAGGCTCAGCCATTACCATAGAACTCACCCATCGAAATATCGCCGTCTTAGAAAAAGCAAGTATACAATTAACCGATGCACTGCGCACCTATCCGATGGCAAAAGATATTGTTAACGGGATGAGCCTAGGTAAACAGCAATTAGATTTCTCTCTGTTGCCTGAAGGTAACAGCCTGGGGTTAACAGCCTTTTCCGTAGCCCGTCAGGTACGCAATGCCTTTTATGGTGCCGAAGTATTACGCCAGCAACGCGGACGCAATGAAATAAAAGTAATGCTTCGCCTACCGGAAGACGAACGTGTTTCTATGCAGGATATGTATAACCTTCTGATTTGGACTGAGCAGGGTGTGGCGATTCCCTTAAGAGAAGTTGTACAGGTAAAACGCGGCCGTGCGTTTACAGAAATAAAACGACGTAATGGACAACGTAATGTGCAAATAACAGCCAATGCTTCTCCTAGAAGAAAATCAGTCGAAATCATCAACGCCATAAAAGAAACGACCTTACCCGGGTTGGTCGCACAATACCCAGGCTTACAATTCAGTTTTGAAGGTCAACAAGCTGATATGGCAGACAGTGTCGGCAGCTTAAAACTAAGCTTTGTCTTCGCCGTCCTCGCCATTTATGCCATGTTAGCCATCCCCTTCAGAAGTTATATATTGCCACTCATTGTTATCGTCAGTATCCCGTTTGGTATTATTGGTGCCATCTTTGGTCACATGATTATGGGCTTTAACCTGAGTATATTGAGTATGCTAGGCATTGTTGCTCTCTCCGGTATCGTCGTCAATGACTCTCTAGTGCTAATTAGCCAGGCCGTTAATCTGGAAAATGAGACTGACCTTTCACCGGCGGACGTTATCAAAACGGCGGGGATACAACGTTTTCGTCCTATCATCTTAACAACCCTAACCACCTTCTTCGGCTTAGCACCGATGATACTCGAAACATCTCGGCAAGCCCGTATGTTAATTCCGATGGCAGTCTCAATAGGGTTTGGGATTTTGTTTGCAACATTGATAACATTAGTTTTGATACCCTCATTATATTTAGTGGTCAATGATTGTAAACGCTATTGGAATTTATTGTTTTCATCAACTGAAATTGACATTACTAAAGGCTGATTAACGTCGTTTACCTTGTGTGGAATACCTGAAAGCATTGATATAAATCAAGGAGTACAAAAACAAATTTTGTACGTATTAAAACAGACAAAAACTTGTTTTTGCACTCCGTCACTCAACGCTTTTATTCCTTTGTCATCATTACTTAGGAATGGGAATTGAATAAGTTGTGCAATTATGGCACAGTATTTTTACTTGCCTTCAAGGCGCGGTAACAGGCGCATAGCAGGCTACGAAACGGTTACTACAACGTTGAAGACGGACAAAAAGACCCAGCAATCTTGGATGATTATTTGTTTCCATCTCCCTAAGGTGGGACATCAGAGAGCATAGGCCCAGGAGGAGATTATTAATTACCCTGAAGCACGTGAAGGTAATGCAGTGCAGGCGCGCCATGCTACTTCGTGAAATTCAGGGACTCCTGTCACCTTCATTC
>CAYZUM010000123.1:0-8517 GCA_964481455.1 uncultured Methylomonas sp. | reverse complement strand
GTTTTTATGCCAATTTTTATATTTTGAAAAACTAAAAACTTGAGGATCGAGTATATATATTTCGCACGACCACTGCTGCGGATTTCTAGCGGCCAATTTTAGCCGATAGCTGTCTTGCTGACACAGTTATGTAGTATGTTATATGCCTATTTCAGCGCTCTGTATCAAGTGCGGGGCAGGCCGAAAAACCAGATCACTATGGAATGTGAATTTTATAACTCGTGCATTTAACTTGTCTTTTTGTCCGTATTCTTTGTTGCGGAAACAGTTACGTAGCGTATCCTATTTAAATTCCCTGGTAAATGTAACATCTAAAAACATAATATATTGATATTTAATGATATTTATTTTACAAAGGCTGGGTTTACCAGGGAATTTAAACAGGATACTACGTCGCTAGCTATGCGCCTGTTTCCACGCCTCGAATACAAACAAAAATCTTGCGTCAAATGCACACGTTATTTTATTCCCGTTCCTATACAAGGACATCCGTGACCGTACGAAGTATGATTATGTATCTTGGCTATGCAATTAATACGGGACATGTTTTCATCTCGGCAGGTTTATCACAATGCAAAAAAAGAATCTTCTTGTACTTCAGGCTCTTCTTGGTATTTGTAAGCCTTGCCTAGGCCGATATTCTTTTACATGCCCTGTTTTAAGCTTATTGCCTGTTCCTTCATTATGGATATTAAATTGTTGAGAAGTTTTTTAACTATGAAATATTTTTATAAACTGTCTGTTTTAATATTATTCTTAAGCCTGCTTGCTATTGTTGGCTCAACCTTCATGTTATCTCCAGTACAAAGTTCTGAGGGCTGGGAGCTGGGGGTTTATATAGGTTGTTTTGTGGTATTTGCGTGTAGTCTGAATATTATCTATTTCCGGCAATATAAGAGTGATAATCTTCACTTAGAATACCAGCAATGTAAATTAGCTGAGGAGGCAGAAGCGTTTCAATTACAACAAAAAGAATTTCAGGATAAACTGAGAGGTTTAGCGCAAAAAGAAAATGAAATTAACCAGAAAATATTACTGTATCAACAATATGTTGAACTTCCTGATAATGATGATTGTCAGGAAGACGAAAATCAACATTATTTTGATGATGAAATTGCACAGCTTCTGCATGATAAAGCGAAGGTAATTTTTGATAAGATTATTGAACAAAAATATACAGAAAATGAGATCTTCAGCAATGATTTGATTTTAAAAGATGCTGTGGACATAGTAGAGTCAGTTGCGCGAATTCATCATCCTGACTCGAAAAATCCTTTACTGGAAACCAGTATTGAAAATTTGTTGCGTTCACTCAATCGCCTGTCTTTACAGCTTCTGGTTTTAGTTGATCGTTTTCCCGTTAATATTAAAGAATACAACTTGCGAAAAACGTATCTCTATATTCAGAAGTCGACTAGAACTTTTGCTTATTATAAAAAAGCTGAGCCCTTTTTAAACTTCGCAACGCCTGTGTTTCGAGTTGGGCTAGTGGTCGCAAATCCAGTATTAGGGCTTGCACAAACAGCTGCTATGGAGGCTGGAAAGCATGTGATAAAGAAAAGCTCGGAAAAATACGCTTTAAGCTTATTGCATGATGTTATTGCTATTATTGGTGAGCAGGCAACCACAATTTTTGGGGATAGTTCTCTACGGTATCGAAATAAACACTGGATTTATGCTTTGGAACTCTCTGAAATAGCCTATTATTTCAACCCTGTTAAACCCGCTGCATTAAATCAGGTTTTTAAAATTATCAGCGGCTTACCTATGCGTAGCGAGTATGACCGAGTCTTTCTGTATCATTGCATTGCCCAAAGTAAAAGCGCCCATCTAAACTCTTATACAAATGAATTTATGAGTACAGATGAAAAACAAAAGCTAGCTAGAAAACTCAGTGAGTTTATAGAAAACTATATTGATAAAGAAAGACTCGGGGAAAATAGTAAAAAAATCAATCGTTGGCGTAAAGAAGTTGAAAATCGTTTAGGCATAGAGTGTCAATTAAAAATAGATAAAAATGAGTCTGAGTCTTTAAAAAACAGGCTTAGTTCTGGCTCACCTGAAAAGAAAATCAAGCCTTTTTTAGCCAGGTATATTTTGGCGACCCTGCAGGATGAAGAAATTCCGCAGTTTATTTATGCTGATATCTATTTTGATTCCATTTTACCTGAATTGAAAAAAATAGATTTATGGTTAATCATTTCAAACAGGCGGTTTTTACTAATATCCGTTGATAAGAAGCAACAGTGTAAATTATTATGGCTTTATGAAATACAACAAAAAAAGTCATTACTGATTCAGCGTGTAAAACGATTAGTAGCAGATGATTGCAGAGTCTCTGGTGGCCTATGGCAGGAGGGTTTGCAAACAGAAAGTGAGCCAGAGTTTATTTTGAAAGGCAGAAGTATGGGAAGTTATGAACGTTATTTTCGTGTACTTGAAGATTTAAAGTGATTGCCTTAAAAATGAACATTATTTTATGGGGTGTGTAGTTGTATAGGTTACGGGTGAGGCAGGAACCCTAACGATATATAGCGCAAAAGCCATGTCATTAAAGGGTATAAGTTTTTTATCCGTAAAATGCAAAACATGTTTTGTACTCCAAAATAGCAATACTTTCATAGCTTATTTGTTAAGTTTGGGGTAGATATGAGGAGTTCTGGCTTGTATACTGAATACATCAGCGGATATAAGTCGGCTAAAAAATATAGAATTAAATTTTAAAGGGGAATGATTAAATGTCAGAAAAAACATTAGAAGCAACTGAAGTTTTATCTCAATATCGACAGCATGTTGCAGACAGAGCAGAACAAGGCGTTGTTCCTCAACCCTTAAATGCTGAGCAAGTAGCGGCCCTTGTTGAATTGATCAAGCAACCGCCGGTGGGTGAAGAACGCTTTTTGTTAGATTTATTGAGCAATCGCGTTCCCGCAGGTGTGGATGAAGCTGCTTATGTTAAAGCAGGATTTTTAGCCGCTGTTGCGAAAGGAGAGGATTCGTCACCTATTCTAGATGCGCTACGGGCAACTGAATTATTAGGCACTATGCTGGGTGGTTATAATATTGCTCCATTGATCGATTTGCTTGATATTGATATGCTGGCGCCGATTGCTGCGCATGCCTTATCATATACTTTATTGGTCTTTGATGCATTTCATGATGTGCAGGAAAAAGCGCAAGCAGGTAATGTTTTTGCACAGCAAGTGGTGCAATCCTGGGCAGATGCGGAATGGTTTACTCGTAAAGAAGAGGTGCCGAAGAAACTTACAGTGACGGTTTTTAAGGTGACAGGTGAGACCAACACCGATGATTTGTCTCCAGCGCCTGATGCATGGTCGCGTCCTGATATTCCATTACATGCACAAGCGATGCTGAAAATTCCTAGAGAAGGCATTACAAATGCTGAACAGCAAATTGAAGAGCTTAAACAAAAAGGTTTTCCGGTTGCTTATGTAGGAGATGTGGTAGGGACTGGCTCTTCACGTAAATCAGCAACTAACTCGGTACTCTGGTTTACTGGCGATGATATTCCTTACGTACCCAATAAGCGGGCCGGGGGCGTGTGTATAGGTGGAAAAATTGCGCCTATTTTCTTTAACACTATGGAAGATTCAGGCGCATTACCCTTTGAATGTGATGTTGATAATATGGCGATGGGCGATGTGATTGATATCTATCCTTATCAAGGTGTTGTTAAGCGTCATGAGAGTGATGAAGTCATTTGTGAATTTTCATTAAAAACCTACGTTCTTTTGGATGAAGTGCGGGCGGGCGGGCGGATTCCGCTTATTATCGGCCGTGGATTAACGGAAAGAGCGCGTAAAGCACTGGGCTTAGAAGTGGCAAGTGTTTTCCGCAAACCTCAAGATGCAGAGCAAAGTCATAAAGGCTTTACGCTGGCACAAAAAATAGTTGGTAAAGCCTGTGGTATTGAGGGTGTACGCCCCAATACTTACTGTGAACCTCATATGAGCACGGTTGGGTCGCAAGATACCACAGGGCCGATGACTCGTGATGAGTTAAAAGACTTAGCCTGTTTAGGTTTTTCGGCGGATTTAGTGATGCAATCCTTTTGCCATACAGCGGCTTATCCAAAACCGATAGATGTGGCGATGCAGCACAGCTTACCTGATTTTATTATGAATCGTGGTGGGGTGGCTTTACGCCCCGGGGATGGTATTATTCATTCCTGGTTAAACCGGATGTTATTACCCGATACCGTCGGTACGGGGGGGGACTCACATACACGTTTTCCTATCGGTATTTCTTTCCCTGCTGGTTCTGGTCTTGTTGCCTTTGCTGCAGCAACGGGTGTGATGCCTCTGGATATGCCTGAATCTGTTTTAGTACGTTTTTCAGGTACTATGCAGCCAGGAATTACCCTACGTGATCTAGTGAATGCGATTCCTTTGGCAGCGATTAAAGAAGGCTTATTAACGGTTGAGAAAAAAGGTAAGAAAAATGTTTTTTCGGGTCGTATATTAGAGATTGAAGGGTTGCCTGAATTAAAAGTTGAACAGGCCTTTGAACTTTCCGATGCATCGGCTGAACGCTCTTCAGCTGGTTGTACTATTCGTCTGGGTGAAGCACCGATTCGGGAATATATTAATTCCAACATGACTATGTTGAAATGGATGATTGCAGAGGGCTATGGTGATGTGCGTACCATCGAACGAAGAATAAAAGAAATGCGGGCCTGGCTAGAGACTCCGGTATTAATGGAACCGGATGCAGATGCTGAATATCATACTGTAATAGACATTGATATCAGTGAAATTAAAGAGCCGATTATGGCTTGTCCTAATGATCCTGATGATGTGAAAACTTTATCTGAAATTGCTGGTACTAAAATTGATGAGGTGTTTTTAGGTTCTTGCATGACTAATATTGGTCACTTTCGTGCGGCAGGAAAATTATTAGAGAAACAGCAAGGCCAGTTACCAACCAAACTCTGGGTTGCACCACCGACAAAAATGGACCAAGAACAATTAGTCGAAGAGGGTTATTACAGTACCTTTGGCAAATCAGGTGCACGTATGGAAATGCCAGGATGTTCCTTATGCATGGGAAATCAAGCCCGTGTAGCAGAAAATGCGACTGTGGTTTCGACCTCAACGCGTAACTTCCCCAATCGTTTAGGGAATAATGCGAATGTATATCTAGGTTCTGCAGAATTAGCTGCCGTGTGTTCTATATTAGGTAAAATTCCAACGGCTGAAGAATACATGATGTATGCAAGTCAGATTAATGAAACAGCGGAGGATACTTATCGTTATTTGAATTTTGATCAGATTAAGCATTATCAAGATAAGGCAGACTCGGTTGAAGTTTAATTAAACGCCCCTTATTTAAGGCACACCTTAATGGTTCTCGTTCCCATACTTCAAGGTTGTGAAGGTGTTGCTAATTCGGAGTGCAAAAACATATTTTTGCATTTCACGGCTCAATAAATATAATGACATATAAAGTTTAACATTGTGTTTTTTGGATACTTTCACAGTATTAACGTAGAGCGGGCTTTAGTCCGAAAATATGAAAATTTCACCATAAAGCACATCTTTGAAATAGAGACGTTATCTATCAATTTCAAAGGACTGGATCATACAATAATATAAATAGTCTGAAATATAGCAATACAGTGTGAGTAAATTATTTAATCTTAAAAGCCCGTTCAAACCTGCAGGCGACCAACCTACCGCCATTAAAAAACTAATTGCAGGACTTGCTGATGGTGAGGTTCATCAAACTTTATTGGGAGTAACAGGGTCAGGTAAAACCTTTACGATTGCTAATATGATCGACGAGATACAACGCCCTGCGATGATCATGGCACCCAATAAGACATTGGCAGCACAGTTGTATGGAGAAATGAAAGAATTTTTCCCTGAAAACAGTGTTGAATATTTTGTTTCCTATTACGATTATTATCAGCCAGAAGCCTATGTGCCCGCATCGGATACTTTTATTGATAAAGATGCATCACGTAATGAGCATATTGAGCAAATGCGCCTTTCTGCAACGAAGGCTTTGCTAGAACGCAAGGATACCATTGTTGTGGCTACCGTTTCTGCTATTTACGGATTAGGAGAGCCGGAATCTTATTTTAAAATGGTGCTGCATGTGGTGCGCGGAGATACCTTGAAACAGCGCGATATTTTGCGTCGTTTAACGAGTATGCAATATACTCGTAATGATATCGAATTACGCAGGGGGACTTATCGGGTACGGGGTGATGTTATTGATATATTTCCGGCTGAATCAGATGAAGCCGCACTGCGTATAGAATTATTTGATGACGAAATTGAGCGTTTATCACTTTTTGACCCCTTAACGGGTGAAATATTACATCGTATTGCGCGCTTTACTATTTATCCAAAAAGTCACTATGTAGCACCCCGGGAAAGGTTGCTGGAAGCCGTTGAGAAGATCAAAGAGGAGCTAAAAGAACGGTTAGAGCAATTACGCTCACTTAATAAACTTGTAGAAGCCCAGCGTCTAGAGCAACGTACTTTGTTCGATATAGAAATGATTTACGAAGTAGGGTATTGTTCAGGCATTGAAAATTACTCACGCTATTTATCTGCACGAGACGAAGGTGAGCCCCCTCCCACGATGTTTGATTATTTACCCAAGAATGCTGTGGTTATCATTGACGAAAGCCATGTAACTGTTCCTCAAATAGGCGCTATGTATAAAGGGGATAGGTCTCGCAAAGAAACCCTCGTCGAATATGGGTTTAGGCTACCCTCTGCCTTAGATAACAGACCGATGAGATTTGATGAATTTGAAAGTCAGATAGGGCAACGAATTTATGTATCAGCGACCCCCGGTCCTTATGAAAAAGAACACTCTGGGCAGTTTGTTGAACAAGTCGTCAGGCCAACCGGCTTGTTAGACCCTGTGATTGAAGTACGTCCCGCAACCACTCAGGTCGATGATTTATTGTCAGAAATTAACCTACGGCTTATCAAAAAAGAACGTGTGTTAGTCACCACTTTAACAAAAATAATGTCCGAGGATTTGACTGAATACCTTATGGAGCATGGTATACGCGTACGCTATTTACATTCAGATGTCGATACCGTGGAGCGGGTTGAAATCATTCGTGATTTACGCCTGGGAGTATTTGACGTGCTGGTTGGTATTAATTTGTTACGTGAAGGTTTAGATATCCCTGAAGTGTCTTTAGTCGCGATTCTGGACGCTGATAAAGAAGGCTTTTTACGTTCCGTTGTTTCATTGATTCAAACAATCGGACGAGCAGCAAGAAATGTCAATGGTAAAGCGATTTTATACGGTGATAAAATTACCAAATCTATGGCCAAGGCAATAGAAGAAACACAGCGTCGTCGCGACAAACAACATATATTTAATCAGCAACAAGGCATTACGCCAACGACTATAATAAAATCAGTTACCGATATTTTAGAGCTTAAAATACCTGGGGCAGGGCTGAATCAAAAAGCTAAAAGTAAAGTTGCTGAGCAAACGGCGAGTTACAAGTCATTGTCTGCAAAAGATAAAGAGAAGAAGCTAACGCAGTTAGACGAACAAATGTATAAACATGCTAAAAACCTGGAATTTGAAGAAGCAGCACAAGTCAGGGATGAAATAAAACAATTACAAGCGGAAATGTTGATTTAAGGCTTGCAAAAACTATTTTCTTGGGTAGAATATGCGTTTCTTAATTAGGCACTAAGTTTATTTAGGCGTGTAGCTCAGTTGGTTAGAGCACTACCATTACATGGTGGGGGTCAGTAGTTCGAATCTATTCGCGCCTACCATTAGGCTTCAGTGTTGTATATTTAGGTTCTTTAGGCGCGTAGCTCAGTTGGTTAGAGCACTACCTTGACATGGTAGGGGTCGGTGATTCGAATTCACTCGTGCCTACCATCTAAACTATTGTTTTAGATGGTAATTAATAAAATCTCTTAATTAAATTTACGATTGTTTGTGCAGTCATCTATGTTCTTTAGCTCATCAGCTGCCCAGTAAGGGATTATTTCAGTGTAAAAAGAGCCAGCAATCAGTGCTAACCTATCACCGTCTAAAAACTTTACATGGCAATCCTCTATAATTCGCATCAGTGTTTCCATTGAGAGAAGGGATAGCTAAATAAAGTCATCGACAACCCACGCGAGGAAAGCACCACGCAAATATTCCCATTTTTTTGAATTTAATGCGCCAAAATGGTAAAGAGAGGCTCAGTCAGTGGCGCAAAATAATAATAAACACTTTAAAATAAAGCTTGCAATGGCTGTCAAAAAAATTTTAAAAATGTTCGTTTTAATCAACTCATAAACGAATATTACCCATTCCTTAAAGACCTAACACTCTCGGAATCTATTCACCAACACTGTCATGAAAGTATGGAACATGCTGTGTTAGCAGAACGTCATCCTTTTTGGGTGCGCTCATGCCCAGAACTGAACGACATAGACTTTATTCGACTTGGATTTTTGCGCTGTATCAGTGTGGTGGAGAGTGGTCGCCATTTTCTCCAAAACAATGAGGAGA
>CAYZUM010000122.1:0-8521 GCA_964481455.1 uncultured Methylomonas sp. | reverse complement strand
AGCTTACTTGTTTTTTTGCTATCTGCCTAACCATTAAAACTGGAACATCGAGTGTCAGGTTTTTATACAAATAAAAATTAAAATCGCTTGGCCTTTATACGCATATTACAAAGCAACCCAGAAAAAACAACGCATTTACTTTTATATGTCAATATTATTTATGTGACACAAGTCTTACTTATTGAATTTTCAGGGATTAATTTATGATCGTTATCGCACTTATACTCGATGTTCCAGTTTTTGTAGTGCGTTGATTTTATTATCTATTTTTAATTTCGATTAAATTATGTTTTCCTTTAAGATCAATACTTTAACTTTTATTTCAACAAAATACGAGGTCCTTCAAGCCCAGTTATAGCTGAAAACTGGAACATCGAGTTATATGTATTTAAACAAAAACCGATAAAAGCATCTACCATTCACAATGCGTCAGTTTTTTTTACAACATTAATTTCCAAATTCAACACTTATCCTGAAATCGCAATCAAATTATTGCTCCGAAATATTTATGGATCATACATTTTATTGTTTGTCAATACACAATACTGATAACTAAATCACATATTTCATATTAATAAACGTTTTTTTGTGAAGTCCATCACAAAAAAACATCCTTACTTAAATTTTATTCCACATTAATTCTGAAATTCCCAAAATTTTCTTCATTTCCATTTTTTTACATTAATAATTTACAAACAGCACATAAATTAAATATCTTATTGTTATTTATATGTTATTTAATAATGGCACCCATATTGCATAGGTTATCATTGTTATTCAATTTTTTTAATCGTTTAGCGAAACACTCGAAAATAAAATAGGACTGAACCTATTTTATTTAAACTTTAAACAAAGGACTTATCATATTATGAACAAAAAATTATTATGCCTAGCATTAGGCGCAGCATTTGTCACAGGAACAGCTCAGGCGGATCTCCTTCAGCGTAATAGCGCTTCTTTTGGCCCTAGCACTACTGATATTAATCAGCAACTTATATTACAGCAGTTTAATGATGGTGGTGGCACTATGGTGCTGCATGGCGCTAGCCTTCTAATTACCACTACCTTTACGAGTAGTACTTCATTACTTAATACGGCAGCTCAAGCTCAAACTTTTTCGTATGATGCATCTCTTACCTTTTTGCATACTGAGACTTCTGGTGCATTCTCGCTCCCATCCTCAGGTCAGCAAGTAATATTAGCAACCACAGGTGGTTTCGTCACGCTAGCCTCTGGCGCGTCTCTTGACCTAGGGAGTACTAGCGGTGGAACGGAAGGCTCTGAATTTAGTTATACACCCGATGAGGCGACTGATCACCCTGATCTAAGTCTCCATGATGGAGTGTTTTCTATCACTCATGCTGTTGAAAGCTATAATATTAATGGCTTAGGTTTAAATACCGCAGCTCTTACCGGCTCGGGTACTTTTAACGTAGGCTGTCAGACCTTTACCGGTAGTTCTTTTTTGGGTGGCGGCGGTAATATTGACTTGACACAATCTACTGTAGCAGGCTGTACGGCTGAAGTTGTTTATCATTATGATAACGTCGCAGTGACACCAAATCCACCAGTGCCTGAACCTACAGCACTTGCATTATTAGGCCTTAGCATAGCAGGCCTTGGATTTAGCCGTCGCAAAGCAAAATAAAATAAAAGCTTTTCAGATTTAAAATCCTATAAAAACGGCTTGCCTTTGAAGGTAGGTCGTTTTTTTTTGCAAAAGGTGCACAGGATTCACTCTACACCTTGTGTTTCATTTTTAATGATGTTGAAAAGTGTAAAATACTCTTAATGTAGGTATCCTGCTTTATACTCGATGTTCCAGTTTTCAGCTATAATTTGGCTTGAAAGCTCCTGTATTTTGTTGAAATAAAAGTTAAACCATTGATTTTAAAGAAAAATATAATTTCATCGAAATCAAAAATAGATAATAAAATCAACATACTACAAAAAATGGAATATCAAGTTATAGTGAAACCACCTCCTCCTGAGTTTACATTCTTCAAATACCTACCTTAACCACTAGTCATCAATGGCTGCCTGTCAAACAATCCCTCATTCGCGCTAGCCCACTTTAAATAGATAAGCAAAAGTGCTATTATTAATAGTTTTTTTCAGACAGTTGCCTCTATTCTAAAATGGTTGCCATCGGCTCAAATAAAATACTCTAGTGCCATAAATTCTAAATAACCCATCATATAAAAACAAGTAAATTATTGTTTTAAAAGGATTTATGTCAAAAATCTATTTATTGATCATTTAAGGGGTGTAGTACTTTAGCGGTTTTTAGGCGACCAATATAATTCGGACAGAATCACTCGAAGGGAAGTAGACTTTAGTCTACCCATATAATTCACATGCGATATTTGTAGGCTAAAACATACTTTCGCCAAGATATTGCGTCTTAATGTTAGTAGCTCAACTTTAATTTAATAAAACCACCATGAAACTCAAACACATTGCACTGGCAGGCTGCTTTTTCTTTTTCTGTCATCTCGCTATTGGAGCAACCTATAATTTACCAGATGATGAACTATTCAATTCATCTGATCTGTTAACTAATCCGGCTAATATAGGCTCAATACCCAAAAATGAATCTACTACTCCAGATTTTTTGAGTAGCCAAGTCGGCAGCAAAGAACAACTAAAACAAGATTACCATGCCGTCGTTGCGCTAATTAACAACAAGCAACTTAAAGCTGCTGAAGCTAAACTGGATCGTTTGATACAACAAAACCCGGCAGGATCTGATTTCTATAATTTACGCGCCTTACTGGAAACACTCAAAGGCAACAATAGCCTCGCAATTAATAGCTATCAAAAAGCATTGCAAATTAACCCCGTGAACCCCCGATCCCATCTGGGGCTTGCCTCGGTTTTTCTTCGGGTAGGGAATCTGAGCCAGGCAAAAATATCGGCTAATCGCTCTTTGTCTATCAATGATAAGGCAGTCCGTGCCTATACCTTATTAGCAGAAATAGCTTACAGAGAAAAGCGACTGCAAGATGTTGAAAGTATCTTATTAAAGGGGCAAAAAAAGCTACATGGAGATAAACAACAAGAAATAATTATTATCAATAATTTGGCAAAATTTTATGCCATTCAGAAGCAACCTAAAAAAACTCTGGTTTTAGCACAAGATATCATACACCGCTATCCAGGTGATAGTTCAGCACTAGTGCTGTTGGCAAATGCCCAACTTTATAATAAAAAAACAGCCCAGGCAATTTCTACACTCGAAAAATTAGTAAGCCAGGAAAGCAATAATATTAAGCAACGCTTTTTACTGGCTAAGCTACTATTACCATACCCTGAGAAAAAAAATCAAGTACTGAAATTACTTAATGAGATTAATGCAATTGCACCTAATATTGTTCAGATTCAAGCTAATAGAGCCGTTCTGCTTGCCCAGATCGGGCATTATCCCGATGCTTTACAAACAGCTAAAAAAGTTAAGAAATTATCTCCTGATACGGGTTTAGCTGAAGCATTAGAAGGCGAGATCTATCTGGCCGAGAAAAAACAGTATCTCGCGTTAGCGGCTTTCCAAAAAAGCTATAAAATCGAAGCGAATAGCAAAGTCCTGGAGGTGATTGTTAATTTAATGATAGCTCAAGGCAAACAAACTGACGCCATTAATTTTCTGAATCAAGAGCTCAAAAAGAATCCAGAAAACTTAACGGCTCATTTCAATCTTGGCAATATTTATCAACAACAAAATAATAATCGCAAAGCCGAAAAACATTATCAGGCCATTCTAGCTGAACAACCGGATAATGTCGTTATCTTGAATAATCTAGCCTGGATATATCATCTGGATAATAACCCAAAGGCCTTAGGTCTGGCGGAAAGAGCCTATCAAAAAGCGCCTAAATCTGCGGCTGTTGCAGATACTTACGCTGTTATTTTGGTTAAACAGGGCAATTTAACGAAAGGCTTAAAGGTTTTTGAACAAGCAGCCAAGCTCGCGCCTAATAATTACGATATCCAATATCACCTGGCCAATGCTTATGCTGCTAAGGGTCAAACTCAAAAGGCAATTCAAATTCTAAAATCCATTACGCAATCTGGACAAAATTTTTCTGAGAAAAAGGCTGCTGTGAGCTTACTAGAAAAAATAAACTAATGTAAGGCATTCCTCATATCACGCTTGCACTTCGCGGTGATTAGGCGATGCGGGCTTATAATGATTTCAGCTATTTATCGAATAGCAATAGCTGAATAATGTACAAACTCGATATAAAGAAAACAAACTTTATCACACAATAAATTGCCTACATTTCTAAGGCGTGTAGGACGGACTTTAGTCCGCATGACGACTTAGGTAACACCCCACGGCTTTCTCATAAAAAATTGGCATATTTTTTAATTTACATAACATAATGATATGTAAGGTTATTTTATTTTAATGTCATTGATTTTTATTTTTCAATCATCATTTTTTATAGAAAATTAATGTTAAGAAATTCTGTATTGCTTGATTTTATTGAGTTTGTAATCTGGATAAATATCATGCCAGTTTTTTATGAGAAAGCCGTGGGTAACACCCTAACCCCTCCTTGTTAAGGAGGGGGACTGAACGATTACGTAAAAACAAACCATTCACCAGATAAACGACCAAAGTGGTATAATTCCATACAAATCATTGAGAAATCAGGTTAAAAAATGGCTTATTCATTACCGCGAGATGTATTTCTTTTATTAGAAACAGCCTTTAATCAAGATAGAGAGAGAGAAAGCAAATATTTTTGCGCAAGCCATTGAAGGCTCAATTCAATCTATAGAAGCTCAAGCAATTGAGCATATTACGCATAAAAAAGATAATCTTAAGGCTGAATTATATAATGAATTAAGAACGGAGCTAGCGACTAAAGAGTTTGTGCGCGCTGAAATTAGTGAACTCCGTGCAGACATTAAACATAATGCATTACTTTTAAAAATATTAATTGGTGTTGCCATTTTTGGCTTAACCCTTTTCAATCCTGCTTTTGTTAAATTGGTCGAATTATTGATGAAGTAAGCCAACACATTATAAATTATACCTCCTTGTAAGACCCATTAGAAAACATCACCTTAGGCAATTTACCTTCAATTATCAGTGATGTGTTCTATTGACTGTGCATAATAAGGGGAATATATAACTCATTGTTTAATAAGACAACAATTATTACGTTAACGGGTATTTCTTGGTAGCAACATCCATTAACAGCTAATAGACTACACCACCAAATAATTGGCCTTGGCTTTTTGCATTTCAACAATAAATTGGCTGCCTGTGTCTGTTTGACAATAAATATCAAAAATCGCTGTGCGCTCTTGTACTGTGTTATTTAACTGTACCGTATTCTTCAAACGCAACATTGCAATCTGGTGATGATTGGGTAATAGTTGATTTAAGAAATCTATCAATAAGTCTTTGCTAGCCTCTTCACCAAAGAGCTTTTTAAAGCCAAAATCAGTATAGCGGTTTAAGTATTTTGCAGTCATTCTCTAACCTTGTGGCTGGAATTATCTTTATACACTAAACATCACTACTCAGTGTCATTTTTCTTATTATTAACATTGGATAACGCTCCCTTTTACCTTGTACTTGGAGTTTAAAAACAAGTTTTTAGACCTCTTAAATTCGAGCAAAAACTTGTTTTGCACTCCTCATTAAAAATACACTGAATTGTTACCACTTCAATCATAAAAAACATATCTTTTAACGCTGTAAATATTTATAAAAATACGCTTCAACCGCTAGCATTTTGCGTTTAAAGGCCTCTTTGGATGTCTTCTGATCATCTATAATACGTACAAAATGTCGGCACGCATGCTCTTTACTCCAGGCAAATATTGGTGCTACTTTATGTTGTAATTGTTGCTGAGTAATACTTTGTCCAGCAAGGTTTTCTGCGCCCGGTATTAGGCGCAAATCTGCCTTACGATGCGCTGGCCAAGCTGCTGCAATTGTTATTTTATTTTCATATAACGTCATGCTATATAAATACTCAACAACACCCGTTTGTGGATCAGCCCAACATGGCGGATGGTCCAGGCCACTACCTTTTAACTTATTTTGCAGATAGGCCACGCGCCCCTGAAGAAGTTGTTTTTCGTTTCTAGATTTTTCGACTTGCTGAAGTAATTGTGTCATTATCAATGGCAGCGACTTCTCTTCAATACCCCTTATCTCTAGCGCTTCAGCTAAACGTTTAATGTCTTTCAGAGCACTCAAATCGGCCTGCAAGCTAGCGTTAATTTCGCGTAAGTCAGCCCTGGATTTGACCTCCTGTAATCTGGAAAATAATTCGTCTAATTGTTGCTTAGTAGGCGTTTCTGAATAACCAGCCCTTTGCATCAACCTGCTTTCTAGCAATTGCAAGCGTTTAAAGGTTTCATCATAATCTTTAAGTTCAGCCTGCAAAGCAATATTTTTAAGCGTCTCTTGCTCTAGTTGCTGTTTTGTTTTTTGTAATACAGCAGCACTCGTTATCATTAACAAAAAAAACATAATAAAGCTCAATTCATTCAGCGTGATACCTAATAAAAATGAACGCCTCCCTTCACTAGTCGCCACTGTCAGCCCTGCAATCGGTTGCTATTGCCCACTGCATCTTGTTGCATATGTGCTAATGCCTGCCTGGATTGTTGCAATATGGCCGCCATCTCTAACTGATGTTGTTTTGCTAAATCAATATCAATTTGAGCAACTCCTCCCATATCTGCCATCAACTGGGTATGCTGCTCCATTAACTGGTTAAAATTTTCGAGTCGTTTAAAAGTGGAGGTAACATGCCTACCAAAACCTGAAATTTGCTTTACGGTCTCCCGAGTATTGATTAATGCACTTGAAATTTCTTGCAGATCATTACCAATCTTAGCCCCTGACTTTGTCCCCTCCCCTAAAAGCTGAAACGTCATAGCGACTTGGTCGGCAGATTGCTTTAAGCGTAATGATAAAGTATCAATATCTTGAGGCAGCGCATTCACGGATGCTACCATGTTGCTGTAGTTCTGCATGGCTAAAGAGGATTGCTGAGTCTGCTGTTCCAGACTAGCAGAAATAGTGACTGTCTTTTCCGCCAAAGAGGAAATATCCTTAACCACTCGGACAAAATCATCATTGACTTTGGTGTTTGCATAGAGTTTATCGTTAAAAACACTCATTGTTTGCGCCAATATATCTACCTCAGAAACGGCTTTACCCATACTTATGATGATTTGTCGGGTATTCTGAGATATTTCACTTTGTCCCCTATTCAATTCGGCGAGTAATGTGTGTGTTTCATCCATGCGTAAAATTAATTGATTGAGCGGGTCATTCATCCTTTCGGCAAATATCTCTTCGGGAAGCTTGATATTCTTGATATTTTCTTCAAAAGCAGTCACGGCATTGTTAATCGCCTGCTTTGTGAGCTGAGTATTTGTCAGTAATGCGTCTGAGCTAATTTGAGCATTTTTTTCTGCAATCAGTCTTGTTTGCTGCATACCTTCTGTCGCTTCCTCTATCGACTGTCTAATGGCGATTTGCGTTTCCTGATGCGACACATCAAGCTGCATGGAAATCAGTTTAGCTTTTCTGATCATATCATTTGCGGCATGTTCCACTTCTGTCATCATTTGCCGTTCAATACTGTTTAGATCTATCTGAAAATTATTGATAAAAATCCTGACGGCAAGGCCAAATATCGTCGTCACCAGGGCAAGACTAAAATTGGCTGTTAACAAGCCTGCTTCTAAAGTATCACTTTGGTAAAAATAAAGTGAAACAACCAGCGCGACCAGTGTAAACAAAAAGCCCAAATAATAGACACTGTCGGCAAACTGCTCGACAAAAGAGCTGTCCTCGCTATGCAAATAACCGATCCAGGTATATAAAACCATGCATAGTAGAGGAAGCAATACTGCCAGTAACGGAATATTAAAGTACTGTGGTACACAAACACCAAAAATGCCTCCCACCAGTGCGATGATAAACATTTTGCGTACATCATTTATTAAACCTTGCTGTAGTTTTTTATAGGTCATTTTTTCTTAGGTGTTGATTCCAATCTCTCTCTTTTATAGCAGTAAAAAGCCTGAAAATTTAATTCATAATAATGGGGAGTAGGCTTTATTTAGCCTACCTGTACAGAATAAGTGTGTTATATAGACCTTCAGAAAAATAATTTACCGGATACCATCCCTTTAGGAATGAGAATTTAATAACATGTGCACTGACTGCCTTCTATATACCAGTTCTTGAAATATGCACAAGCTCTGTGTAGGTTGTCGGTGAGGTACGAACCCCAGCATTATGCCGCTTATATCACAGGCGCTAGAGGTCTCATCGTGTTGTAAGAAATGGACTTTGTGATTTGTGTTATCCCTCGTTAGGGTTCGTGCTAGGGTGTTAAATTTGTCTTGATTTATTATAAATTTATCCCACATTAATTGCCTACATTTCTAAGACGTGTAGAGCGGACTTTAGTCCGCATGACGACTAAGGAATGGGAATCAAATAACGTGTGCATTCTGACGTGTCTTTTTGTTCGCC
>CAYZUM010000121.1:0-8550 GCA_964481455.1 uncultured Methylomonas sp. | reverse complement strand
CAAGAATAGAAGCCGTCGCGAGGGAAAGCCATTTTGAGTCAGATTTTTCGATCATGTGAGGCGAAGTGTGTGCTCTTTAACGAAAATGATCGGGAAAACTGACCAAAAGGGCTTTTTCGCAGTAGGTTTTCTATTCTTGGACAGCCTCCTAGAGTAAAAAACACGTTTTTATGAATCTTAGATTCGTGCAAAAACTTGTTTTTTCACTCCTATTAAAAATACGCTGAGTTGTTACAAAAATCATAACTAATTATTTTTAATAGATTAATAGATGCCCTTCATTTGCCAGTTTACACTTTCATTTCAATACTATTTTATAATTTTTAAAACAATATTTAAGAAACATATTTACCTCTATTACTGACTAAAAATTGATTAAAAAAATTTAGAATTTCAAGTCACTACTCCAGACAATACTTAGGAATGTGACAATATAACTCGTGAATTTGGCTTGTCTTTTTGTCCATATTCTTTGTTGCGGAAACAGTTAAGTAGCTAGCTATGCGCCTGTTTCCACGCATCGAATACAAACAAAAATCTTGCGTCAAATGCACAAGTAATTTTATTCCCACTCCTTAATGTTTCAAGCCCAGCAACAATATGCAGTTAATAATCAAGTACGTGCCAGCCCTCAATTGATAAATAAATTGTCATATAAGGAACTACGCAAGCATAGTGTCGTACAGTATAATACAGACTTTATACAGGTAAGGTGACTCATAAATAATAACCCAACACTAAAAAAAATAACAAGCAACGCTTATAGCCAAGCTCTGAAATTGTGGAGTATTGCTAATTTTTACAGCCTCTCTGCCTGGGAATACAGAGTCGATCAGCTCTGCTGCGAGAGACCTCCGTCCGCAGAACTCACTCTTAGGCGCGCGGATTTAATAATACCCGAAAGTATGGCGCAGTATTTTGGCTACAGGCGCGTTAGGAAAATAGGCGCATAGCAAACGTAATTGCTTTTCTAGCGCGGCGGTGGAGTCAAAAGACAGTCAGACTCGGGTATTATTGAATTCTCGTTCCTTAATGTATTCCCAACAGCGTTTTGGAACGAGCCTTGTTATACACTCAGTCTATCTTTATTATTTTTGGGTCATTTATTAAGTTCGCGTTACCTAACCATCCTATTCATCTGGAATCTCTTGTTTATAGATCAATGATAATCCCTATACATTCAATTTCTCAGCATATAAACGTCACTCATGTCTAAACATAATCACTACGATGTGCTTATCATTGGCAGTGGCGGTGCAGGTCTAAGCCTAGCAATCAAATTAGCAGACAAGTATCTGGTTGCTGTATTATCTAAATTTGCCTTAACTGAAGGCAGTACTTTTTATGCTCAAGGCGGCATATCAGCCGTATTGGACTCTCAAGAAACATCGATAGAATCCCATATTCAAGATACCATCATTTCAGGCGCTGGCCTTTGCGACCCAGATATTGTAAGGCTCACTGTTGAATATGGTAAAAAAAGTATCGATTTCCTGCACCAGCAAGGCATGAAATTCACGGGGCATAAGAATAAACAAGGGGAAGTAGAATTACATCTTAATCAGGAAGGTGGCCATTCTGAGCGGCGAATTGTACATCATGCGGATGCGACTGGAAAAGCGCTATCACTGTCTCTGATTGATAAAGCAATGCAACACCCGAATATCACATTATTAGAACACCACAATGCGATAGATTTAATTACCACTCAGAAACTTGGCTTTAAAGAACAACGAGTACTCGGTGCTTATGTGCTGGATACTCAAAGTAAACAGGTTAAAACCATTACCGCCAACTCCGTTGCCATCGCAACAGGAGGTGCAAATAAAGTCTATCTGTATACCACAAACCCACAAATATCTTCCGGGGATGGCATTGCATTAGCCTGGCGTGCTGGCTGTCGTATTGCCAATATGGAGTTTATGCAGTTCCACCCTACCTGCCTATATCACCCTGATGGTCATTCGTTTTTAATTAGTGAAGCGGTACGCGGTGAAGGCGGAAAACTAATATTGCCGGATGGCACTGACTTTATGCACCGTTTTGACCCAAGAGCTGAACTTGCTCCACGCGATATTGTTGCTCGCGCTATTGATTATCAAATCAAAAAACTCGGTATTGATTGTGTTTATCTGGATATTAGCCATAAGCCCTCTGACTTTATTAAGAGCCACTTTCCTTCGATCTATGCACAGTGTCTTAAACTGAATATTGATATTACTAAAGAGCCTATTCCCGTTGTTCCAGCGGCACACTATACTTGTGGCGGAATTATGACCGACGACTTTGCAAGAACCGATATCCCGGGCTTATATGCCTTAGGGGAAGTGGCGCATACGGGTTTGCATGGTGCTAACCGTATGGCGAGTAATTCTTTATTAGAGTGTCTGGTCTTTGCACATCGCGCCAGTGAGGATATTCTACAACAAGATATAAGCCACTTCATCACGACTATACCTGACTGGGATGAATCTCAAGTCACCGACTCAGAAGAAGAAGTCATGATTGCCCATAACTGGGATGAGTTGCGCCGTTTTATGTGGGATTATGTCGGTATTGTGCGTAGTACTAAGCGCCTGCAAAGAGCAAAACACCGCTTAGAGTTATTAAAGAACGAAATTGCTGACTATTATCACCATTACCGTATTAGTAGTGATTTATTAGAATTACGAAACCTAGTGATTGTCGCTGACTTGATTATTCAAAGTGCCCTATCACGCAAAGAAAGCCGTGGCCTGCATTATACTCTGGATTATCCCCAACTCGATGAAACCCAGAATGGAAAAAATACTATATTAACGCCACCTCTGGAATAATAAAATAAGGATGCGATACGATTTCATTGTGATAAACAATGCACTTCGAACCTCCAATACCATCGCCAAAAACAAAACTCACCATGAAAGCCATGAAGAACATGAAGGAAAATAAAGTGTTACCTATTATAAGAATAATACCTGCAATAACAATATAACACATTGATTGAAAACAACTTCATGACCTTCATGGTGAAAAATAAATTTCAATTTTGCGAAGGTATTGAACCTTGCCACACCCTTTCTTACACAACAATACCACCACTTGATCAATGCTCAGCACACGTTTTACATTACATTCTTTAGTGACAGAAGCACATAAAACCATTCAACCTTATTTATCCAAACAAAGTATCAGTATTGATGCCACCATGGGAAATGGACATGACACTTTATTCTTGGCAAAAAACAGTCATAAAGTTTATGCTTTTGACATCCAGAAAAGTGCGCTTAACAGAACCCTACAACGTTTAGAAGACAATGACTGTGTTGATAAGGTTAGTTTAATCCATGCAGGTCATGAAACAATGCTGCAACATATTAATCCTGATGAAAAAGCGGATGCCATCTTATTTAATCTTGGCTACCTCCCCCATGCAGACCCAGGCATTATTACACAGGAACAAAACACAATGACAGCACTCAATCAGGCAGTCCAGTTGTTAAATACCAAAGGAATCATCAGTATTCTTGCTTACCCGGGGCACTCGGGAGGCTATTCAGAAATGCATGCGATTATTAATTGGTATAAACATCTGGATCGCTCAGCTTTTGCCATTAGCATTATTCATAGCATGCATGAAAAAACCGATTCGCCAAGACTCTTTACCTTACAAAAAAGTCAATAAGCCATGCACAGAATTCTCAAACTCTCATTTTCTACTCAGGTTTTTTTAGCTCTCTGTTTCGGTATCTTAATCGGACTTTTTTTTGGTGAAAAAGTCGCATGGCTTAACTCAGTCGGCATGGCTTTTATTAAGCTATTACAAGTAGCTATTATTCCCTATATTGTTCTATCTCTAGTCACTGGACTTGGTTCCCTCAGCTATGAGCAGTCTAAGGAAATCGCCAAAAAATTTGCTATTATACTGCTCACCCTGTGGGCATTAGGGTTGGTCACTATTTTTGTTATGTCACTTGCCTTTCCAATCTGGGAAAGTAAAGATTTTTTTAGTACCCATCAAATTACCGCTGTCCCTAAAATCAATTATTACGATTTATATATCCCATCCAACCCCTTTAAATCATTAGCTAACAATACTGTCCCTGCCATTGTTGTCTTTAGCTTATTTCTGGGGATATCACTGGTTAATATTAAAAATAAAGAGCAATTCATTGACCCGGCCTGCATCCTACTTGAAGCACTGAATAAAATCACCAAAACGATTGTCAGATATTTACCCATCGGTATTTTCGCCATCTCTGCCGCCTCGGCAGGCACTCTGCAGCCTGAAGATTTCGAGAAATTAGAAATTTATTTTATCGTTTATATCACTACCGCTTTAATTTTATCATTCTGGGTACTGCCCTTTTTTATCAGTACCATTACACCCTTTAAATATTCTGACATTATTCAGGGATGTCGCAGTATCTTAATTACAGCGTTTGCCTCAGGTAATATATTTATTCTTATTTCTGTCATGAGTGATGCCTGCAATGATATTTTCAAAAAATATAATTTACGAACTGAAAACACGGAAAAGTATAATGAAATTATCATCCCTATTGCCTATAATTTTCCAGCAATGGGGAAACTACTTTCCTTTACCTTTCTTCTATTTGCTGCCTGGTTTACCAATACCGAGTTAACAGTGCTGCAGCAATTATCTCTCGCCTTTAATGGCATCTTTAGTTTATTTGCCAATGTGCATATCAGTATCCCTTTTCTACTCAATTATTTGCACTTACCGAGTGACCTGTACCAGCTTTACCTCTCAGGCGACGTACTCACCAAACGATTTTCTTCGCTAACGGCTGCTATTTTTCTTATTTCGTTTACCTTATCCACGACCGCCTATTTAGTCGGAGTAATACAGTTTAACTTAAAAAAAATCATTTGCTTTCTTGGCAGTTGTGCATTGCTTATTAGCCTGGCAATCATCGCAATTCAGGCACTTTTCAATGCTGTCCTTGATGATAATAAAGATGTCAGTGAAAAACTAAAGCAAATGCAAGTCGACTGGGAAGCACCACAAAATATTTCCTACACTTTAGTCAGTACTGATATAACAAACGAAAATACATCAACACCCGATGCTATTGTTAAACGCGGTACTTTACGTATCGGTTACAACCCTGCCCGCGTACCCTTTTCTTTTTATAATTCAGAGCACCAATTAGTCGGTTTTGATGTCGAAATGATGAACCGCTTATCCTCTTCCCTTGATGTAAAACTTGAATTTATACCTTTTTCAAAAGTTGGTAATCTCTATCAGGCTCTCAAACACTACCAGGTAGATATTGTAATATCAGGCGTACATATCAGTAGTGAATATCTAAGCGAAGTACTGTATACACAACCTATCATGGATTTAACCACTGCACTGATTGTAAAAGATTATCGCAAAAAAGAGTTTTCTGATTATTCAAAAGTCGAGCCCACGACACCTTTAAAATTAGCAACGCTAGATTTATACCCACGCCTTGAATATATAAAACAGAATTTTCCTAATATTGAAATTACCAAAATCGGTAACCCCGAACTATTTTTTAAGGCCGATGAACACCAGTTTGACGGCTATATTACGAGTATTGAAGAGGGAATGACGCTGGTCATGTTACATCCTGAATACACCGTCAGCTATGACCCTACAAGATTACACCGTTTTCCAATAGGCTATGCTGTGCATAAAAGTAATCTAGAGCTACAATCCATGTTAAATAGCTGGATAGATATACTCAATTCGACAGGCCGAATTACTCAATTATACGACTACTGGATTCAGGGAGAAGGCGCACAGACCAAGGAACCGCGCTGGTCTATTCTGGAAAATATCATTAAAGACACTCAATAATTTTACAAATGGCCATACTACTTTTTTCTTTACGCCAGGTACCTGATGATGAAGCGGCAGATGTCCGTGAAGTATTAGAGGAAAATCAGATAGACTTTTATGAGACCCATGCAGGTAGCTGGGGAATATCCATGCCTGCCATCTGGTTACGTGACGAGAAACAGCATGAGCGAGCTCGTCAACTAATCGATGATTATCAAGAGCAACGGCGCATTTTTATTCAACAGGAATATGCACAACTTAAACAAACAGGTGAGGCCAATTCGTTTTTCAAAAACCTTTGGCATTATCCTGCACAAACTATATTATTTATTGCTGCGATAGTGCTCGTGTTATATTTATCAATTAAACTGGTGTTTGAATTTGGCCTGTAGAAACACCAAATTGCATTGATTTAAGACATGCGGAGGCGTTGAAGAGGTATCCTGTTTAAATTCCCTGCAAAACGTAAATCCTAAAAACATAACATATTGATATACAAGGATACATATTTCCCAAAAATCGAGTTTACCAGGGAATTTAAACAGGATACTTGAATAGTATGTTTCCAGCGGTCACCATTACAAATTTCTAACGGCTGAGTTTTGCCGGTAGCAGCTTTAGGAACGAGAATTCATATTACCCGAGTCTCACTTGTCTTTTGACTCCACAGCCGCGCAAGAAAAACAATTACGTAGCAGTAACCGTTCAGCCCCCTAAACTACATAAATTACAGTGTGTTACAGACGGCCAAAATAGCATCATAAATACCGAATTAATCGTAAGCAATTGATTGTTAGTGAGGGCCAATCAAAATAGCTATTTTTGCCAAAAATAGCTATATTATTTTTCAATTAATATCAGTTGGTTACAATGCAATAGGGGGTCTGAATGGTTACACGTAGCTGCTATGCGCCTGTTTTTCTAACACACCTGTGAAGCCAAAATACTGCGCCATACTTTCGGGAATTATTAAATCCTCGTTCCTTAGCTTTCATTATTAAAGTGTCTAGATTATTCAGGGTAAATGCTGTAGGTGCGAATTCATTCGCACGGCTCCTGCAATCCCGTCAATGGGTAAACTGATAAATGAAGATGCCTAGAGGCTGTCTAAGGTAACTCGCAACAAATAACCCACCCATCTTGCTAGTCTTTTTGTTCGTCTTCAGCGATGTAGAAAAAGTTTCGTCGCCAGCTATGCGGCTATTTCTACTCATGGAAGACAAACAAAAATCCTGCGCAATATAGGTAGTTTATTTATTGCGCCTTACCTAAGAATAGAAAACCTACTGCGGAAAAACCCTTTTGGCCAGTTTTCCCGATCATGTGCGTTAAAGAGCACACATTTCGCCTCAAATGATCGAAAAACCTGACTCAAAATGGCTTTCCCTCGCGACGACTTCTATTCTTGGACAGCCTCCTAGCCCCCTTTCTCGAAGCGGCTGACTTACCAGATCTTATTACCCTCAAAAGCAACCCCGTTAGGCAAAAGGCAAATGCTATCTTTTTCGGCTGGAGCACATGATTCTTGCACGGCAGTAAAAGTATTTTCGGACTTTAATGTAACGTTAACGACTACATTAACACCACTAATGAGTGTCTCTAACCTAATAGTATCGCCATTTCTCTCCCCCGAAAGAGCATCCCAGCTTGATCTATCATCATCTAATCTAATGGCAACAACTATGCCATTATTTTCATGTACTGAGAAATACCCCACTTGAGTATCCCAGATACCAGTCACTCCCTCAGATTCACTAGACATAACTGGCGAACAAAAGAGTACCCATGCTATATATATTATATTCTTCACACCCAGAACTCCTATCCTTATTTTATTTAAGAAACAAATATAGCACGAGTCATGTTCAAATTATAAAATAAATTCGCGTAGGTGCAATAGCTAAAGCGGCAGTACTCCTGGCAATGTGGAAACTGGAAACCTATCCTATACTTTAATAGTGATTAGACCTGAGAAACTTTGCACTAAGGGGCATAGAAAAAAATAATTATCCGTTCATGTCAGTCCTATCAGCTCCTTTATCGTAGGCTGGAATAGCGCTAACGCTATTCCAGCCTACGCACCATGCCTATTAATGGCTAAAGAAGTTAGTCAATGCTAAAAGAAACGCATGCAATTTTTGAATAATTTTAGACAAGCCATAAAATACCCAAAAAGACTCTCACTTCAATTCTGGATTGATTATTATGGCTCTTTAGGGTTTCAAGTGGTAGCTAATTATAATAAAAACAATCTGTTGAAGCCACGGCCATTATTTTTTAAGTCGTAAAACCTGTTTTTTTCAAAGCCAAGATAAATCTGACTATCCTGATATCACTAAAGATCTGTTATTTTAGGAGGCATGCATTCTTAGTAAAAAGATACCTTATTTATCAAAGTCTTATTTTTATGGACTTTAAGCGTTTTCATTGGAACGACATTTATAAAGCAGCGCTTGATAATCAAGTTGATGTCGTTGCGACTATGGTTAACAGACCTGATCGTGACTTTCAATTTGCCTTTACACGCCCTTATATTTTTAAGTCATCATTACCCATAAAACTGATAAACTAATTAAACACCGAAATAATCTATCGGGTGAGCTGTTACCAACGGTTTAAATATCTAAAAAATCATGCGCTGTTTCACGAATACAGCGTTCACCTGATATTTTCAGGATTTCAACCTCAGGCGCGCCATGCTACTTCGTGAAATTCAGGGACTCCTGTCACCTTCATTC
>CAYZUM010000120.1:0-8567 GCA_964481455.1 uncultured Methylomonas sp. | reverse complement strand
ACAATGCAGAAGACGGACAAAAAGACTAGCAATATTGGATGATTATTTGTTTCCAGCTCCCTAAGGTTAGCTATTTTTTTACGATTACTTCTGAGGAGTGAGAGTAATCATTAAATAATTATTTTGAAAAACCATTAAATTTCAGTGATTTTCGTTGTAAAACGACTGTTTTTTTGTTCCCCATCCCCATTAAAAAAACGAATCAAGCCTTGTTTCTCTACCAGCCAAACCTCAATCGCGCCGGCCTCTAAATACAATAAAATTTTATCCTGCATTTCGATCACTGTCTTTGAGGGAGATAAAATTTCAATACAAATTTCTGGTGCAGACTGGGCACAAATATCTTCACAATGCTGTTGAAAATATTCCTCAGTCCCCCAGGCAACATCAGGTACTTTGACTCCAAGTCGGGTCTGAATAGCGAGTTCAGTAAAGATTTTACCCCCCAAATCTCTACCTAAAATCTGTGCTAACTTACCTTGCAAGTGGCTATGCATAAAAGAAGCCGGAGACATTTCTATTTTCCCATATTCATTCAATTCAATTTTATAAGGCAAATCCTGTAAGGATTTATCCGCTAAAACATCTTGCCATTGCATTATTCTGCCTCATATTCATAGGGTGCTTGCGGCACACCTTCAGGATTCAACTGCTTTTCTTTTGCTGCCGTTAATGGCTCTTCCAGCCACTGAATATCCTGATCTTCTATTTTATGCAAGATAACGTATTCATCACGTTGCGAGCCAACCGTTCCATAATAATTAAACCCATAACTAAACTGGGCATAACCACCAATCATATGCGTAGGTTTCACTATCACACGCGTGACACTGTTTAAAATACCCCCTCGTTTGCCCGTGGTATTCGATCCGGGCACATTAATGTTTTTCTCCTGAGCGTGATACATCATCGCCATACCATCAGGAATACGTTGACTGACGACGGCTCTAGCAATCGTTGCACCATTAATATTCAATGCTTCTACCCAGTCATTATCCTCTATACCCACTTTCTCGGCATCCGTCTCGGAAATCCACAGATGCGGGCCACCCCGTGACAGGGTCAACATACGATGGTTATCATGATAGGTGCTGTGAATACCCCATTTACCATGCGGTGTAATCCAATTCAGTTTTAAATGCGGTTTACCGCCAATCTTTTCTATCATTTCTGCGGTTGAGAGCATATCCAGCGCAGGCTTATAACAACAAAATGCTTCGCCGAAATCGCGCATCCATTGATGATCCTGATAAAACTGCGCGCGCCCTGTTAAGGTACGGAATGGAATATGCTCATGGATATTGGTATAACACGCATTATAACTCACCGTTTCTGATTCAATACCACTCCAGGTCGGTGCCGTAATAATTTTACGCGGTTGCGCCTTAATATCACGGAAAGTAATTTTGTCATCTTCACGTGCTAAAGCCAGATGCGTATGATCCACGCCCGTCTTGGTACTGAGAGATTTCCATGACTTAACCGCGACTTCCCCATTGGTCTCAGGTGCTAAAGAAAGAATTGTTTCACAGACACTAATATCATCCTCTAAGGATGGCATGCCCTTTGAAATACCTTCCTCTTTAATTGTATAGTTAATGGTTTTTAGGTGCTCATACTCTTTTTCAGTATTCCAGTCGATACCTTTAATATTATTCCCTTGTTTGGGAAGTAGTGGTCCTAATGCCGTGTACTTTTTATAGGTATTAGCAAAATCACGCTCAACCACTTTTAACACTGGCATCGTCTTACCCGGAATAGGCTCACATTCACCTCGCTTCCAGTCTTTAACATCCATTGCCTGCGCGAGTTCAGCGGGTGTATCATGCAGTAGCGGTAAGGCCACCACATCTTTCTGCACACCTAAATGTTTCTCTGCTAATGCTGAAAATGCTTTAGACATGGTTTTAAATATCTGCCAGTCCGAACGCGATTCCCACCCTGGATCAACCGCTTGCGTTAACGGATGGATAAAAGGGTGCATATCGGTGGTATTTAAATCGTTTTTCTCATACCAGGTCGCCGTCGGCAAGACTATATCGGAATAAGCGCCGGTGGAATTTAAACGGAAGTTAATGTCGACCATTAAATCCAGCTTAGCAATCGGTGCCTCTTTATGCCATTTTATTTCCTGTCCCTCTGCTTCAGGAAGGACATCTTGCATCACACCATTTTGTGCGCCTAACAAATGTTTTAGGAAATATTCATGCCCTTTCGCACTAGAACCAATTAAGTTAGCACGCCAGACAAATAGAACACGCGGGTGATTTTCAGGCGCATCTATATCTTCAGCTGCAAATTTGATATCGCCTGATTTAAGTTGCTTAACAATATAATCAGCGACTCCCTTCTCATCTGTAGCACCTGCGGCTTCTGCATCTTTAACAATATCCATTGGGTTTTTGTTAAAGTGAGGGGAAGAGGGTAACCAGCCTAAACGCTGAGAAACAACATTGTAATCTGCCAGGTTATGGCCTTTGTAATTTGCCTGAGCTGTCGCCGCTAATAAAGAGTCAGCTTCAACTTTTTCATAACGCCATTGGTCGGTATGGAAATAGAAATACGTTGTCCCGTTCATATGCCGTGGTGGTTTTTGCCAATCTAGAGCAAATGCCACCGGAGCCCAACCGGCTTGTGGACGTAATTTCTCTTGTCCTACATAATGACACCAACCTCCACCACTTTGACCAATACAACCACACATATGCAATAAATTCATAATCGCACGGTAATGCATGTCATTGTGATACCAGTGATTTAACCCCGCACCTAATATAACCATCGACTTACCCATGGTTTTAGAGGCATTATCGGCAAACTCCCGACCACTGCGAATAATATCGGCTTGTTTTACCCCGGTGATTTTTTCTGCCCAGGCAGGTGTATTTGGAATGCTGGCATCATCGTAGCCTGACGCGATATCGCCTCCCAGGCCACGATCCAAACCATATTGAGCCAATTGCAAGTCAAACACAGTCGCCACCAGAACTTCTTTACCCTCCAGCGTGACTTTTTTAACCGGGACATTGCGGCGCATCGGCACATCAACACCTGACTGAAAATCAGGCATTAACACTTCAACGACATCACCTTTATCAAAAATCAGGCTCAACCGTGGTTTGGTATTCCTACGACCTTTCTTCGGCAATAAATTCCACTTGCCCTCTTCACCCCAACGAAAACCAATTGATCCGTTCGGTGCAATAATATCACCTGTGTTTTCGTCAATAACGACTGTTTTCCAGTCCGGGTTATTTTTCTCACCCAGTGCATCATCAAAATCTGCTGCACGAAGAAAACGCCCGTTAACATAAGAGCCTTCATATTCATCCAGAATCACCAATAAGGGCATATCTGTATACGTACGAGTATATTCCTCAAAATAAGGGTCCTGGCTGTCAATAAAGAATTCTTTTAAAGCGACATGTCCCATCGCCAAAAAAATAGCAGCATCGGTCCCTTGCTTTGCAGGCATCCATAAATCAGCGAACTTAACGTATTCTGCATAATCAGGCGAGATAGCAACAACCTTAGCCCCTTTATAACGCACTTCTGCGTAAAAATGTGCATCCGGTGTGCGCGTCATGGGTAAATTTGAACCTGCCACTACAATATAGGTTGAGTTATACCAGTCAGCAGACTCAGGGACATCCGTCTGTTCGCCCCAGGTTTGCGGCGACGCAGGCGGTAAATCGCAGTACCAGTCATAAAATGATAATACTGTCCCCCCAATCAGAGAGAGATAACGGCTCCCTGCCGCATAGCTAATCATCGACATGGCAGGAATCGGCGAGAACCCTGCTATTCTATCTGGCCCATGTGTTTTAGCAGTATACACATTCGATGCCGCAATAATTTCTGCGACTTCTTCCCAGTCAACACGGACAAAGCCACCTAAACCACGGACTGCGGTATATTTTTTACGTTTTTCAGGGTCTTCCTGAATTGCTCCCCAGGCTTCCACGGGATCTTTACCTGTTGCACGTTCGTCTCTATATAACGACACTAAACGCTCACGAATTAAGGGATGTTTGACCCGTAATGGACTGTATAAATACCAGGAAAAACTTGCCCCACGGGGACAACCACGCGGCTCATGGTTGGGTAAATCAGGGCGTGTACGAGGGTAGTCGGTGGCCTGCATCTCGAAAGCAACCAAACCATTTTTAACATGGATATTCCATGAACAACTACCAGTACAATTCACTCCATGCGTCGAACGCACGACTTTATCATAGCGCCAGCGGTTACGGTAACCCTCTTCCCATTGGCGGTCTTCATTGGTCACAATACCATGATCCCCTGAAAACTTACTTTGTACTTTTTTGAAAAAGTTGAGACGGTCTAAAAAATGACTCATCGATTTTTCTCCTAGTTTTTAGAACAGTAATTATTTTGTTGGCTATAGTTTGGTGCGCACACCGTTACTAACGCACCAATTTGGACGACATTTAGGCATAAATGCGACATAATTAGGCATTTATGTAATCAAGCATGTTATGTGCCAATAAAAACGTTAGGGGTTATAAAGCTCACCATCCTTACGCAAGTAAAACCGCTAGTTTATCATAATGCAGACCACATAAAATGCTGCGAATCCCATTAGTGCCACTTCAGGTACTGTCGCTTTAATTTGCTCGCCAAAGACTTTAGGAATATAAAAAGCACCGTAAGCTGCAACAGCAGAGGCCCAGCCTAGATTGATACCCATAAATTTCGATTAGCAATTTTCTTGTCTTCGGATTCCCAAAATTCAGGATCTTCGACATCCCACTTTTTTAAATCAGCCATATAATTTCCAATAATGATAGAAATGTCAAACGACATTCCTATTTTAAAATATTCATAAATTTAGTAAAAATCTTGAAAACATCCTACTAATGCAAAACCTGGCACCCTCCCTATATAATGCGTAACCGTTCACCTCTCCTATGAAAACCAAAGAATTAAAAAGAGCTTTTCTAAAAAAACATCCCTAACGCCTTTTCCTTGTTAAGGAGGGGACTCAGCGGTTACTAGAATTCGCATAGTGACGTCTGAAAATTTTGAGTGGATGATTTTTTGCCAATAGCTTACTATAGGAATGGGGATGAAATAACTGGTGCATTTGGCGCAGGGGTTTTGTTTCTATTCGAGGCGTGGAAACAGGCGCATAGCTGGCTACGCAACTGACTTGCAACAAAGAATACGGACAAAAAGACAAGTCAAATGTGCACGTTATAAAATTCACATTCCTATGCACTTATTCAACCCCTTGTTCTCAACAAATGTCAGCTTACGTGACAGCTCGAAGTATAAGCGTGGAAGTAACATACACACTGATTTCCTCCCTAAAAGCAGAAGTATCAAGTAACCTATACGGAGATTGCGTAATACGGAACATTCGAAGTGCTGATTTGTCATCTTAAGTCAAAGCTTCATAGGAACTACAAAACGAAACTGTAAGCTGATAAATGAATAACACTTAAAATCTGTTGAAAATACTTTAATTAAGGGAATGGAGGGAAAGACTCATCTTAGTTCGATAGACCTGCCATGCAAAACGCTGATATGGATACATCACCAAGAAAGGTGTAACTGCTGCAGAAACATGCACGAAATAATATAATCCCCAGGATGGGCAAAGGCCTTTTTCGTACTCATTTTTATAGATAGGCTTTCAGGTATTTAATTTCCATTAAATGGAAATTATTTATCTGAAGAAACGATAGCTTATCTAGCATAGCCTGATGGGCACGCTGTAACTTGTCGAAGTTATTTCAGCACATTCCTGAAAAGCTAAAAACAGGGTGAGTGCTCTTAAGAAGGCAGGGACAATTGTGTAGAAACACTGACAAAAAAAGGCTACCACCCCAAACTAAACCACATAAAATAATACCTGATTCTATAAAAAATCAGGCATTATTTATTTCCGTGTTAGGCTGGTAACCAAATAAGGAGTTTAATAAAAAATAACTGTGTGCTCTAAAAAAAGTACCTACGTAAGTCAGCTACTTACTCCAAATCGGAACAAAAATAGGTAATCAATTAATCAACAACACCTTACTGTCAGGAGTACCATAAAGTATATTAGTTATCTCTATACTTCGCTCAACCACCGACATGCGAAGTATAGACCTACTCATTCTTCAAATACCCTGGTAAAGCACTTAACGATTATATTTCCTGAGACCCGAAATGCTATTAACAAAGGAACGACAGCAAAAGATTACCTTAGAGTAGCGGCTACCGATGATAAATTTCTCATGCTACTGTTATCAGCTTCTGTACCACACCCTGTTAGAGTCACTGACAGGCCGATAATGATAAGTGCCATAGCGCTGGTTTTTTTTAATAATTTATTCATGATTTAATCCTCAATAATTTTAACGCAAAAATAGCTCAAGCTATTCGTATAATAAATGGAAAGCAATCAATTTCTACAAGAACCATTTTTTTGACTCTGTTCTTTTGACTAGCCTCAGGAGATATATTAATGACTTTAATGATCATGCTTTTTGATCTAGATCAAGAAAGCATCACTTAGTCAGAAAAACGACTTAAACTGAATAAGGAACGTGCACGAAATAACGTGAGCAACTTGCTTGCCTTTTTATCCGTCTTCAGCGTTGTAGAAATAGTTACGTAGCTGGCTATGCGCCTATTTCTACGCCTTGAATACGAATAAAAATTCTGCGCCAGTGCCCCAACTTATTTCGTGCACGTTCCTAACTTATATTCAAAACCTGCTTCACTATTCTTTAATAGGTATACTAAATTGCATAAACCATTAAAAGACTTTCAAGTTAGCTGCAGTAACTGCAATCTAGATGCTATCTGCCTTCCACGCGGGCTCTCACGCCAGGAAGTAGATAACTTAAGCATCGTGGTTAAAAATAATTCCGTCTTACAAAAAGGCGAGTTTATTTATCGACAGGGAGATTCCTTCAAAAGCCTTATTGCGATAAAGTCAGGGTCTGCAAAATTAGTTACCAGCGATATACATGGAAATGAACACTTGCTTAACGTCATATTACCGGGTGAATTAATCGGCTTTGACGGACTCTATCAGAATAAATATAACTGTTCGGTCATTGCCTTGGAAACAACAAACTACTGCGCTTTACCCTCAGATAAATTTGAAGAGCTCTATACAAAAATCCCAAATGCAGCACGAGAGCTTTTTAAACATTCTAGTGAAACAATCAATGAATTTCAAAACAGGATTGTTACCAATCAACACTCTGCGGAAGAAAAACTTGCTATGTTTTTGATAAATTTATCAGATCGCCTAAAAATACGCGGACTTTCACCTTTAGAATTCAATCTCTTGCTTACCCGCCAAGAGATAGGTGAGCACCTGGGGTTAACTTTAGAAACCGTCAGCAGGATGCTAAAGCAATTTCAAGATAAAGGACTCATTAGTGTCCAAAGAAAGCATATTCAGATTCAAGACTTATCCGCATTACGGAACATATTTTTCGGGTAATATTTACATTGCAATATCAGTATCCTACCTTCCTGATCATTACCCGAGCACGATATTACCCTTATAGTATATAATGATATTTGCTAAAATGACTCGCCCTTCAAAAATATATTAAAAAGCCCATCCCCCGACGCACTCATAAATCCTCATTAATAAATGAAATTTATACACTTGCTCCAAGCCTTCACAGTTGACCCCGTTCAACTAAATATAAAGGCAAAAACACTTTCATTGCTTGCCTGCTTTTGCGCTATATTTTTTATAGCACTGTTTACCCAGACAGTCATTGGTGTTTCCAGTTCTCCCATTATCGTTGCTTCAATGGGGGCCTCTGCCGTTATTCTATTTTTTATTCCTAACAGCCCATTAGCTCAGCCCTGGCCCTTTATTGGTGGACAATTATGTTCAGCATTTATAGGTATGAGTTGCGCACTCTACATAACAGAAACAGCCTCCTCTGCTGCTGTTGCTGCAGGCACTTCCGTACTGGTGATGCTAATATTACGCTGCCTACACCCACCCGCAACTGCGACAGCACTTGCTCCCGTTATGGCAGGAGATAGCATTACCTCTCTGGGCTACTCCTTTATGCTAGTCCCTGTCGGCATCAATGTAGCGCTTATGATTATTCTCTCTGTTATCATTAATCGCTGGGTTTTGAACCGAAACTATCCCAGTGCTATAGCAGCTCTTAAGAAAAAAAACACAAACCAGTCCCATAGCTCAACATTAGAAAGCCATAAAATCGGGATTAATCAGCAAGATATAGAACTGGCTTTAAAAAACTCAAAAAGTCTGGTTGATGTATCAACTGCTCAGCTAAGTCAGTTATTAAGTCACGCGGAAATGAATACATTTAAGCGGATTCGAGGCGATATATGCTGTGCAGATATTATGATAGAAGAGGTCACAACTGTTGAGTATGGCACAGAAGTTGAAGACGCTTGGCAGCTAATGCAAACCAAAAGGCTCAAAGTTATCCCGGTTGTGGATGCAGCAAAGCGTGTTATAGGCATTATCAGCTGGCATGATTTTTTTAAATTTATCAACTTAAATACTTATGACAACCTGCAAGATCAACTGCGACATTTTATTCAGC
>CAYZUM010000119.1:0-8685 GCA_964481455.1 uncultured Methylomonas sp. | reverse complement strand
AATATTTTACTTCTCCTCATTATTTAAGTGAAATAACAGGTTTAACCCACCACCGATTCTTTTAATCAGGAATCTCCAACACTGAATGTATGTGTGGTTGGCGATAGTATCGTTCAATTGGCATTTGTAAAAATTGACAAAAAACGTATTAATCATAAAACACTGCATGTTATCAATCTCACGCGGTTACGCAATTTATCACATTGCCATTTAATTTATATCAGTCAAATGCAACGAAAAGTCTTGAAGCAGGTATTACTAGAACTAAAAAATAGGCCTATTTTAACCGTTGGTGAAAACATGGAATTTATAAAGAGTAGCGGGATGATTGGGCTAGAAAAAATAAATGGAAAAATACAATTAAATGTTAATTTACCCGTTGTTAAGCAATGTGGGCTGATAGTGAGTTCTAGAATTCTAAAATTAGCGAACATTCACCATTACCCTTTTCCCACACACTAGCGAGGTTATTTATAGTGTTGATTAAAGTGGATAATTGTTCTTAGCATGGCTCGTTTAGCGAACGCTTCGATTAGATATAAATTACGCATTTTGCTAAGTGTGAGTATTTTATTTATGCTGTTTGTTGCCGGCAGCATACTGATGATAAATTCATTTTTTTCTAGTCGATTGGTACTCAGTCAAGAAGTCAATGCGCTTGCTGAAGTCACCAGTCTCGCTATCACTCCTTCGCTAATTTTTGACAATAAAACGAATGCCCAGCAAACTTTGAATACACTTGGAGCTCATAATCATATTATTTATGCATCTGTGTTCAAGAAACATGAACAACAGATTTTTGCCTTATATCAGCGCGACAGTGAGTGGCAGTTGTCTACTAGTGAGCTCGCTAACTTTTTACAATGTCAGCAACACACTTTCTCCTTAGCCTTTTTGAGTGTGTGCAAATCATTAGTTTTTGACAACGTGACTTATGGCAAAATTGTGTTAGTGATCAGTTTGCATGATATTTACCTGCGCTTATTAAAAGAACTGGGTATCGCTCTCTTAGGTTTAATCTTTGCTTCCGGGCTGATTTTTATTATTCTGGACAGGTTCGTGCAGAAGCTGACTATCCCCATTCTTGAGTTATTAGCCATTAGCGAGCAGGTCAGTCAATCCGGAAAATACAACAATCGTGCGACGATTCAATCGTCAGATGAAATTGGGCGCTTAGGGCAGGCTTTTAATCTCATGCTGGATAAAATTCAAGTCCGTAACAATACCCTGACTCAGCAAAAGGAAACACTGGAAGAATTGGTATGTGAGCGGACTCTGGAAAAAGACCAGGCTCTGATTCTAGCAGATCAGGCACAAAAGGCGAGTAACGCGAAATCAGATTTTTTATCGGTAATGAGCCATGAAATTCGGACGCCTCTCAATGCTATTTTAGGGTTTTCTGATTTACTGAAAGAAACACAGCTAAATCAGCAGCAACGCGAATACATTAATATTATTAACCAATCTGGTAATTCATTATTTTATCAGATTAACGATATTCTAGATTTTTCTAAAATTGAAGCAGGAAAAATGGAGCTTGATTGCGTATGGTTTGATATGTACGAATTATTATTGACTGTATTAACCAGTAATCGCTATGCGTGCAGTCAAAAATTGTTACATTTACAACATCAGATTGATCCAGATTTACCACGGTATTTATATGGTGATAAGCAAAAACTAAAGCAGATTTTGTATAATTTGCTTAATAATGCCATTAAATTTACCGAAACAGGCACTATTTCATTAGCCGTCAAATTTCAACAAGCTAATGAGGGTTTTTGTATCATCACCTTTGTCATTAAAGACACCGGAATAGGCATATCAGAAAGTGAACAAGCAAAGTTATTTGAGCCCTTTACCCAGGCCGATAGTTCTACAACTCGAAAATATGGTGGTACCGGCCTGGGGCTAGCCATTGTTAAGAGGATGATAAAATTACAGAAAGGTGAACTTGCTTTGCGTAGTACTAAGGGCGTAGGGACAACCATTATTTTGAAAATTCCTTTTAGTTTATTAGTCGCTGAATCTGAAAAAGAACGACTGGAAAGACCTTTAATAGCACTGTTTGAGAAAAGTAATCATTCGCTGTGTGCATTACAATTAAAGCAATTAGGGTATAAGGTTGATATGATTGACTCAGCCGCAATTTATGTATTAGAGCAAAAGCCTGAATTAGCAAACAAATATCAACTTATGTTATTTTCTCAGGAGTGTCTTGGGCAATCGCTATTCTGGCAACAAAAGAACCTTACTGAAAAGAAAAAAAACTCGCTAGCCTACTATTATTCAGGGACAGATCAAATTGAAAATTCGCTGCAGTTATCGGCAAGATTGGAAGCAATCAATATGAGTAAAGGAGGGCTGGAAATAGTAGAACAGATAAACAGGGTTGCTGAAACTCATGCATCAGCAGTAGGCTTTGATATTATTGAAGGCAATATTAATGTGCTGGTGGTTGAAGATAATCAAGTTAACTTATTGATGACACAAAAAATCCTACAACAAATAGGCTTAAAAAGCCAGAGCGCAAGAAATGGCAAACAGGCGATAGAATTAGTTAAGTCACATAACTTTTCCCTGATTTTAATGGATTGCCAGATGCCAGTGATGGATGGGCTGGCAGCCACCAGAGAAATCCGTAACATAGAACAATACGATAACAGACATATCCCTATTATTGCTTTAACTGCAAATGCTTTTAAGGAAGATAGGGAGGCCTGTGCTGAAGCTGGGATGGATGGATATTTAACGAAGCCATTTAAGAAAAAACAGCTAATTGACCAGATTAATTTGTTCTTAAAAAGAGATAATAGTGCTACTTTGGCTAATCATGAGAAAATAGTCGACGGTGTGTTAGATCCGCTATTACTTAAGGAGTTAATGAGCATGGATATGAAGGGTTCTAAACAGTTTATAACAGAATTGAGTGAAACTTTTTTTACCAACGCCGAACAGCTTATGCAACAAATTGAGCTTGCTTTTTCAGAACATACCATTGAAACTATAGAAAAGGCTGCTCATCAACTAAAGTCTAGTAGCTTAAATGTTGCGGCTTCAGGGTTGTCGGAGTTATATAAGGAACTGGAGGTTGCAGCAAAGCAGACCGATTATCAGACAGCAGAAAAACTATGGGAATTTATTCGTTTAGAACTTCACCTTGTTAAAACTGCCTATGCAACAATCTTATAGAGTAAATAGGTATGAATAATAAATACAAAATATTAATTATTGATGATGACCCGACTTTATGTTTGATTGCGAAAAATAAAATATCGCAGCATGGTTATCAATTAATGACGGCATCTACAGGGAAAGAGGGCCTTCAGTGTATTCGTGAAAACTCACCTGATTTGATTTTGCTGGATTATAATTTGCCCGATATGAGCGGATTAGATGTTTGTACTCGCTTGCGCAATCATGCTATGAGTGCTGATAAGCCGATTTTGTTTATTACCGGAAAAGATGATTACCAGTCGATTGAGCAAGCATTTCAGGCTGGTGCAACTGATTTTTGCAGAAAACCTTTAAACTGGACTATTTTAATTTACCGTATCCAGTATTTGTTGCGAGCTCATGAAATTAACTTATCTTTACTAAGCAGTGAAGCAAGTTTAAATAAAGCTCAAAAAATCGCTAAAATTGCCAATTGGAATTATAACCCTGCTGAAAAAGATTTTAAATGGTCGGACACTATTAATGACCTTCTAGAAATAGGCCCAACCCAGAAAAAACAGTTAACGTTACAGGATTTTCTGGGTTGTATTCCAGAAAAAGAAAAGAATATTGTTTTAAAAGCCATTGAAAGCTGCTTGTTCAATCACTTTAATTTTGAGTTAGAACATGGAGTGATTGCTAATAATGGTGAGCAAAAAATAATTTCGCACCTGGGTAATATCATAAAAAATGATGCTAATGAAGTCATTGATTGTATTGGTACCTTGCAGGATATTACCGAACGTCGCCACTCTGAAAGTCGAATTCGAACGCTAGCTTATTATGATTCACTAACAGGCTTAATGAACCGGGAATCATTTTTGACTGTTTTAGACAAAATATTAATCAGTAATCACCGCTATAATTTATTTTCCGCATTACTCTTTATTGATCTAGATGATTTTAAAAGAGTGAATGATACTTTAGGTCATGTTTTTGGTGATCTATTGCTTTGTGAAATTGCTGAGCGATTAAAGGCTTGTGTTCGTACAGCAGAACAGGAAATAGAATATGAAACCGAGCATCAAAAGCTATTACAAAAAACGACTTCAGACACAGTATTTCGAGTTAACTCTGTGGATATTAACCGTTTTGATTTAGGCCGGTTAGGGGGGGATGAATTTATTATCTTTTTGACTGATATTCGTAATCAAAGCTTGACTTCCAGTGTTGCGAAAAGACTCTTGAAAGCTCTGGAAACTCCTTTTTATCTGGATGGACATGAATTATATGTTACGTTTAGCATTGGTATTGCGATTTCTCCAGATGATGGTGATAGTATACAAACATTACTAAAAAATGCTGATACAGCGATGTACAATGCTAAAGCGAATGGGAAAAATAATTTTCAGTTCTATGCAAAAGAAATGAATGAGCGATCAGTACACCGTTTAAATCTTGAGGCCGATTTAAGAAGTGCAATCGAAAAAAATGAATTGTATCTGGTATATCAGCCACAATATAATTTACTGACAGGGCAGATGATCGGTGCCGAGGCCTTGATGCGCTGGAATCATGCGAGCAAAGGGGAGATTTCACCTGATGTGTTTATTTCACTCGCAGAAGAAACAGGTCAGATCCTGATCATTGGGACGTGGTTATTTAAGCAATTCAAAAGTGATCTGCAGAATTGGGAACAACATGGACTCATCCCTGCTGAATTTAAAGTGGCGCTGAACATCAGTTCCTTGCAATTTCACCAATCAGATATGATGGATAGAGTCAGGCAGATTTTTTCTGATTTAGAATTTAATAAACACATTGAATTTGAATTGACTGAATCAGTGATGATGACTAATGCGGAAGAGAACCTGGTTAAACTTCAATCATTAGCAGATATAAATATCTCCTTAGCGATAGATGATTTTGGCACGGGTTATTCGTCATTAAGTTATCTGCACCGCTTTCCAGTGAGAACGGTTAAAATTGATCGTTCATTTATTGGCAATATAGAAAATGGTAGTAATGTTACTATAGTAAAAGCAATTATTGCTATGGCGCATGGGATGAATATTATAGTGGTTGCAGAGGGGATAGAAAGCCAGGCGCAGTATCATTTTTTGAAAAAAGAAGGATGTAATATTGGGCAAGGCTTCTTTTTTAACAAACCTATGAGCAAAGATAAATTTCACCAAATATTGCTTAACACATTGAATTAATAGAGATAAAAGATGTTTTGTTACCATTGCCAGGAAGCTAAAAAAAATATTGCTTGTGATACTGCAGGCATTTGTGGGAAAAAATCGGATGTATCTAGCTTACATGATTTATTAACCTATTCCCTAAAAGGGCTGTCCTATTATTCTGTTAAAGCGACAGAATTACAAATTTGTGAGCCCAATATTGATAAGTTTACGGCACGTGCCTGGTACTCAATGGTCACCAATGTTAACTTTGATGCAGCGGTATTTGTCCAGTTAATCAGTGAAACCGTGCAGCGACGTGATTATTTAAAGCGCTTACTGTTAGCAAAGGGAGTAGATTTAACTGACACTGAGCCCGAAGTAGCTCAGTGGCATTATGAAAAAATCGATCAGCCTGTTTTTATTAAAAAAGGCGAAACGGTTGGTGTAATGGCAGAAGGTGAATTGACTGGTGAGCCAGCTGATTTGCACGCAGCTAAGGAAATGTTAATTTATGCAGTGAAAGGACTGGGCGCATTATTAGAGCATATTCAAGTGCTAGATGTATTTTGTCCTGAGTACTATGCTTTTTTACATCAAGCTGTCGTTTTAAGCTTGCGTATAGATGTTAGTTTAGATGAATTATTAGCCATGAACTTTAAGTGCGGTGAGCAAGGACTAGAGTTGATGGGCTTATTAGAAAAAATCAATCAAGAAAAATTTGGCGCGCCTAAGCCAACTACGGTGCATATAGATACCTGGGAAAAACCTGGCATTTTGGTGACAGGACATGATTTTCAAGATTTACAGGATTTATTAGAACAAAGCGCTGGGTCTGGTATTGATATTTATACTCATGGCGAAATGATTGCAGCCCACGGCTATCCAGTTTTTAAAAAATATTTTAATTTAGTTGCCAATTATGGAGGGGCATGGCAAGAGCAGAAAACTCAGTTTGGCAAATTTAATGGTCCTGTTTTAGTCACTAGCAATAGTTTTCAGCAACCCAAAAAAGGCTATATTGATAAAGCCTATACTTCGGGGATGGTGGGTTGGCCTGATATTACGCATATTGATAGTCGTCGCACTAATGAACAAAAGAATTTTTCCAGAATTATTGAGCAAGCAAAAGAATGTGCAGCTCCTACTCCATTAGCAGAAGGAAAAGTGACAGTGGGGTACGGACGCAAGGCTCTATTAGCTTTGACTGAGACAATTGCACAATCTATAAAGGCGGGTGATATACAACGAGTTATTGTATTAGTCGGTTGTGATGGACGACATAAAGAGCGTCGATATTACACGCAATTAATTGAAGCACTCCCTAAAGATACCCTGATTCTGACAGCAGGAGATACTAAGTATCGCTTTAATACCTTAGATCTGGGTGAAATAAAGGGCATTCCGCGCCTATTAGATGCTGGTCAGACACATGACTTTTATGCCGTGATGGCTTTTCTAAGGCATTTGCAAAAAAATATGCAATTAGCTCATTTATCTGACTTACCTATCTCATTTAATATTGCCTGGTATGAACAGCAAACTATTTTAATGATGCTGGCCCTATTTGCTCAAGGTATTCACAACATTTACATTGGACCTACACTGCCGCCTTTCTTTAGTGCCGGGATATTAGAAAAATTGACCAATGACCTGGCAGTAAGAGGTATTGATACGCCAGAAAATGATATTGCAGAGATGTTAGGTCAGAAAATAGAAAGTGCTGATATAGAAGAGAAGATCCCAGCAGAAAGTTAAGTTTACAGGTGATATATTTTTAACGAGCATACTTCTAAAATGATTTTGAAATACCCTGCTAGAACATAAAATCGAACGCCTACTCTATGCAAGCAGATGGCTGTTAGCGCCTATTTATTTAGGTATGAGTTTAGCACTGATGGGCTTGGCTCTTAAATTTTTTCAAGAGCTTTATCATTTTATTCCGTATATTCTAGGCATTAATGAGTCACAGTTAATCTTAAAATTACTCACCTTTATTGGTATTACCCTAGTGGGAAGCCTAACAATCATTGTCATGTTTAGTGGCTATAATAACTTTTTATCCAGCCTGCATATTGATGCGGATACCGAAAAGCTAAGCTGGTTAGGAACACATGACTATGGCTCTTTAAAGATGAAAGTTGCCTCATCAATAGTGGCGATTTCATCAATACATTTACTACAAGTCTTTATGAATATTGAGAAAATAGAGTAATGATAAATTACTCTGGTATGTGTTGATTCATATCACTTTTGTTATTTCTGCTTTTTTAATGGGTTATCTGGAAAAACATGTCGGACATGAATAAACTAATTTTACTGGGTACATCTGCCTGTCATTTATGTGAACAGGCCGAAGACTTATTAGTGCAGACAAAAATTGCCTATCAAAAAATTGATATTGCTGAGCAAGAGCAATGGCAGAAACGCTATGCGATAAAAATCCCTGTATTACTGAGTGAGCAAAGCGAGCAGGAACTATGCTGGCCTTTTACGATTGAAGATATACTAGCTTTGATAAAATTTCAATAGAACAGACTTTAGGTAACTCGTAATAAATAACCGGTAGTCCCTACTAAGCAAGTGCAGGTGGCTAAAATTTGGAAGTCCTCTATTTTAAGTCATTGAATATTTGTAAACAGGTAGCTAAAAAATAGTAATTTTTTACAAGCTATTTGTCGTAAGGCTTTGAATTAAATGACCCGCACTGTTTTGTAGGGACTAAGTACTCAGGCATTATTATTTTAACTAAAATTACGAGGGTAGAAATTTATCATTTTCAATAAAAATTCCTATTTTTTTGTAAAAATATATTCAAATTCTCAAAAATCATACTAAAAACTGGAGATTTTATCTTTTTTCAAAAAAGTTAAATCAATTTTGCATGAGTACTTACCAAATAACCTACCCATATTGCGCAGGATTTTTGTTCGTCTTCCATTAGTAGAAATAGGCGCCTAGCTGGCTACGTAACTTATGTGGACTCCCCCGTGTCAACAATAAATTTGCTTCATTAAAGAAATAAATGCGAACTTATGTACGAGCTCTCCTATAGAGTAGCGAACTCTGGCTCTATGATATTGACGCGAACGTGTTTTCAAATCTATTTCACGAGCTCGAAGCCCTCTGTTACGTACTGATTTAACACGCTGATGTTTATCTTCGATGATGCATTTTCAGGGTTAGAACTCTTTTTAGGCAGGAAGAAGCTCTGCTTTATATTCCGTTCCCTGAGTGAGCATGGCAAACGCTGTTCTCACTGTCTTATTGGCGAATGCGACAGCCGCACACTTGTATCTACTTTAAATTTTAGGGCAAAGGATAAAAATAAAAAAATAACTTGCTA
>CAYZUM010000118.1:0-8724 GCA_964481455.1 uncultured Methylomonas sp. | reverse complement strand
AATGAAGGTGACAGGAGTCCCTGAATTTCACGAAGTAGCATGGCGCGCCTGGCTTGTTTTTTTGTCCGTCTTCTGCGTTGTAGAAATAGTTACGTAGCCAGCTATGCGCCTATTTCTACTAATGGAAGACAAACAAAAATCCTGCGCAATATGGGTAGTTTATTTATTGCGAGTTACCTTACTAAATTTAATCCGCTTTGAGCGGTTCACATTTTCAAGCCTCCGGCTCTGTCGGAGGTACTTGACTAAATATGATAATTTTGAGAAATTCTTGAGAGAAAGGTTATAGTCATAGGGTTTGTTGAATGACAAAACGTATCAAACGTAATATTAATTGAGGAAATAACTTGCGAACAAAACCTTTAGCAGATTTGATGCGTCCTGAGTCTCTGGTAGATTACGCAGGGCAAAAACATATTTTACAGCCTGGAAAACCGCTTTATGAAGCGATTAGCTCTGGGCGTCTGCATTCAATGATTTTCTGGGGGCCTCCCGGAACGGGCAAAACCACACTAGCGCGTATGATTGCCAAACATTCTAATGCTGAGTTTATGCCTATCTCTGCTGTTTTAGCAGGTGTTAAGGAAATAAGAGCAGCAGTGGCAGCCGCAAAACAAATTCAACATCAAGAACAGCGGCAAAGTATTTTATTTGTTGATGAAGTGCATCGTTTTAACAAATCCCAACAAGATGCATTTTTGCCCCATGTAGAAGATGGTACGGTATTTTTTTTAGGTGCGACAACTGAAAATCCCTCTTTTGCACTGAATAATGCGTTGTTATCGCGGGCGCGGGTTTATGTCTTAAATGCCTTGACTATAGATGATTTGCAAGAGCTAATTGATAAGGCGCTTACAAATACCGAGCGCGGTTTTGGTAACTTGGCAATAACCATGTCAGAAGATTTAAAGCAGCAATTTTCTGCGGCTGCCGATGGTGATGCACGACGCTTATTAAATTTCCTGGAACTGGCAGTTGAATTGACACAGGCAAATAAAGGCTCTGTGATCACAGAGGATATTGCTAAAGAAGTGTTAGTAGGCGGTGTACGCCGATTTGATAATCAAGGGGAAGAATTTTATAACCAAATTTCTGCTTTGCATAAGTCAGTGCGTGGTAGTTCGCCCGATGCTGCATTATATTGGTTTTGTCGCATGCTGGATGGCGGTTGTGATCCTTTATATCTGGCGCGTCGTATTGTACGTATCGCCTCGGAAGATATTGGTAATGCTGACCCACGGGCTTTACAATTGACCATAAATGCCTGGCAAACTCAGGAAAGACTAGGCAGTCCTGAAGGGGAACTGGCACTTGCCCAAGCCTTGGTTTTTATGGCATGCGCTCCTAAAAGTAATGCTGTTTATAAAGCCTTTAATACTGCCATGAGTGCTGCAAAACAAAGCGGAAGTTTACCTGTGCCGAATCATTTACGTAATGCACCCACTAAATTAATGAAAGATCTGGAATATGGCAAGGAATACCGTTATGCTCATAATGAACCAGAAGCCTATGCGGCAGGTGAAAATTATTTCCCTGATGGTCTGCAAGAAACAACGTTTTATGAACCGGTCTCACGAGGTCTGGAAATAAAAATTACAGAAAAATTAAAACATTTGCGAGAATTAGATAAAATAGCAGGTAAGTAACCCTTTAATTACAATAAAAGTGTAGAGTGAGGTCTTACAGGATCTCATTTAGCTGACAAGCTGCGCTTCTCACTCAATTTTATAAAAAATACAGTCATGGATTTAAATTTTCTCGATTTCGAACAACCTATTGCAGAATTAGAAGCTAAAATTGAAGAATTACGCCGTGTAGAAGCTGAGAATGAAATTGATATTTCTTCTGCATTAAATGAGCTGGAGGCCAAGAGCCAGCAGTTAACAGAAGAAATTTTTAAAAACCTGAGTGATTGGCAAATTTCTCAGATATCAAGGCATCCAGGCAGGCCCTATACCTTAGATTATATTGATTTATTGTTTACTGATTTTCATGAATTGCATGGGGATCGCACATACGCTGATGATAAGGCCATCATTTGTGGCTTAGCTAAATTAAACGGCCAGGCGGTTGTTATTATTGGTCATCAAAAAGGGCGCGATACCAAAGAAAAAATTATTCGCAATTTTGGGATGCCTCGCCCAGAAGGTTATCGTAAAGCTTTACGCGTTATGAAAATGGCAGAACGCTTCAAATTACCTATTATTTGCCTTATTGATACTCCTGGTGCTTATCCGGGGATAGGGGCTGAAGAACGAGGTCAAAGTGAAGCAATTGCACGAAATTTGTTTGAAATGGCAAAACTGGAAACACCAATAGTCTGTACTGTTATTGGTGAAGGTGGATCGGGTGGTGCATTGGCAATCGGGGTTGGGGATCGTTTGATTATGATGGAATTCAGCACTTATTCGGTGATTTCACCGGAGGGCTGTGCGTCTATACTATGGAAAAGTGCAGAAAAAGCTAAATTAGCGGCAGAAGCGATGGGGATCACTTCTGATAGAGTAAGAGAGCAAGGCTTTTTAGATGAAGTTGTCAGAGAACCTATTGGTGGCGCGCACAGGGATTTTAAAGCCACAGCCGAGAATTTAAAAGAAACGTTATTCAGGCATATTAAAGAATTAAGACACGAAAATATTGAAGATTTGTTGGAAAAGCGATATCAAAGGATTATGGCATTTGGGTCTTTTACTGAAGAAGCGAAATAACCGTATTCTTTAGAACATTGCTGGTAAAGGACTTGAAGAAAAATAATTCTCTATAATTCTTCATGTCCTACAGGGTAAAAAGTTATTTTAAGTGGACGGGGAAACTACTCAATGAAAAGGTCTAATTTTAGACTGAAAACTGAGTGTGACAATATAAGCTGTTCATTTAACTAATCTTTTTGTCCGTCTTCTGCGTTGTAGAAATAGTTACGTAGCCAGCTATGCGCCTATTTCTACTAATGGAAGACGAACAAAAATCCTGCGCAATATGGGTAGTTTATTTATTGCAAGTTACCTAAGTACTTTCTTCAGTGATTAACATTTTTCGGTTTCAATATGAAACTCAACAGTAAATATATCTATTCACAGATCATTCCTTTTCAAGATTGCAATCACATTATTATTGGTTATAGTGGCGGGATAGATTCTCATGTTTTGTTGCATTTATTAGTCAATATACCTGATCTAAAGTATAAAATAACAGCTGTATTTATACACCATGGCTTGCAACAGCAAGCCGATGATTGGGCAGAGCATTGCCAGAAAACTACAAAATCATTAGACTTAAAATTTCGTGTCATTAAAGTTAATGCTAAGGCAGCAAAAGGGCAAAGTCCCGAAGAAGCTGCGCGAAATGCTCGTTATCAAGCGTTTAAAGACATAGTCACAGAAAATGACGTATTGCTTTTCGCTCAGCATCGTAATGATCAATTAGAAACCGTGCTATTGCAGCTATTCAGAGGCTCGGGTCTAAAAGGGTTATCAGGCATGCCTGCAATGATTAAATTTTCTAAAGGAAAGTTAATCAGGCCCTTGCTTGATATTAGTCAGCAAGAAATTTCTGTTTATGCGCAGCAGCATCATTTGCAATGGATTGAAGACCCAAGTAACCAAGACTTGCGCTTTGATCGTAATTATCTACGCCAAAAGGTTATTCCTCTATTAGAACAACGCTGGCTAGGTATTGATAACACTGTTTCGCGTGCAGCAAGGCATTGCGCGCAAGCACAGGGTATATTAGCCGCTAATGCACAAGAAAAAATGTATCTGCTTTATGACCCAGAACGGCAGTGTTTATCTATATCAGGTTTGCTGAAGTATGATGATTTTACACAGCAGTGGATAGTGCGTGACTGGATAAGTCAATTTGGATTACGAATGCCAAGCCAGAAAGTGATGAACGCTATTTTGCAAGATGTTGTTTTAGCACGACAAGAGGCTAATCCTGTCGTTCAGCATGATGGATATACTATTCAGCGTTATCGCAATGGTTTATACGCAGTTCCTAATATTGTAAAACCTGAATTGAGTCAGGTTGTTATATGGGAAAAATGCCTGGATCCGCTTATTTTAGCTGGAAATGGCCGATTGCTTGCAGAGGAAACCCGAAACGGGATTGCCAGGCATATTTGGGAGCAGGGGTTAATCCAGGTTAAATATAGGCAGGGTGGTGAAAAACTTTCTTTAGCTAATCGTGATGGACGACATAGCCTAAAAAAATTATATCAAGAAGCAGGGATTGCGCCCTGGTTGCGTGATAGGGTCCCGCTAATTTATATCAATGGCGAACTGGCTGCAGTTGGCACTCATTGGATGAGTGCCAGTTTTTATGTTCAGGGGGAAGCTAGTATTAAACTACGCTGGCAATGAACTCGCTAAATTTCCTGACAACAGCCGATTTTAACGGAGTTTTCGATTATGTTCTATGTTAAATATATGCCACTATCTTTAATGACACGAAGTATCCTTATGCTGTAAATTTAACTGAAAAGTAATTAATTTAGTAAAGGCAATGACGAAAGCTGTAATGTCGATTAAAATACTCTGTTATTTTATTGTATGTCTTTATATTTCCAGCAAATACATTCCTTAGTTTTCAGAACTTTTTAATGACAAAATTTATATTTATTACAGGTGGTGTGGTTTCTTCTCTTGGTAAAGGGATTGCTGCTTCTTCATTAGCCGCTATTTTAGAAGCGCGTGGTCTTAAAATCACTATGACTAAACTAGATCCGTATATCAATGTTGATCCGGGCACGATGAGCCCTTTTCAGCATGGTGAAGTTTTTGTCACCGAAGATGGTGCAGAAACAGATTTAGATTTAGGTCACTATGAGCGTTTTATCACCACACCATTGACCAAAAAAAATAACTTTACCACGGGTCAGGTTTACGAAAGAGTTTTACGTAAAGAACGTAAAGGGGAATACCTGGGCGCTACAGTGCAGGTTATTCCGCATATTACCAATGAAATTAAGCGACGAATTTACGCCAGTGCGGAAGATATGGACGTTGCTATTATTGAGGTCGGTGGTACCGTTGGTGATATTGAATCATTGCCTTTTCTAGAAGCTATACGCCAGATTGGGGTCGAATTAGGCCGTGACTGTGCATTGTTTATTCACCTTACACTCGTGCCTTTTATTAAAACGGCTGGGGAAATAAAAACAAAACCGACGCAACATTCAGTAAAAGAGTTACGCACGATTGGTATTCAGCCGGATATTTTAATATGTCGTTCCGAACAGCGTATTCCTTTAGCTGAACGGCAAAAGATTGCACTGTTTACTAATGTTCCGGAAAAAGCGGTTATTTCTGCGCCGGATGCTGATACGATTTATCGTATCCCTCTGCTTTTGAATGAGCAAGGATTAGACGATATTGTAGTGAATCAATTACGTCTTGATGTTCCTGCTGCTGATTTATGCGAGTGGGAGGCTGTTGTTGATGCCGTGACACACCCTAATGATATAGTAACGATTGCCATTGTGGGTAAATATGTCGATCATAGCGATGCATACAAGTCTTTAAATGAGGCATTGATTCATGCCGGTATTCATACGCGTAATAAAGTTAAAATTGTTTATATAGATTCAGAGACAATTGAAGAAGAAGGCATTATTCAGTTAAAAGAAGTTGATGCCATTCTAGTGCCTGGTGGATTTGGTGAGCGTGGGGTAGAAGGAAAAATTGCTACGGTTCGGTTTGCCAGAGAAAATAAAATTCCATATTTAGGCATTTGCTTAGGGATGCAATCTGCTGTGATTGAATTTTCTCGAAATGTTGTTGGGTTGGAAGGAGCACATAGTACAGAGTTCTTACCTGAAAGTCCCCATCCAGTGATTGGCTTAATTACTGAGTGGCAGGATCATACAGGTCAGCTTGAGACTCGGGATAAAGACTCAGATTTAGGTGGCACAATGCGCTTAGGGGCACAAAAATGCCGACTACAGACGGGCACTTTAGTTTTTGATCTCTACCAAAAGGATGTTATTACAGAGCGTCATCGCCATCGTTACGAATTCAATAATAACTATATAGATGCTTTGGAAAAAGCAGGTTTACGCTTTTCGGGTAAATCTATGGATGGACGCTTAGTGGAAGTAATAGAACTTGTTGACCATCCGTGGTTCTTAGCCTGTCAATTTCATCCTGAATTTACGTCTACCCCTAGAAATGGACATCCCTTATTTTCAGGGTTTGTTACAGCAGCAGCGCAACATAAACAAAGTGAAACTAAATGAAACTATGTGATTTTGAAGCCGGTTTAGATCATCCTTTATTCTTAATAGCGGGCACATGCGTTATCGAAAGTGAGCAAATGGCTCTTGATACTGCTGGCTTTCTGAAAGAGTTAACAGATAAATTAAAGATTCCTTTTATCTATAAATCTTCATTTGATAAAGCAAACCGTTCTTCGCATAAAAGTTTTCGCGGCCTGGGAATTGAGGAAGGTCTTAGAATTCTAGAGTTAGTAAAACAACAGATTGGCGTACCCGTATTAACAGATGTGCATGAGGATACACCTTTAGCTGAAGTGGCAAGCGTGGTTGATGTTTTGCAAACGCCTGCCTTTTTGTGCCGACAAACTAATTTTATTCAGGCAGTCGCTCAGCAGGGCAAGCCCGTGAATATTAAAAAAGGACAATTTTCTGCTCCCTGGGATATGGTACATGTCGTTGCAAAAGCAAAAGCGACGGGTAATGAGCACATTATGGTTTGTGAACGTGGCGCATCTTTTGGCTATAATAATTTAGTCTCCGATATGCGTGGCTTAGCAGAGATGCGTAATACAGGTTGTCCTGTTGTCTATGATGCAACGCATTCAGTGCAATTACCCGGTGGGCAGGGCACTTGTTCAGATGGGCAACGTCAGCATGTGCCAGTATTGGCCAGAGCAGCCGTTGCAGCGGGTATTTCCGGATTATTTATGGAAACTCACCCAAATCCGGATGAAGCATTAAGCGATGGACCTAATTCATGGCCATTGCATCGTATGCAAGAATTATTAGAAACTATAATAACAATAGATCAAGCTGTTAAAGCGCAAGCCTTAATAGAAAATACCTTATAAACACACTATAAACAGAGATTAAAAAGAATGGCTAGAATAATAGATATCAAAGCAAGAGAAATTTTGGATTCACGAGGGAACCCGACTATAGAAGCGGATGTCGTATTGGCATCAGGCTATACAGGAAGCGCTATGGTGCCATCAGGCGCATCCACAGGAGAACGCGAAGCGATAGAATTACGCGATGGTGATAAAGCGCGTTATTTAGGTAAAGGGGTTTTAAAAGCTGTTGAATTTGTGAATACTGAAATTCGTGCAGCGGTGATTGGTTTAGATGCAGCAGATCAAAAGGCTGTAGATCAGGCAATGATGGCTTTAGATGGCACAAAGAATAAAGCCCGATTGGGTGCCAACGCTATCTTAGGCGTGTCTTTAGCAGCAGCTCGTGCTTCTGCATTAGAAGCAGGTGTCCCTTTATACCGCTACTTGAATACGAGTGGTGAATTTATCATGCCAGTGCCCATGATGAATATCATTAATGGAGGCTCACATGCTGATAATAGTGTAGATTTACAAGAATTCATGATTTTACCTGTGGGTGCTCCCACTTTCCGTGAAGCGATTCGCTACGGAGCTGAGGTATTTCATAATCTGGCTAAAGTTTTAAAAGCGAAAGGTTTGGCAACAACAGTGGGAGATGAAGGGGGCTTTGCACCAGATTTATCATCTAATGAAGAAGCCATTGAAGTTATTTTAGAAGCGATTGTTAATGCAGGTTATAAGCCAGGTGTTGATATCTTTTTAGGGATGGATGTCGCGGCTTCTGAATTTTATAAAGATGGCAACTATGAACTCAGCTCTGAAGGTAAAACTCTGAGCGCGGGTCAAATGACTGACCTTTTTGCCGATTGGGTAGAAAAATACCCTATTATTTCGATTGAAGATGGTTTGTACGAAAATGACTGGGAAGGCTGGAAAGAACTGACAGATAGGGTGGGTGATAAAATCCAGTTAGTCGGTGATGATTTGTTTGTGACAGATCCTGCGACTTTAAAAGATGGCATTGAAAAGGGTGTTGCTAACTCTATTTTAATTAAAGTTAACCAGATTGGTACTTTAACTGAAACACTAGAAGCAATAAATACAGCTCATGCTGCAGGTTATACTGCGGTTGTATCACATCGTTCAGGTGAAACAGAGGACACTACAATTGCTGATTTATGTGTGGCAACAGGAACTGGGCAAATTAAAACAGGTTCATTAAGTCGTTCTGATCGTGTCGCTAAATATAACCGATTAATGAAAATTGAAGAAGAATTAGGTTCACTTGCAAAATATGCAGGAAGCAGTGCTTTTAAAAAATTATCATAAGCGTTATATTGCGATAAAAACATCACGCGGTTTTTAGGGAGCTTTAAACTTCGTGGTGACAAGCAACGCTTGCTCTTAAGCTGTGAAAGTATTATGTGTATGGAGTGAAGCATAACTCTAACCTACGGAACCTGTCTTTTTATATATTATTGAATACTTTTACAGCCTTTCTGCGTGGGAATATAGGTTCGAACAATTCTGCTGTGTGAGAGTTCAGTAAGCAGAGCTTATTTTTTATGCATTTCCAAACAGAGTTTGGGGGCGTAAGTGGTTACACCTTAGGTAACGCGCAATAAATAAACTACCCATATTGCGCAGGATTTTTGTTTGTTTTCAAGGCGTAAAATAGGC
>CAYZUM010000117.1:0-8755 GCA_964481455.1 uncultured Methylomonas sp. | reverse complement strand
GGGACTAAAAATCATCACTTCGCTAAGCTCCGTTTCCCTGATTTTCAGCGGAGGTTAATACATAATTTATTTTTCCTAAGTCATTGATGGGTGGTTGAGTGGTAACATAAAAGGGGGTTGAAGAGCCTGTTTTTTTTCGATATTTTTCGTTTTAAAAACCTTAAACCATTAAATTTAAACAATGTCTACAGCGTAGGTGACGGGGTTTCGACAGCCCAGGAATACCCTGTCTCACAAGGGTTATATCTATGAAAATCTACCGTTAAATATGTACCGTCAATACAATAACTTTTTTGTATTGGCACCCGTTCATAAGTTAAAAAAACACTATCATTCATCATTGCCGTTTTTTAGGCAACTATTTCATACGAAACAAATAGGTATAATAATTTATTATCATACTAGAAAAAATCAAAATCAGTATTTTACTGCTTATTTCAGCACCTTTCATTTGGAGTTAAAAGTAGTTTACCCTTTTTTAGGGTGAGTTATCGCGCTTCTTGGTAACGCTAAAAGTGATAACTTAACTCAAATCTGAAATGACTATCCTTACGAAAAAAATACGCGGGCTCATTAGGTGAAGCGCCATTAAAAAAACGCGCTTCGATTTCTAATTTAAAGCTATCAAAAAAGCGTCTGCTGGCTTCAATATTATAAAATTGGGCAAAAGTATGACTATCGACAATCACGCCTGCCAGAATCTGAGTGTCCTGCACATCATTTAAGGCAAAACGTATGCCAGTAAAAAAATCATCCTGAAAAACTGTAGGCGCAAATATTCCACGACTATCATACAAATACTCAGCCAGTAGACCTATATCCAAGCCCGTCTCAGCAATATTAAAAAAAGTATATTCTAGGCCTGCTATCGTAGAAAAAGTAGTATCAATTTCACTAACGCGTACGATTGCCTCCAGTTTTAATAACCAACTCTCTATCGTTGCCTGTACATCTAACCCAGTTTGATTAATATTCTGGTAATAGGGAATAATAGACACTTGCCCAGATGAATTCTGCTCTACCAGAAAGATAGGATCTCGACTGGTACCATAAAAATGTGAAAAGCCAACATCCCAATCTCCAATAGCGTGCGACCAACGTATCGCATAAGCCATTTGACGCTCAAAACCATTTTTGTCAAATCTAGCCTGACTACCATCGACTGCAGGCTGAAATCTGGGCCTACCTTCCACGCCTGTAAAAGGCATCTCTCTAAATCCAGGTAATATATAAAAATCCAGGGTTCCCCAGCCTTGAATCCAGGCAAAATTTATCATTGGCTGTCCAAGCTTATCTTCCCCATCGGTGTTTTCCACCATATCGCGCTGGTTAATAATATCAATCAAATGTACAGATTCGGTGACTCCCCAGAAAACCTTACGAATTCCTAAGCGTAACTCCCAGTTTTCAGCGGCCTTAACCCAGGTTAACTCTCGTATATCAAAATGGGTTCGATTACTATCATACTGGGCTCCTCTAAAAAAAGGCACAAAGGCAAAAATCTGATCGCCATTATCCCATTCATGGTACAACTCTGCTTCGATGACACCCGACAGATAGTTCATATGTTGCTGAGAATCTAATGGTTTTTCAATAAATGCCAAATCTTCTATCCCAACATAACCCGAGACTTCCCAGGCATAAACAGGGTCAACACATAATAGAAATAAAACAAACCAATAGCTTTGATTAATTTGCACTCTCCATTCCTTGATTAGTTATCCTAAATCTTCACTCGGGACACTCAAAAATAGTGACGTGATTTTGCATCATTAGCGCGAACGTTTTAAAGTATTCTTATCAAAATGACGCTCAGTCAAACCATTACGAAAATGATAGTTTTTCCAAAGTAATGTCGTACTCTTTCCTGTTAAGAAATTATTCATTTTTGATTTCCCTGCGCGCCAGTATTGATCTAAATATTGCTTATATTCAAGAAATGTTTGAGTTTTTAATAAAGCATCCTTACGGTCATAATAATCAATTCTGAGTGGAATATAGCGATTTTTATCTATCCATACTATGTTGCGGACGTAACCAGAGTGATCGTATTGAGGAAAAGCTTCAATAACGAAAAAATCAATCCCATCAATCATTTCATCGCGTAAATAATTATATTTATATTTTTTTAGCTCAAATGAGGTTAAATCTTCAAATGCAAATTCACTCCCTAGAAACGGCCCTGATTTATTACTGGATGAAATTCGTTTAACTCTTTTCAATGCAGGCAAATATAGCCATTGCTCATCGGCCTCCAGAGCATGGGTAAAACTCAAAAATGCAGTCCCTTTTATATCTCTGGGGCTATCAAAGATACTTAGGCTTTTATCTCCATCATCCTGCATTTCGAGTGTTTTCATGCGCAAGCTGCGCACATGTTCATCGCCATTTTTATTTCTAAGAGTCATCTTCAAATCGGCCGTCATATCTCCCCAGCCTAGATCACGCCTATCAACTTCTTGCATGACTTCCAACCCTTTTTGCTCATCTGCAAGACTAAACCCAGACAGCATACAAAATAATAATCCTATGATAACTTTCATTTTTCCTTCTCCTAACATTAAGGCGAGTAAAGCATGAGTGTAAAACTGGCTTTTATTCGCAATAGTTGATTCAAAATTGTAGCCCACAGACTTAAAGGTAGACCGTAAATGATTTTCGGGCTACCCACTTTAGACTGGACAAACTATAAGGGAGCTGGAAATAAATAAACGTCCAATATTGGGCAGGATTTTTGTTCGTATTCAAGGCGTAGTAACATGCGCATAGCAGGCTACGCAACTGTTACTACAACGAAGAAGACGGACAGAAAGGCTAGCAATCTTGGATGATTATTTGTTTCCATCTCCCTAACGTGCAGGGGGAAATATTTTCTACCCACCCTACTTGTTTTACAAGAGATCTGTCCCACTTTAACGGTAAAGCAGATTTTCGTAAGGCATACCTTTAGCGCACTTTAATGCTCATTGGTTTTGACGGGCTAAAGCCATGCCCTCCAGTATTCAATATCTCTCGCAGTCTATTGCGGACTTAAATCCGCTCTACTGGCTTTATTATTTTTCAATACCATCGCCAAAAACAAAACTCACCATGAAGGTCATGAAGAACATGAAGAAAAACAAAGTGTTACTCATTACAAGAATACCCTCTGCAATAATCATATAACACATTGATTGAAAATAACTTCATGCCCATAATGTTCTTCATGGTGAAAATTCATTTCAATTTGGCGAAGGTATTAAATTTTTAGACACGATTTTTATCCAGAGCCATCAACAGTGGAGGTAAAAATAGAAAGTCCATGACTAAAGCCACCGCAATGGTTATCGCAGTCATTAAACCCATACCACTATTCATCACAAAAGAAGAGGTCGCGAGCACAATAAAACCACTCACCAGAACTAAGGATGTTACCCATAATGCCACTCCCACCGTGGAAAAGGCATATCGAACAGCTTCTTCTGACGAAAACCCTTTCTCTACTTTTGCACGGCGATATTTGCTCATAAAATGTACGGTATCATCCACCACGATACCAATCGTCATACCCGTCACTACCGATAAACCTAAACCCACCTGCCCATCAACCAGCCCCCATATACCAAAAGCCATCCCAGCGGGAATTAAATTTGGAATTAGACTAATTAAACCTAATTTTATAGAACGAAAAGCGACTATTAATATCAACGAAATGATCACCAATGCTGCAAATGACCCGATTAGCATACGTACAATATTGCGCTGACCTATATGTGAAAACATCAATACAGGACTTGCCGCATTAAAAGTATACTCACTAAAATTAACAGTCATCCAGTCATTCAATCGCTGCTCAATATCCAACATTTGCTTAGAAGATAGGTTTTTCATACTGGCAATCAAACGAATACCCGACTTATCAATATTAATCTGGTCATTTAAATCCAGTCCGTAAGGTAAGGACATCTCATACAGTAATAAATACTGAGCTGCTAGCTCACGCTGATCAGGTAACTTATACCACTGAGACTTATCACCATGCATATTCCTATTCAAGCGCTTAAAAGTATCAGTGATACTATTTACATGTACCACTTCGGGTTGTTGCTCTAGCCAATGTTTAAACGCCTCAATTTTTGCTAAAAAAGCTGGTTCACTTATTCCTCCTGATATACCCGTATCAATCGAGATCTCTACATTATAAATACCGCCTAAATTATCATTTAAAAAATCTGCTGCGCGCCTGAACTCAATACTTTCATCAAAATATTTTACAAATTCATCATTTATCTCATTGCGTGGAATAAAACTGATCAACATTATTGCCAATAAAGTATTCCCTATTAGCAGGATTTTACGGTTCTGAATTACAAAAGAGGCTAGACGCTGCATAGCTGAATTATCCAGCTCATCTTTTTGTTTAACTCGTACAGGTAATAACATCATCAATGCAGGCAATAAAGAGAGCGATAAAACCAGGGCGATAACAACACCTAATGCAACAATATTACCTAAATCCCTAAAGGGGGGTGCATCGCTAAAATTAAGGCTCAAAAAGCCAATCGCTGTGGTAACACTGGTTAATAAAATGGGTTGAAAATTAACACGCAAACTTTCCTGCATCGCCTGTTTTTTTTCCTGCCCTAGGCGCATATTGTGCAAAAAAGTGACTAGCAGATGTACGCAGTCAGCAACCGCCATGGTTAAAATAATCGTGGGGGCCATTGCCGAGACAGGAGTTAACTTAATCCCCCCATAAACAGCCAGCCCTAAAGCAGTTATAATCGAAAAAATAATCAATAAAATGACGCTAAAAGTTGCGGTAAAAGACCGTAAACAAACAATCAATACCAACAAAACGATACCATACATTAAAGGAATCAAAGTTGAATTATCATTCAGCGAGGCTTCACCAAAAGCATTGTTCAACATCACCATGCCACTTAAATGTAGCGTCAAACCCGGGTGTTTTAAACTAAAATCCGCCGCCATATCCCTGACAATCTCCGCTATTTCCATTGCTTCCATCGGATTAGTGCCAGGAAGTTGCATGGTAATATTGACTCCTGTCACATGCCCTGTCTTCGATATCAATCGATCTTTTAGTAAAGGCTCGTTTAAAGCAACCTGCTTTACATATTCAAGTTGCTCATCGCTCATGTCTAGCGGCAGACTCATTAAATCTGCAACAAGCAGGTCATCTTCCTTTGCAATGGTATGCTGGAAATTACTAATAGAATCGACTCGGCTGGAATAAGGCAATTGCCACCCAAGGCTGGTTAATTCTATCACCGCCTGCAGGTTTTCTCTGGTAAATACATCGCCATTATCTGGCTCTACCAGAATCATCACATTATCACTTTTACTATAGGTATTTTGCAGCACATCAAAAGCAAGTAACTGAGGGTTATCTTCACCAAAAAAAACACGATAATTATTGGTAAATTCTAGCTCCTTTACTCCTGCCCCACTTAACCCGATTAAAATCAAACTGAATAGCAAGACCCACCATGGGTGATTAATAGCAAAAAAACCGAGCTGGTTGGGTAGTCTATTCTTTTTCATTTTTGACATCCTTTAAATTAAATTCCCTTTACTAATAAATTTAAGACTTGTTTAGCGATAAATTCACTTTTCTCATGCTCTGCTTGCCAACCAGGCAAGTGTCTGCTTAAAGGTTGCATCTGAATTATTTCGCAGACTAGTGCGATAACACTCACAGCAGAAAAATGGACTTGTGGTGAATCACTCAATTGCTCTATAACAAGCATTAACTGGCTAAATTGCTCCTGAAATACTTCTTGTGCTAAAAGCTGCATACGCTCATCATTCGCCTCCAGCAACTCCCTCTGCATTAAGCATCTAAAGTCAACATCGGTTGTTAATACCTGAGCCAGGCAACTAACGAACCTACTCAGTTTTTCACTTGCCTCTAGGTCCGCATGCCATACTTCATCAAAAGCGCTGGCCTGTTTTGCAAATGCAAAGTGAACAGCATCAAGATATAAGGCCTGTTTATTTGGAAAATGATGATACACAGCGGAAGTGCTCATATTAACATCCTTGGCAAGGCTGCGCATGGAAACGCCAGAAAAACCTTGCTTTGCAAATAAGCTTACCGCTGTTTGTAAAATAAATTTTTTTGATTTCATGCTTACCTATCTAACGTTCGTTCTGGTAAATAATATAATATTATTAACACTCAATCAAGTATAAAATAATTATGAAATATCGCCACTTATTAGATTAATGATAAAATAGAGGTTTTCCTTATAGACAAAGAACTGTGCCAAAAACACTCCCCCATATCGCTTTAACACCTGGCGAACCATCAGGTATTGGTCCTGATTTATGCATAAAACTTGCTCAAACGTCATTACCCTGCCGGCTGGTTGCTATTGCCGACCCCGAAATGCTAAGCCAGCGAGCAAAACAACTAAACCTGCCCCTAAATATTAATTTATTGAATGCCGGGCAAGCAATCACGCAACATGCTGCGGGAGCATTAACTGTTTTACCCATCAATTTGCCCGAAAAAACTGCCTGTGGAATATTAAATAAAAGTAACAGCCACTATGTCCTAAAAACTATTGAAACGGCCACTAAGGGTTGTCTGTCAGGTTTGTTTTCAGCCATGGTGACAGGACCTGTTCATAAGGGAATCATTAATGATGCGGGTATCGCTTTTAGTGGCCATACAGAATATATTGCAGCCATTACCGGAGGACATCCCGTTATGATGCTGGCAACAGATGGTTTACGAGTGGCTTTAGTGACAACACATTTACCACTTGCCGATGTCAGTAAAGCCATTACACGTAAAACATTAACCTCTGTTATCCATATACTAAATGCTGATTTACGTCATCGCTTTGGGTTGAAAGAACCCCATATATTAGTGTGTGGATTAAACCCCCACGCGGGTGAAGGTGGGCACCTTGGGGGCGAAGAAATTGAAATCATTAACCCGGTATTAGAATTATGTCGCCAACAGGGTATTAATCTACAGGGACCTCTTCCCGCGGATACACTGTTTAATGAAAAATACCTTAAGTCCGCAGATGCAGTTTTGGCAATGTATCATGACCAAGGCTTACCGGTTTTGAAATATAAGGGATTTGGAAATGCAGTGAATATTACTTTGGGTTTACCGATTATTCGCACCTCAGTCGATCACGGAACGGCCTTAGATCTCGCGGGTACAGGTAAAGCAGAATTGGGTAGCCTGATTATCGCAATACAGACAGCGATACAGATGTCAGCTAGCACAAATTCAGATATTCAGTAAGTTTGTGTTTGCAAAAAACCTAAAGATAATCAAAACCCTTTGCGAATGATATGCTTCGTACATAGACTTCATGCCGTCACGGATGCGGTTGTATATTTTGTCAAGAGCAAAGCCAGTCCTGAACTTGGTACGGGACGCTGAAATAGGCGTATAGCAGGCCACGAAAGATACCTGCAATACAGCTATCACTCGATGTTCCAGTTTCCAGCTATATCTGGGCTTGAAGGCACCTAGATTTTGTTGCAATAAAAGTTAGTGCATTGATTTTAAAGGTAAACTTAATTTTATCGAAATCAAAAATAGATAATAAAATCAACATACTACAAAAACTGGAACATCGAGTATCAGCTAAACCGGCCGTTAGAAACCGTCTCCGCAGCCGGATGAAGTATATACCTCAATAAATAATATTTAGTCATTAACAACAAGAACTATGGTACATAAAGCACGTAAACGTTTTGGTCAGAATTTTTTACATGATCATCATATTATCAATAATATTCTCGGTTCTCTATTTTATAGTAAAGATCAGCACTGGGTGGAAATTGGCCCCGGCCAAGGTGCCCTAACCCAACCTTTATTAAGCAGCGGAGTACAATTAGACGTAGTCGAATTAGATAGAGATTTAGTTAGCTTGCTTAAAGTTCAATTTTCCCAATATAACAATCTCACCATCCATAGTTCTGACGCCTTAAAATTTGATTTTTCTGCTTTGACTAAAACAGGAGAGAAACTACATATCCTGGGTAATCTTCCCTATAATATTTCGACACCTTTAATGTTTCATTTACTGGAAAACACTCCCAGCATAGCTGACATGACATTTATGTTGCAAAAAGAAGTAGTCGATAGAATTTGTGCTGAACCAGGGAGTAAAAAGTATGGCAGGCTCAGTGTCATGATGCAATACTATTGTGCCACTGAACACTTATTTGACGTACCACCAGAAAGTTTTAACCCTAGGCCGAAAGTCATGTCCTCAATCGTGCGCCTTGTACCACACGAGTTGCCACCCGTGCAAATTGATTCTGTCAAAATGCTGAATACCGTTGTAACAACCGCCTTTTCACAACGGCGTAAGACTTTACGCAATTCACTTAAAAAGCTTATTGCCGAAGCAGACATTATTGCATTAGATATAAACCCTACCTTAAGAGCAGAAACAATATCTCTGCAGGATTTTGCGAAACTGAGTCGGTTTATTCATCAACACCCTTTAGAATGACAACCTTAGGAGCGCGGATTTATTAAAACTCGAAAGTATAGCGCAGTATTTTGGCTTCACAGGCGTGTTAGGAAAACAGCCGCTTAGGAATGGAAATTTAATAACTTGTAGATTTAAACCTCAAGCTATTCAAGCCATTATTTTAAGTGTAGGTTGTGGGTGAGGCACGAACCCCAACTTAGGGATAGCACACACAAAGTCCAGTTACTTAGGTAACTAGAAATAAATAATCCACCCAAAAAATGAAGTATATTTCATATTTT
>CAYZUM010000116.1:0-8758 GCA_964481455.1 uncultured Methylomonas sp. | reverse complement strand
AGACGAACAAAAATCCTGCGCAATATGGGTAGTTTATTTATTGCGAGTTACCTAACAGGATCAATCGTCACTAAAATAGGCAAGCGGGAACCAAAATCCTTGAGGTGTTGACTAACCACACTGGCGGAATAATGAGAATAGCCTTGCATTTGCAAGATGTCGGATATACCTGACAGAGATACATTCCCCGCTAGTCGTAGCAAAACGATGGCAGAATCAAGATTTAAACGGTGTGGAGGGAGATCAATTTCTTGGTAGTCACTCAGGCGTTCATTCAAGCGCAGTACCGCTGAACCGATCATTTGATAGAGAAAGGATCTTGATATGTTATAGTGCCGTGAAAGTACTGTTCTTGCTCCATAGACTCCTTCGCAGGATAAGGCGAGTATGACAATATTTAAACGGGGTTGAGTGTCTAGGTTTTTGCGTCTGGTGAATTTAATAAGGTGGGTCTCTTGCTATATTTAAGATATAGCGTGATTTTTGTCGGAATCACACGCGTTTGCAAGCGTTTTTTCCAAGAGTGTCCACTGGAAAATGAAGGGAGCCCATTTTTCTTTGTTTTAGCCGGAAGAGGAAAATTTTAATTTTTTAAATTATATTATCCCTGTTCTTAACAATATTTCCTACTTAATAGCAGCGTTAATACCATATAATGCCAAACCTACTCACTAGGAAACATGCACGAAATAATATGAGCCACTTGTAGGATGGGCAAAGGTCTTTTTCGTGCCCATCTTTACTATAGGAATGGGAATTTTATAACGTGCACATTTTTGTATCTTTTTGTCCGTCTTCTTTGTTGCGTAAATAGTTACGTAGCCTGCTATGCGCCTATTTACACGCCTCGAAGACGAACAAAAAATCTGCGTTAAATTATTCCCATTCCATAGTACAGCCATCAGTCTATCTGAGTTGGCTTGATGGGCACGCTATCGCTTTACACATCCTACAGATTTTTGACTTGCTTAGGAACGAGATTTCAGTAATACCCCAGTCTGACTTGTCTTTTGGCTCCACAGCCGCGCTAGAAAAACAATGACGTTGCCTACTACGCGCCTGTTTTCCTAACACGCCTGTGAAGCCAAAATACTGCGCTATACTTTCGGGTAATATTAAATTCCCGCTCCTTAAGGTATTTCGTACACGTCCCTAGCCTCTATAACCATCACATTCTATATTAAATGAAAAAACAGCTACCAATCGGCCCTATTATGATCGATATTGCTGGCACTACTCTCAGCCAATACGATAAAGAAAAAATTGCGCATCCCAATACGGGGGCTATTATTTTATTTGCTCGTAACTACGAAGCACCAGAACAGGTAGCAGCATTAAATCGGCAAATTAAAGCAGTCCGAAAGGGGACCATTCTAATCGCTGTCGATCAGGAAGGCGGCCGTGTACAACGATTTCAAAACGGCTTTACACAACTACCTCCCGCTGCTGCATATGCAACACACCCCAAACTCACAGAAAATGCTGGCTGGTTAATGGCGACAGAATTACTGAGTATTGGTATCGACTTCAGCTTTGCCCCTGTTTTAGATATAGATTGTGGTATCAGCGAAATTATCGGTAACCGCTCGTTCTCACCAGATCCAGAACAAACCTGCCAGCTGTCTAGCCTATTTAGAAAGGGTATGCGTAGCGCTGGCATGGCAGCAATAGGTAAGCACTTCCCTGGGCATGGTGCCGTTGCTCTGGATTCTCATCTGTCACTCCCAATTGATGAGCGCAATCTAGAAGAAATTGTTAGTAAAGATATTCTGCCCTTTAAACAACTCATAACCGAAGGACTTGAAGGCATAATGCCCGCTCATGTCGTTTATCCATCTATAGATAAATTACCCGCTGGCTTCTCAACAATATGGATAAATGAAATTTTACGTCAGCAACTCGGCTTTAAGGGAGCAATATTTAGTGACGACCTGAGCATGAAAGGTGCCGCATCAGTCGGTAATTTTTCGGAACGCGCCCAACTTGCTCGCCTGGCAGGATGTGATATGCTTTTAGTCTGTAATAACCAAACAGCCGCAGAACAGGCTTTAGACACCACTCCAATTGAGAAGCATGCGCTCCGCGAACAAAGGCTACTAGCAATGCAAGGGAAAACAGCCAGCACTCAACAATCACTTAAGAAAAACTTAAAATGGCAAACAGTCAGCCAACAACTTACGGAGCTATCCAGTTCTTATGCTTAAAGAAATACAAAAAATACAAAAAAATGCCCAACTAGTGCATACTGAAGCTGAAGTTGAAGCGGCAATAGACTGTATGGCAGAACAAATTAATGCAGTCATGGCAGAGCGAAACCCCATTGTACTCTGCGTTATGAATGGCGGTATTGTCACAGCCGGAAAATTACTCACCAAACTAACATTTCCCTTAACACTAGACGCCATTAATGTCAGCCGCTATGGAAAGCAGGTGACAGGTAGCAACATCAACTGGCGACAAAAACCAGCGAGCTCACTTAAAGATAAAGTAGTCCTGATTATTGATGATATTCTTGACCAGGGCCTAACACTGGAAGCTATATACAAATTCTGTCAGGAGCAGGGGGCAAGCCATATATATAGTGCCGTTTTAGTGGATAAAAAGCTAAATAGCCCAAAACCGGTAAAAGCAGACTTTATTGGCTTATCAGTAGCAGATCATTACTTATATGGCTATGGCATGGATTACAAAGGGTATTTAAGAAATGCACCTGGAATATATGCGTGCGCTTAAGTATCTGGCCATCATAAAGACCAACCCTCAAATATACAATATACAGTCCTATGAAAACAACCGCAATTATCGGTGGATCTGGCCTTGCTACAATTGAATCGATTAGCATTATTGAAACAAAACTTTTTAACACACCTTATGGAGAACCTTCATCTACCTGTGTTATAGGACAAATAAAGGGCAATCACGTCATTTTCCTTGCTCGCCATGGTGATCCACACACTATTGCGCCCCATAAGATAAACTATCGTGCAAATCTATGGGCCTTAAAAGAAGCAGGTGCTGAACAGATTATTGCTATCGCGGCTGTCGGAGGCATTTCACCTGAAATGAAACCTGCACATATCGCCATTCCCGAGCAGATTATTGATTATAGCTATGGCCGTGAACACTCATTTTTTGCCGAAGACTCTGACCCAGTGCAGCATATTGATTTTAGCTACCCGTATAATGATACTCTACGCCAAAAACTAATTAACAGCGCTCAGTCCCTCAAATTTACTATTCAGCAAAATGGTGTCTATGGTTGTACGCAGGGGCCTCGCTTAGAAACAGCTGCAGAAATTTCACGTATGGAGCGTGATGGCTGTGATTTAGTCGGTATGACCGGCATGCCTGAAGCGGCACTTGCCAGGGAATTAGGAATACCTTATGCTTGTTGTGCAGTTATTGCCAATTGGGCTGCAGGCAAATCTAAAGGAGAAATTTCCATGACAGAAATACTTACCAACCTTAAGCAAGGAATGGGAGATGCTGAACGACTATTGCAGCAATTCTTGAGCACATAACCTTTATAGGACACAGTAGATGACAAACAGTATGACAGCTTTTGCTAATAGCGAAATGGATTTTGATAACCTGACGATTAACTGTGAGTTGCGCTCAGTCAATCACCGCTATTGTGATATTACCTTAAAAACGCCTGAACGTTTTCGCTTTTCCGAAGCGGCTTTACGCCGCTCTATCAATCAGAAATTGAAACGTGGCAGAATCGAATGCAGCCTTAGTTATAAAAAACACCAGCAAACTCAACAGATGGTGAGTGTTGATATGCAAGCAGTCAAAACTCTGCTAACAACGACTCAGGCGATAGAAAAGTTAATGCATAAACCTAGTGCTTTATCTGCATTAGATATACTAGCTTTTCCTGGCATACAACTGGAACCCGCTAGTGACAAAGCAGCCCTGCAAAAAGCTTTACAGCTAATAGTTAACAATGCGACCGATCATTTATTAGCAGCAAGACACCGTGAGGGCACACAGCTTGCGAAACTTATTTCTCAACGCTGCGAAAAAATGCAGCAACTTGTCAATCAGGCTAAAAAACGCCTCCCTGTTGTTTTAGCACAGTTACATACGAAGCTAACCCTTCATATTGCTGAACTAGTCGCCGACCCAGATTACGACAGGGTCGAACAGGAAATGGTATTATTAACCCAAAAACTGGATGTCGATGAGGAACTGGATCGCCTGGAAACCCATATTGTTGAAGTATTGCGCACATTAGACCAGAATGAGCCCATCGGTCGTCGCCTGGATTTTTTAATGCAGGAAATGAACCGGGAGGCAAATACCTTAAGCTCTAAATCAGCTGACAAAGAAATGACCTCTCTTTCAATTGAACTTAAAGTACTGATTGAGCAAATGCGTGAGCAAGTTCAGAATATAGAATAAGGAATCAATATAACTCAAACTAATCTGTATATTATTTCTGCTCCATCACAGGAAAAACTAGTTTAATCAAAAAGCTACTCGCAACCCTGGATAAGATTATGGTTTCGGTACCTCATACCACTCGAGATCAACGCCTAGGAGAAAAAGAAGGTGTCGATTATTTTTTTGCATCTAATGCTAAATTCAAAGAAATGATTGCTAAAGCTGATTTTCTTGAATATGCTCAGGTTTTTGATAACGTTTACGGTACTGCACAGAGCTCTGTTGAAGGTAACTTTAATAAGGGCATTGATGTTATTTTAGAAATAGACGGGCAAGGTGCTCAACCAATTCGGCGCCGACTCCCCAAGACCATTACAATTTTTATTTTTCCTCCGTCAACCCAGGTACTAAGCCAACGTCATGCAGAGTACAATTATCGGCTACCAACTTAAGACGGGACACCAGTAAAATAAGCTTCTGGAGAGACTCTACGCTATACTGGCTTTCTACGCATTATTTCAGTAAAAAAGCTATGGAAACTGTCCCGTCTTAAGTTGGTAGCCCAATTATCTTCTCGTTAATGATGATTTCACTACCGCGTTAACTGAACTTAAATCCATTATACTATCCAATAGGCTAAGCCTTCAGCCACAACCACAACCACAAAACTTACAACCATTATTAGTCGATTTACTCGCCTAATAAAGTCATAATAAGTTATTTCCCCTATAACCACATTATTTTCAAAGCTATATGCCAAAATTAGTATCTATCTTATTACTGAGCCTAGTCTATAGTTTTGCACTTGCAAAGCCACTGCTAAACGAGCCGATTACCCCTATTCCTGAGCCCACCATTAATTCCCCCAAGCAGGTCGAGCTGGGCCGCCTATTATTCCACGATGTACGTTTATCACAACATAACCAGATATCCTGCGCTAGCTGCCACTCTTTAAAGCATGGGGGAGCTGACGGGCAAATAGTCTCAACTGGAGTTAATAGCAGTAAAGGCCTGGTTAATTCACCCAGTATTTTTAACAGTTCACTTAACTTTAGACAATTCTGGGATGGTCGCGCGAATAGTTTACTAAGTCAGATTGATGATCCTATCAGTAACCCTTTAGAAATGAACAGCTCATGGCCTGAAATCCTAGCTAAATTAGAGCAAGACCCTTTCTATGTTAAACAATTCAAGCTAGCCTTTAAAACAGGCTTGAGTATTATCAATATAAAGGCTGCCATTATTGCTTTTGAAGAAAGCCTGCTCACACCGAATAGCCGGTTTGATTTATACCTGAAAAATACCCCTGATGCCATAACAGAGAAAGAACTTGAAGGCTATCGGTTGTTTAAGCAATATGGCTGTGCCTCTTGTCATCAGGGAGTTGCGATTGGGGGGAACCTTTTCCAACGCTTTGGCGTAATGGGAGACTATTTCGCCACTCGTGGCAATATTACGGCAGCCGATTTAGGCCGCTTTATGGTTACACGAAATGAAAAAGACAAATATGTCTTTAAAGTACCTAGTTTAAGAAATGTCGCACTCACTGCACCCTACTTTCACGATGGCTCAGCCAGCACCCTTGAAGATGCGGTCAGTATTATGATGCTCTATCAGCTAGGCCGTATTCCCGACAAACAGGTTATCAATAAAATTGTTTTATTCCTGCATACTCTGACTGGACAATATAACAAAAACCAGCTATGAAAAAAATTAACAGGATACTCCCTCTATTCCTTATTCTAGCTCTGTTTGTGATTGCCACAGGCCTATTTTCGCTTTCACAAATCGATATTAAAGCGTACCAGAATAAAAATTATTTAATTAGACATATTAATGAACAGGCATCCCAGTTAAGTTTAGCTATTTTTTTAGTTGTTGAAGGGGAAAATACCAATTACGATCAGGTTACTCGCCATCAACTTGACTTAATCAATCTTACGGAACAACTTGACCTAGACACACAGTCACGCATTACATTACACCAATCGACAATGAATTTAACAGATGAGGTTGAACACCTTAAAAGCCTGCATGCAATTTATCGAAATTCGTTACTTTTTTTCCCCAAAGCTACACAGCAAATACATCAACTCATCACCGGGCAGCCTCAACTAGCCAGTCAACTCAGGACCTTAGAAAATAAGATTTTATTGTTTAATATCAGTTCAGACACAATAAACCAGTCTGAACTTCTAAGCAGCATCACAAGTATAGAAAACAACACTGCCATTGCAAAGCTAAATGACCAAACAAGACACCACCTTGCGCTTCTGCTTCAACATGTACTTGTTATTGTTGACTACCAGCAGCAGTTAAATATATTATACGCCAGCATCCTCGGATCCCCAGTCTCAAAGCAGTCTCACACTTTACTTGAAGCCTATAGCAAGGATTTTCAAAAAAGTTTAAATAAAGCTGCAACCATTAGACGAGGGTTTTATTTAGCGACACTTTTCCTCATTATCACGGTTATTCTAGTTCTTAGTCGGCTAAGAATCGCCTTATCTAAACTGAATAAAAATAGTCGCATTCTGAGCTTAGCAGCAACTGTATTTGAACACAGCCCGGAAGGTATTGTCTTATCGAATGCTGACAACAAAATCATACAAATCAATGACGCTTTTACCGAATTAACAGGCTACAAAATTGACGATGTTCTCGGAAAAAACCCAAGCATGCTAAGTGCGGGGAATCAGAGTAATGAATTTTATCAAACCATGTGGCAAAAAATAAATACACAAGGTAAATGGAGTGGTGAAATTTATAACCGTCGAAAAAATGGAGAAGTTTGCCCAGAGCGTATCACTATTATCGCCATTAAAAACGACCAGAATCAACTAACACACTATATTGCTATTTTTAACGATTTATCACAACAGAAAAAGGCCGAGCAGCATATTCATTTTCTGGCTCATTACGATCCTTTAACACATCTGGCAAACCGAACTCTGTTTACTGAGCGCTTAAAACAGGCTATTCTTAAAAGCAAAAGAAGGCGTAAAAGTATTGCTCTGCTCTTTATTGATTTAGATCGCTTCAAAGAAATTAATGACAGCTTTGGTCATAAAGCCGGCGACCAACTACTCATCCAGGTTGCTAATGATATAAAAGGCTGCATACGTGATTCAGATAATGCAGCGAGGTTAGGGGGAGATGAATTTCTAATAACCTTAGAAGAACTCTCTCACGATGAATTAATGGTCAGTGCCCCTATTGTCGCCTCAAAGGTTCTAACCGCTTTATCACACAAATATACTCTGGAAATGACCCATGCTTATATTGGTGCCAGTATTGGTATAGCCATTTACCCTGAAGATGCCCTCACAGCCGACACCCTATTACAAGCTGCAGATATGGCAATGTACCACGCAAAAGGACAAGGTAAAAATAATTTTCAGTTTTACTCTAGCCAGTTAAATGAAAAAGCAAAACGCCGAGCCTGTATAGAGGGGGAGTTACGTCAAGCTCTAACCAGAAAACAATTACTAATACATTATCAGCCACAATATAATATTATCACCCAAAAAATTGAAGGTTTTGAAGCACTATTACGTTGGCAGCACCCGGATTTAGGCTTAATTCAACCTGAAGAATTTATCCCAATTGCCGAAGAAAGTGGTCTGATTATTGAAATTGGCTTGTGGGTACTGCAAATGGCCGTTAAACAACAACTTGTGTGGCAACAAAGTTTTAACCCAGAGCTATTAATGGCAATCAATGTCTCCGTCAAACAATTAGAAAGCGATAAGCTCAGCCAGTTCGTACAACGCTTATTAGAATACACCAAACTGTCTCCTGAGTGCCTTGAGCTAGAAGTCACCGAAAACATCTCAGTAGATGATGACTCTGTGACGCTAACGAACCTACACAAACTTGATCAACTTGGCGTTCAAATCTCATTGGATGACTTTGGCACAGGCTATTCTAATATGAGCCACCTAAAAAGACTCCCTCTCGGACGCATTAAAATTGATCGCTGTTTTATCTCAGACATCCCCCAGGATAGCAATGATGCAGCGATTGCCCGAGCAATTATCGCCATGGCTCAGAGCTTCAATTTTAATGTGATTGCAGAAGGTATAGAAACAAAGGAACAAGAAGAGTTCTTATTAGAGAATGGTTGTCACTCTGGGCAAGGTTTTCTGTTTAGCGAACCACTCTCATCTGAAAGAGCAACAATATTACTATTGGACAACTCTTAAGGCATGGGAATGAAATAACGCGTGATTTAACTCAGGATTTTTGTTCGCCTTCGAGGTGTGTAAATAGGCGCATAGCAGGCTACGTAACTATTTGCGCAACAAAGAAGATGGACAAAAAGACACAAAAATGCTCACGTTATATTGTCACATTCCTAAGGCATGAT
>CAYZUM010000115.1:0-8775 GCA_964481455.1 uncultured Methylomonas sp. | reverse complement strand
ATGAAGGTGACAGGAGTCCCTGAATTTCACGAAGTAGCATGGCGCGCCTGATCATCCCGTGTTACAGAGCCATAAATGACCTTCTCTTGATCTGCGCACTCTTAAACAATCCGTCAAAAAACTGAATTCAACACCCAATAACTCAATAATATTAATATTTCATTCCGTAATATAATGCCCATTCTCAATACCAATTTCTTTTAGTTTCAAGCTAATTTCATCAGCCTCGGCAACTGAAGAAATAGGACCAATCTGTAATTTAAAATATGCAATTCCGAGTGCTTCAGAGGACACTATTCTATTATTTACCAACTGTACTGACACGGCTTTTTCTTGCAATAATAATGCGTTTTCCATTACCCCAAAGGCACCAATTTGATAGTAAACTTTTTTCGCAGTGATCGACTTACTAATCATTTTAACATCCCCAGGCTGGACGGCGACAATATCTACAAAGCCCGTCCCCACCTTATTTAGCCCTAATTTAACAGCTGCTGCATAAGATAAATCAATCACTCGGTGCGGATGAAAAGGCCCACGGTCATTCACTTTGACAATCACACTGCGCTGATTATCCAGGTTTGTGACTTGTACATAACTGGGAATAGGCAAAGTTTTATGTGCCGCAGTCATTTTAAACATATCATAGGTTTCACCTGTCGCAGTTTTTTTCTGGTGAAATTTCGTACCATACCAGGAGGCTATTCCTTGTTGTTTAAAGCCGTTATTATTCGCTAAAACGTAGTATGTTTTACCCAAAACCTGATAACTTTCCGGGTTAACCGAAGTTGACCATGGTTCATATTGAGGGACTGCATCTTCAATATAAGTCATATCTATTGTTATCGTTTCTGGTTCTCCATCAGTGATGACAACGGGTTCTACCTTTTCTTGTTTTGCACATCCGACTAATAAAGCAATACAGAGAAAAACAGCAGCTCTAATCATTTATTTTTGAAACACTATACTGCTGTTTTACCGCCTGGCTTAATTGAAAAACGGCCATTGCATACAAAGCACTGTGGTTATAGCGCGTAATAACATAAAAGTTTTCCAGACCTATCCACAAATCATTCGCTTTTTTTTGCTCAAAGCTTAATAATTTAACACGCTCACTGTCAGCAAGCTGCGCCGGAATTTGCAACTTATATTTTTTTAATTGGGCGACAGTGATATCAGGCTTCAAACCTTTGGTCAGTGCTTTTTTATACCGTTCACCCGTTGCAGTCACTGGAAAGGCGATGTCCTTGCCTGGCTGCCAGTGATGTTTAGCAAAATAATTTGCCACACTGGCTATCGCATCCGCCGGATTGTTCCATATATCACGCTTTGCATCACCCTCGAAATCTGCTGCAAAATGTCGATAGCTACTGGGCATAAACTGAGGTATACCCATCGCTCCCGCATAAGATCCAACAGGCTCTAAAGGGTTCATTTTTTCCTCGCGACACAAAAGCAAAAAATTCTCCAGCTCACTTAAGAAAAACTTGCTACGCTTAGGGTAGCCAAAACCTAAAGTTGCCAAAGCATCAATCACTCTATGCCTACCTGTGCGTGTACCATAAAAGGTTTCTACACCGATAATGGCAACAATCACTTCTTCTGCTAAGCCATATTTTTTTTGCATTACGGCTAAACTTTGCTGATTCTCTAGCCAAAATTTAACACCACCCTGTATGCGCTTCGGCTGTATAAATATTTTACGATATTTATACCATGATATCCCTTCTGCTGGGCGTTGCATTGCTTCTATTATCTTGGGTTTAATTTCTACAGACTTAAATAAGGTGACTAGTTCAGCTTGATCAAACTGGTGCTGAGTCAGCATTTTATTGATAAATTTGTTAACAGCAACTTGATCTTTTATCTCGGCCTTAGCAAAAAAACTGATTGATAATGATAAAAAAAACAGTGTAACAAGCAATAGCTTTTGCATAATAAATGAGTTTTGGAGGGAGAGAAAAATAAACGCTGAGTTAGCAAAGCTTAGACTGTAGGAGCGACCTTTAGCCGCGTTGAGAACAACGTTTATCTCAACGCAGTTAAAGACCTCTCCTACATCAAAAATGCTTACTTTTTATCTTTTTTGACATAAAGATCAGTAATCGTGCCGGTAACCATTTCAGCGGCTAAAGCAAAAGTTTCAGAGAGCGTAGGGTGCGCATGAATACTCAACCCAACATCCTCTGCATCTGCACCCATTTCCAGTGCTAATACTGCTTCGGCCACTAATTCACCCGCATTAGGCCCGACCATTCCCGCGCCTAAAATACGCCCCGTACCAGGATCACAAAGTATTTTAGTCAATCCTTCACTGCGATCAAGACTCAAAGAACGCCCACTAGCCGCCCAAGGAAATGCGCCTTTATCATAAGCAATACCTTGTTCTTTTGCCTGATTTTCAGTCAGCCCCATCCATGCGATTTCTGGGTCAGTATAAGCGACCGATGGAATGGTTAATGCATCAAAGCCTGATTTATGCCCTGCAGAGACTTCAGCAGCAATTTTACCTTCATAAACTGCTTTATGTGCCAGCATTGGGTTACCGACGATATCACCGATGGCAAAAATATGCGACACATTGGTTTTTTGTTGTTTATCAACCGTGATAAAGCCACGTTCATCTACATTGATCCCCGCCTTTTCCGCGCCAATTAACAAACCATTTGGCTTACGCCCGATAGCCACCAATACTTTATCAAAGACCGCTGCCTCTGGGGCTTTATCACCATCAAAAGTCACTTTAAGTCCATCTTCTTGTGGTTCAATGCTGGCAACTCTTGTTTTTAGCCAAATATTTTTATACTGCTTTTTAATACGCCGCTGCAGCGGCGTCACAAGATCTTTATCGCAGCCAGGAATAATTTGATCCATTAACTCGACGACACTAATTTCAGAACCCAGCGCATGGTACACTGTCGCCATCTCAAGACCGATAATACCCCCACCAACAATCAGCAGCTTGTTAGGAACATCTGGCATATCTAATGCATCCGTAGAGTCCATTAAACGCGGATCGTCATTGGGAAATACAGGTATTTTATTCACCTGTGATCCTGCCGCAATAATCGCATTATCAAAGGTAATTTTTTGTGTACCAAAATCTGAAACGACATCCATAGCATTTGCCGTCGTAAACCGCCCTACGCCGTGCACCACCTGAACTTTACGCTGCTTTGCCAAACCCACCAAGCCACCTGTTAAGGTTTTGGTAATGCCCTCTTTCCAGCCTCTGATTTTATCCAGGTCAAACTTAGGTTTGCCAAAACTTAAACCATGTTTTTCAAAATGTTCCGCTTCATGTACTAAGTGCGCAACATGTAATAATGCCTTAGACGGAATACAGCCCACATTTAAACAAACCCCACCCAATACAGGGTATTGCTCAACTAAAACAACCTGTTTACCTAAATCTGCTGCACGAAATGCTGCTGTATAGCCACCAGGACCACCCCCTAAAACCAAGACTTCTGCCTGTATATCATCTGCCATCTTTATATCTCCCTATAGTATTAAGCGGCGAATATCGCCTAAGTATTTAATCAATGTCGACATAAATCGTGCCCCTTCTGCACCATCAATCACTCGATGATCATAGGTTAAATCTAACGGCAACATTAATTTGGGAACAAATTCAGATCCATTCCAGACCGGTTTCATTTCTGAACGGGTAACCCCTAAAATTGCAACTTCTGGTGCATTAACAATCGGTGTAAATGCCTTGCCGCCAATCCCCCCCAAGCTGGAAATAGTGATACAACCGCCGCGCATATCTGCAGGTAACAATTTACCGTTTCGTGCTTTTTCACTCAGCTCAGATAAGTTCCGGGTTAATTCAGCAATACCTTTTTTATCAACCTCTTTTAATACCGGCACAACCAGGCCATTCGGTGTATCAACCGCAATACCGACATTAAAATATTTTTTCAGAATTAATGATTCACCATCGGGAGATAAAGAACTATTGACCGCCGGGAATTGTTGCATTGCAGCCACTAAAGCTTTAACAATAAAAATTAACCCCGTCACTTTATAATCAATAGCCTTATCTGCATTTATGGACTTGCGGAATGCTTCCATTTCAGAAATATCCGCCTCATCATGATAGGTGACTAACGGTAGATTCAACCAGACACGCCTTAAATTCTGTCCTGTTAAACGCTGAATTTTACTCAGTTTCTTCTCTTCTATCTCACCGAACTTTGTAAAGTCTATCGCTGGAATAGATGGAATACCCGCGCCCCCTTGTACGGAGGCTCCTGAACTTGACGACATCACTTTTTTAATAAAGCTTTTAACATCTTCTTTAAGAATACGCCCTTTACGTCCACTCCCTGCTGTTATTTGAGCAATGTCTACACCTAATTCACGCGCAAATAAGCGCACCCCTGGGCTCGCATGAGCCGCTTTACCTGATTGATTCGCGACAGACACGCCGACAGGACTAGCAACAACACTTTGTTGTGCTGGAACGGGAGTTGCAGCAACAGCTTTAGGCTCTTCTTTAGCAACGACTACAGGTGGAGGAACTGCCTCGGATTGAACTTCAAGACTGATGATTAAAGTCCCTTCCGAGACTTTATCACCTACCTTAACAAATACATCTTTAACAATACCGGCATTAGTCGATGGTAAATCCATACTCGCCTTATCGGTTTCTAAAACCGCTAAAGTCTGCTCTTTTTCAACCGTATCACCCGTTTGAATTAAAACCTCAATGACATCAATATCAGCTACGTCACCTACATCAGGTACTTTTACTTCAATAATACTAATTGCCGTTATCACCGTTGCCGGTGTGTCGACTGGTTCAGGGTTCGCAACTTTAACGTCTTCATCTGCAACAGGCGCATCATCAACGACAGCTGCCGAGCCTGCTTCAACTGTGACAACCAACGAGCCTTCAGAAACCTTATTACCCACACTGACATGAACTGCTTTAACAATTCCTGCCGCACTAGAGGGCAAGTCCATACTGGCTTTATCTGTTTCTAATACTGCAAGTGTTTGCTCTACTGTAACTGTATCACCCACTTGCACTAATACTTCAATAACATCAATATCAGCAACATCACCGACATCAGGCACTTTTACTTCTGTTAATAGCGTCATAATAAACTTCTTTTGTTAAATTAACCAAGGCGCAATGATATCTGCATCTATATTATATTTTTTAATTGCCTCATTGATCTTCGCTGCTTCAAAATCACCTTTATCTGCCAGACTCTTCAGTGCGGCAACAGTGATATGATAGCGATCCACTTCAAAGAATCCACGTAATTTTTCACGCGTATCAGAACGACCAAAACCATCGGTCCCTAAAACGGTATATTCCGCCGTGATGAACGGACGAATTTGCTCCGCAAAAGTGCGGATATAATCTGTTGCTGCGATCACTGGAATATCTGTTTTAGTGATACATTTTTGCACATGAGAGACGCGCGCTTTTGACGTCGGGTGCAAGCGATTCCAGCGTTCACAAGCGACTCCATCACGCGCTAATTCTGTAAAGCTTGTGCAACTCCAAAGATCCGCCTCAACGCCCCAGTCATCACGCAGTAAGTTAGCGGCTTGCATCACTTCACAAAAAATAGTCCCGGAACCTAATAATTGCACTTTAGGTGCTTTCTTGCGACTAATACCTGACTGGAACAGGTACATACCTTTTAGAATATCTTTTTCAGCCCCTTCCGGCATCGGTGGCTGGTCATAATTCTCGTTCATCACCGAAATATAATAGAACACATCCTCTTGCTCAGCATACATACGACGTAAGCCATCATGAATAATCACCGCTAATTCATAACCAAACGTTGGATCATAGGAAATACAGTTAGGAATAGTAGACGACATCAGATGACTATGACCATCTTCATGTTGTAAGCCTTCCCCATTCAAGGTTGTTCTTCCTGCCGTACCTCCGAGTAGAAAGCCACGTGTGCGTTGATCAGCTGCTGCCCAGATCAAGTCCCCGACGCGCTGAAAACCAAACATGGAATAATAAATAAAGAACGGAATCATCGGCACGTTATGCGTAGAATACGATGTGCCCGCCGCTATCCAGTCACATAAGCCCCCCGCTTCATTAATACCTTCCTGCAATACCTGCCCTGCTTCATCCTCTCTATAATACATTAACTGTTCAGCGTCTTGCGGGGTATACAACTGCCCTACCTGGGACCAGATACCCAGCTGGCGGAACATACCTTCCATACCGAAAGTACGTGACTCATCAGGCACAATCGGCACGATACGCTCGCCAATTTTTTTATCTTTGACCAATACATTTAGAATTCTGACAAATGCCATGGTAGTCGAAATGCCATGTCCCGCTTTTGTACCATCCAGTATCGCTTGAAAAGCACTTAACGGTGGAATTTCCAAAGCGTCTGACTTTTGTCTACGCGCAGGAATATGACCACCCAGGTCAGTTCTACGCTGTTGCATGTATTTGTATTCTTCAGAATCTTCTGCAAATTTTATATAGGGCAAGTCTTCAATTTCTTTATCCGTCACGGGCAGTTGCCAACGATCACGTATGCTGGTAATCGACTTGATACTCATTTTTTTCTGCTGATGACTAGTGTTCTGTGCCTGACCAGAATCCCCCATACCATAGCCTTTAATGGTTTTGGCTAAAATAACGGTCGGTTGCCCTTGGTGCTGTACCGCTGCCTGATAGGCAGAAAAAACTTTAATCGGATCGTGCCCACCGCGATTCAGCGTCCAGATGTCCCAATCAGTATATTCTTCAACCAGTTTTTGTAATTCAGGGGTATTAAAGAAATGCTCACGTACATAGGCACCATCTTTAGATTTATAGGTTTGATAATCACCATCCACGCATTCCATCATGCGTTTCATCAACAAACCCTCTTTGTCTTTAGCTAACAAGGCATCCCAATAGCGCCCCCAGATAACTTTAATAACATTCCAGCCAGCACCACGAAAACTGCCTTCAAGCTCCTGGATAATTTTACCGTTACCGCGCACAGGACCATCAAGGCGTTGCAAATTACAGTTCACTACAAAAATCAGATTATCCAGTTTTTCGCGCCCAGCCATAGTAATAGCACCCAGCGTTTCTGGCTCATCTGTTTCACCATCCCCCAGAAAAGCCCAAACTTTACGGTTCTCGGTTGTAGCCAGGCCACGGCTCTGCATATACCGCATAAAACGCGCCTGGTAAATAGACATAATGGGACCTAAACCCATAGAAACGGTAGGAAATTGCCAAAAATCAGGCATTAACCAAGGATGTGGATAAGAAGAGAGTCCTTTACCTCCAACTTCCTGGCGGAATTGATCCATTTGTTCATCTGGTAAACGACCTAACAAATAGGCACGCGCATATTCTCCAGGACAGGAATGACCCTGCACAAAAATCATATCAGCGCCCTGTTCTTCAGTCGCTGCATGCCAGAAATGGTTATGCCCGACTTCATACAACGTAGCGGCTGATGCGAAGCTGGCAATATGCCCACCCACATTGGTATCTCTATTGGCTCTTAAGACCATCACCATGGCATTCCAGCGGACATAAGCACGAATCTTACGCTCAATAGTCGTCATCCCCGGGAATTTAGGCTGCTGCTCAACGGGTATCGTATTGATATAAGCGGTATTCGCACTAAAAGGGATTGCTGCACCTGATTGTCTTGCCATTTCAACCAGTTGTCCAATAATAAATTGAACACGCTCATTACCATCTTGCTCTTGAATAGCATCTAGGGCTTCAAGCCACTCTTTGGTTTCTTCCGGATCTATATCAAGTTGATCTAACATGTTGGCATTCAAACCATTACTCATCCCATACTCCTGCGATTTTGTATTGTGCTTGTCTATAGCACTTTAAAAACTTCTTTATCATTGCTCTCATTCTCTGCATGAGAAACATTAATGCGCCTATGCAGCATTAAAAAACTTATCCAGCCTTCGTTTTTGCATTCGCAACCGCTTCTTTAGCCAGCGCGGTCACTGCGCCCCAATCTTTATTCTTCACTGCATCGGCTGGTACCAACCATGACCCCCCTACACAGGCAACATTTTTAAGCGCTAGATAATCATTATAATTACTTGGCGAAATTCCACCGGTTGGACAAAAGGTAATCTGCGGCATAGGCCCTGCAATTCCTTTCAACATCGGAATGCCCCCTGCTGCTGCTGCCGGAAAAAACTTAAAATGATCCAGACCATATTCCATACCTAACATCAGTTCAGAAACCGAGGCAATGCCCGGAATTAATACAATATCACTTTTGTTGGCAGCCTCTAAAAGCTTAGGCGTTAATCCCGGGCTAATGGCAAATACTGCACCAGCATCAGCAACAGCCTGTAATTGCTCCGGTGTCGTAATAGTCCCCGCCCCCACATAGGCCCCTTCGACTTCCTGACTAATCGCTTTTATTGAATCCATTGCTGCCGCAGTACGCAGAGTAATTTCCAGCACTTTAATACCCCCTGCCATTAAAGCCCTTGCCAAAGGCACAGCATCAGCCGCATCCTGAATAACCATGACCGGCATCACAGGCGAGGCATTTAAGACCTCAGAAGGTTGAACTTTCCAGTTATTAATTGTCATATTGATTTTTATTATTTTAAGTAGATCATAGCTTTTGTCCGCCAATATATATAATAGCGGATTAAAACCTTACCCTACCCTGTGTCTTGATTATATTTGAAGCACCTTAGGAATGGGAATCAAATAACGTGTGCATTCTTACGTGTCTTTTTGTTCGCCTTCTGCGTTGCGGAAACAGTTACGTAGCTAGCTAT
>CAYZUM010000114.1:0-8797 GCA_964481455.1 uncultured Methylomonas sp. | reverse complement strand
CATAGGGCTATTCATTAATAAAGTCGAATTTGGACGAGACATTCATGCCTAATAATAGATTTGACCCACCACCAGATAAAGATTTAACACCCTAGGTTGGCTGCTTTTTGAGCACTACGTATCGTGTAAATGAATTCGCACTTACAGATCTGCTCTTTATTTCATGCACGAGGTGAAGCCAGAAAGATTAGCGACTTAAATTTTTAAAGCAAGGTAGATTTATAATTTTATGGTACCAGACAAGTCATTTCGCATTGATAGAACAGGTACACAGTTGTTTTTTCGTGCATAACCTTAAATACCATGAGTCCCTATTTTATCGACTGCACTGCCAGAAATTAATTAAACTGTGTTATATGACTTATTCTTTATGAGCTATATAGCTTATTATTCATTTAAGCAGTACTATACGTTAACTATTTTGCTGAATATTTTTATAATAGAGAGGCATTTACCCTATTTTTTTATTTTAGAGCCTGCTATTTCCTCAAAAAATAACTCCATCATAACAATATAATTAAATAGCAATACTTATGATAATCGTTATCTCTTGATTTTAAAGGGGTCTATTCAATTAGACTCACAAATTCTAAAGTATAATTATTGGCATAAAATATGCATACTATCTAAGGTGTACGTTTTTAATTAACTTTCTAAATTAACCACTTTGAGACATATAAATGCAAAAAATAAGACGCAAAAATATTGTACTATCTATCATCACTGGTAGCATCCTGATGACTAGTCAAATGGCAGGTGCGCATACTAGGCTACAAGCACCTACAATTGATGAAAATTCAGCTGGCTTCGGCAGCAATTACAATCATGAGATCATTTCGCACGGCTGTGCTAACCTTGATTCAGGGCAAAATGATATCAATACGATTGCAACGATCCTTGTCTTTCCTGATGGTACCGACTCCGCTATCACCGTCGGTGGTGAAGCGAGTGATAAAACACTCATAGATTTTGTCTCTAACTGGGGCAGTCCGGTACAAAAAATCCAAAGTAGAGATCTCTTTGATATCGAAGATGAAATTAAAGACCCTCTGGGCAATGTTCTGGGTTATTGGGCCGCTTCTTTAAATAACACCGGTCTGAACGGTGGGTTAACAGGGTCCGTCCCTTTCAGGACTAGCGGGGTTATTTTTGAGCCCACTTCCTGTGCAAAAACGGTCAAGTTTATCGTTTCAATTGCTGATATCTGTAAATTAACGGATGCTGCGAATTTTAATAGCTCTACTGTTCAGCTATGGACGCCTGCTGTAGGCTCTATGTTTGATGGTATTGAGGGTGAAAGCAAAGGATATAACTCACCGGCATCACTAACCGTTAACCGCACAGGCGAGCTACCCGAAGGATGCGGTGATGGCTTAGACGTTGTCGTCACTCCCTCAGCTGCACAATTGAATCGCGATATGACAATTGAAATTGATGGTACTCAGGTATGGCCTTTAACTGATGGTCATTCTGATGCTGATGACCATAGCGATGCCGGTACTACTCCTAATGCTGCAGATACGCCTACCCATATGCACCAATAAGTAGACGCGCTATTTTAGGTTAGGCATTTAAAACGGGACCTTTTTGCATAATGAAAAGCATGTTGTCATGAAGAAGCATTGAGCCTTCATGATCTTTAAGGTAATGACAGCCTCTCCCTGAAATTATATTCTTTCAGGTGCTCCGTAAGTAGCTAGGCATAATTATCTTAACATTCCGGCCCCGAAAACCCGCATTCTGCCTACCTTCTTGGATGTTAAATTAATTTTGCGTGAGTACTTATTAAGTTTCTAGCCCGGAATGACAAGACGATGCGCTTAACACTCTTGCTACTTTAGGGGCAGTTCCTAAGTAAAGCGGGCTTTAGTTCGCCAATAAACAATACCTATGAGATATGCAGATAGAAGCTCTCTCTACTTAAATAAGTACTCATGCAAAATTGATTTAACTTTTTTGAAAAAAGATAAAATCTCCAGTTTTTAGTATGCTTTTTGAGAATTTGAATATATTTTTACAAAAAAATAGGAATTTTTATTGAAAATGATAAATTTCTACCCTCGTAATTTTAGTTAAAATAATAATGCCTGAGTACTTAGCACTATGACTGACACACAAGGATTTATAATTATGAATTTATTCCCAACCCAAAAATTACAACTCAAGACTGTTTTATTACTAGCCAGTTGTACAATTAGCTCTACCGTTTTCGCACACAGTGCCGGCGCGACGATAGATGCCGATGGTACCAACCCGAATGCAACGATACTGGCAGCCATTACTTGCGACGATGATGGCCATGGCCAGCCGGTCGGGCTATTTGCCCAGATACAAGACCGGTCAGAACCTGAGCCAGGGTTACTGGTTAGCATTCAACTATATAAAGGTATTAAAGCGACGAGTGATACAGATACCATTTCGGGTGATGCTGATTATAGTGAAGGTGCTCAACTGGATGCTGGCCCCGGTGTTTACCAGATACTGGTCACCAAAACAGATATCGGACTGAGGGAATTTGATGTTATCTGGCATTGCATGACAGAAGATCATCAACATACCGGCACTGGCATTATCTTACGACAATTTCAATAACTCATTATGAACTTACTAACGAAAGTTTTATTATTGAGTATTACAGGGTTTATACCCATCACTCAAACGCAAGCTGTGGAAGTTGGGCAGCAGTTTAGCGCCTGTGCACTCACTAAACTCAGCAACAGCAATCAATCTCTTGAAATGGGTAAGTATGCAGGTAAAGTCATGTATATTGATTTTTGGGCTTCTTGGTGCTCGCCCTGCGCCAAATCCTTTCCTTTTTTAAATGAAATGCACCAGCAATATCATCAGCAAGGCTTACAAGTTATAGGTATCAATCTGGATGAAGCGCCTAAAGATGCAGACAACTTTCTAAGCGAGCACCCCGCAGAGTTTACACTTGCTAGTGACTTAAGTAAGCAGTGTGCTGAAGATCTGGGTGTTGCAGCAATGCCATCCTCTTATTTAATAGATCGAAATGGCATTATTCGGCATATTCATTTGGGTTTTCGTGCAGGTGAAACTCAAGAATTGCGCGAGAAAGTTCTGCAGTTACTGGCAGAACCGGTACTTTAACCAGATATTAGCATGAACACAAACACACCCAGACTAACAACTTTATTGCTGTGTAGTAGCGCGATACTTGCCAGCTGCTCACATGTTTCTCCATGGGAACGCGGCAACCTGGCTAAGCCTCATATGGCATTAGATCCGCACCCCTTACAAAGTACCTCCCGTGCACACCACTATGGAAGCCGTGAAGCGGGAGCTGCCAGTAATGCATCCTCTGGAGGCGGTGGATGTGGCTGCTATTAACAAAACAAAGTATTACCCATCATAACAAATGCCTAAAGTACATCAAGGGAATAGCAGTGAAAATTTCGTCACTGGGGTCCTTAAAAGCGAAAGTGATTTGAACAAGCAACCACAGCTAAATGTCGCGCCTGAAACAAAAAAAAACAGCCAGGCAATATCCAAACAAGAGGCTAACGCAAATAACATCGAGAGACTCTCGGGCACAGCCATTCAAAGCTCTGCTGCGAATGCATTACAAGCCCTGACTTCAGCCGCTTTAGTCTTGCCGGGATTATTATTATCACCAGATAAAGTCTCAGCTAACGATACTGTCAGTATGCAGTATAGCTATTTCAAGGAAGGCGCTCGTGAATTATATAATGTGCCTAATACCAGAGATCCCATTAGAGCCGACACGTTTCACCTCGGTTCGCAAATAAGCCTGGCTGACCGAATAAAATTTGCCTTTGATTACACGCAGGATACCTGGTCTGGCGCAACACCAGTAACGACATCGCCTTTAGTGGCTAATGGCAATAACCCAGTATTCGAAAATACCGATAATGGCATTACTGTCGTAGGGGCATCCCCCATTATTAATAGCCGAATGCTGCTGGATCATCAGTTGAACCCATTAGAACAGGATCCAATCACTCGTGACATTTTAGGGACGAATACACAATTGGTGCACGTTCTTTCCTCAGCGTCTCCAGAGACACGTAAACAAGCTGATTTTAATCTTGCCTATGAATGGGATGCTGCTGCCGTTAATCTGGGCGGCGGATTATCATTGGAAAATGATTATAATTCATACTATGTCAGCTCCGGAGGGCTTTGGGATATAAATCAAGGCCTAACGACTCTTAAAGCAGGCTTAAGTTATAGCTGGAGTGAAACACAAGCTATTATTGATCATGATGCTGCGCCTTATATCACCAAAACCGCATACGCTGATCAAATCGAATTTCGCGATGGTTCAGAAATCTTACATGGTAACAGTCAAGACTGGTCTACCAATGTTGGTATCACCCAGATTCTGAATAAAACCGCCTTAGTGGATATCAATCTAGGCTATATTCATGGCTCAGGCTTTTTGGAAAACCCTTATAGAACCATGGCTGTGGTCTTTATAGATCCTGAGACCATCCCGTCAGACCCCAGTACCCCCATTATTGGGGATGTTCGAGCATTGCTTGAACAGCGCCCGGATAAACGTAATCAGGTTTCTTTGGCAACTAAGTTTGTGCAATATATAGAACCACTCAATGCCGCAGTTCACCTAGGTTATCAGTACTCCCATGATGACTGGGGGGTTAATGCACATACTTTTGATGCAGAATGGGTGCAACCATTAGGGCGTGGCTGGACTTTAACCCCTCGATTTCGCTACTACTCACAGAATGCTGCAAATTTTTATCAGCCTTATCTAACATCAGAGCAAGCCTATAGTTCAAGCGCAGTGGATGACCAAGGTAGAGAAATCTGGGTGGATGCCAGTGATCCCGATAATGGTGTGGAATATTTTCGTGATGAAAACTTTAACCTAGTGAATTCCGACGGGAAAATAGTCGATGAAAGCACGTTAAATGTAAAGAACAAAAGCGAGACTTTTAACCCAGAACTGCTACCTGACAACTTTTCCAGTGACTACCGCTTATCAGGCTATGGTGCAATTAGCGCTGGGCTCACCATTACCAAACAACTCGCTAAGGGTCTGGTTCTGCAAGGTGCCTTTGATTATTACACACATGCTGGCTCATTAAAACTGGGCGGTGGTGGAGAAGGAAGTTATTCTAACTTTGATTCATTTTCTGCCAATGCTGCCATCATCGTTGATATCAATGCTCTTAGTGAACAAGGTGGGCATGAGATGCATGGCGATCATCAAGGGCATGAGGGGCATAGTGGCCACACAGCGCCTGCCGGTGTCATGTACAGCCATATGCTGCCCAATGCAGGCGATATTATGGTTGGCTATCGTTATATGTACGGCCGTAGAGCGGGTGATGTATTACATGGCCCAAATAAAGTCAGTGATCAGGAAGTCGTAAGCAATGGCTGCAGTGACGAAATAAATTGTCGTTTTATACAACCTTATATGGAAATGACTATGCATATGATTAATATTATGTATGCACCGACGGATTGGTTAAATTTAATGATTATGCCAACCTTTATTTCTATGGAAATGAATTTAAGAGAGCTTGAGGGGCGCCCTCCTCCCATTGATGGCGTACATGAACACAGCGGGGTTGGTGGACATACGATAGGGGGCGTGGGAGACACTGTTATCAGTTCTTTGTTCAAACTGCATGATCAACCTGGCCATCACGTGCATCTTGGCCTAGGCGTGAGCGCACCTACCGGAGATGTTGACTTGGAATTCAGGCGAATAGCCCGCGAAGATGGTAGTATTGTACATTTTGCAATGCAATTAGGCAGCGGTACCTGGGATTTTCTCCCCAACCTGACGTATACCGGAGAGTACAATGACTGGTCATGGGGCGCACAGGTTAAGGGTGAAGTGCGTATGCAAAGTGAAAATGAATCGGGTTATCGTCTAGGCAATGAGTTGCAAACCAGTGTTTGGGGGAGTTATAAACTCACTGACTGGCTTTCTAGTTCAATCCGGGGGATATACAGCGTTCAAGGCGCGATTGAGGGTGACTTCAATACCTATAGCGCCAGAGTGGGGCCAATGGACTTCCCTGCTAACCATGGCGGAAATTTTGGCGATATTGGTTTCGGTGTCAATGTGATGATTCCCCGAGGAGATTTAGTGGGCAACTCCTTTGCTTTTGAATGGCTACAGCCTATTGTAGATGATGTTAATGGCTATCAACTCAACCGTCAGGGAGCTTTAGCGGCGTCATGGAGCTATGCCTTCTAAAAAGCTTGACAACTCTGCGTTACGCTTTGTAAAAAGGCAGAATAGTGGGAGTAGGCTTTTTAGCCTGCTGTTCAGATTTTTATGGCTTGCAACTGTTATTTTCCTGTTTAATGAAGGTGCAATAAGAAAGAATAGTATCTTTATAGCTATCGTCTAACCACTAGGGCATGAAAATAAATAATCGTCCCAATACACACATTTTAACACTGTAGGGTGTGGATGAGGCACGAACTCCAACAAAATAGATCATAAACCATACATGTTGGGGTTCGTGCCTCACCCACAACCTACGCGAAATCATTATTCAACACTTTCTAACCCCGATTTCATGTCATTTCTGAATAACTATATTTTTCCATCTCCCTTACCTTGCTAATGACTATTTTCAATAAAAAGGAAATATCAAATTAAATACTTTAAATGTAATTTCAAAGCAATGGGAACCCTCTGTGAGATCCAGATATTTGCAGAGAGTGATACACAAGCCAGAGATACCGCAGATCGAGTAATAAAGGATGTTAACCGCCTTGAAGTACTTTATTCACGCTATCGACAAGACAGTTTTTTATCGAAAATAAATCGCCATGCGGCGATAGGCAAAAAAATATCAGTCGATACTGAAACAACAGGACTACTAAATTATGCCGCGACTTGCTATCAACAAAGCAATGGCTTGTTTGATATAACATCAGGAAAACTTCGCGCAGCCTGGCGCTTTGATAGTGGCAAGATACCTGCACAACATACGATAGATAAGTTACTGGACCAAATCGGCTGGCACCGACTGGACTGGAGTCCTCCTATACTAGATTTTTCAATACCCGGTATGGAAATTGACTTTGGAGGTATTGTGAAAGAGTATGCCGTCGACCGAGCTGCATCACTCTGTCTCGAATCAGGTATTCACCATGGCATAATCAATCTGGGCGGAGATATTAAAATCATTGGTCCTCAAGCTGATGGTAGTCCCTGGAAAGTGGGGATTCGGCACCCCCGAAAAGCAGATGCAATACTGAAAACACTCTCCCTTACTCATGGCGCATTAGCCAGCAGCGGAGATTATGAACGTTTTATTCTGGTTGATGGCGTACGCTATAGCCACGTATTGAACCCTAAAACCGGTTGGCCTGTTAAATATATGTCATCCGTCAGTGTGGTCGGAGATTTTTGTGTGGTAGCGGGGAGTGCTTCCACCATTGCTATGCTTAAAGAAGAGAAGGGTGTGGCATGGCTAGAAGATTTAGGATTACCACACCTCTGGTCGAATGTTGCAGGACAGGATGGCGGGAGCCTTTTATCTACTGTTTAAAGTATAACTGTAGAGAAGTAGGAGCGGTCTTTAGCCGCGAAATAATCCATCATGAAGAATATAAAAAACCGACTTTAAATTTAAAACGGGGCAGTTTTTTTGCCCACCATCAAGACTAAACTTCGGTGGGTAGAAAAATTACCCACCCTACGTGCCAAAGGTTAAGGTTAACCCACCTTAAATTGTCACCAAAAATCGAATATACACACTGTATTAACGACAATAAAAAGCATAGCGACGAAGACTCATCGCTTTTTTACTGTCCGAGTTATGTGCTTGTTAACTTCTTATAATTCATGCTCCTCAACGATAAATGCAGCAGACTTTGAGTGATCGATAAAATCTTTTTCGTCTTCTAGTAGCGCAGCGCCCAATTTTTTACCTTCCGGCGTACTCATACCCTCCAGCAGTGCTTCCTCTGACTCAAATCATACTTCGGCAACACCATCATATCTAGGCAACATTCCCCTAAACGTTCTTAGACCTTCGTTCAAAGGCGTCTCGAGTGTGCGCGATTGAACATATTTTTTAGCCCCCATAACATCAGCATTCTTCATAAAGAACGCTCCATGCTTGTTAACCCAATAATCTGTAAACTCCTCGCGAGTCATGTCTGGGTGTCGGGTTAAACACATAACAAATTTAATCATTTTTAGACACCATTCTTGGTTAATTAGTTATTTTAAATTTTGATTTATTGAGAAGTCTTAGCATTAAAACTTTCCGTTTTCATTCTTCCACTTATCACGAGGCGGAATCGCCTCGGTAGTATCCCAATGCTCCACAAGTTTCCCATCCGAAAGTCGAAAAAGGTCATAGAATGAACTGTGCAGGTCATTGACTGAGCCTTCACAGACAGATAGCACAAAATTTCCTTCAGCGAGAATACGATGGTTTTTTTCGTAATATATAGTGCCACCCTTAAATAATGAGGACAATGAAGATACGTCATCATCAAGGCAAGGGTTATGTTCGGTATAGCTTGCTTCATTGATGTAATTTTCAAGCTTATCGAATTGACCGTTAATTAGCACCTCATTGACGAAATAGCGTACGATGTCCCGATTAACTTCAGTGCAATCGAGTTCAGTCGCGTCAGTCACTCCATCGACCATCGTATGACCAGAAAAGTTTGGGCCTAGCCTATGCTGAATATTATCCCAATGCTCTATAGCCTTCTCACCCTCAAACCTAAAGATTTCAAACCCTATACGGGCGCGCCATGCTACTTCGTGAAATTCAGGGACTCCTGTCACCTTCATTCACTC
>CAYZUM010000113.1:0-8809 GCA_964481455.1 uncultured Methylomonas sp. | reverse complement strand
GCAAACAAAAATACTGCGTCATAATGCACAACTTATTCAATTCCCATTCCTTAACTATCTGGGCTACCCGTTTAAGTGAGGCTCCCAAAATATACCTCTGTGTGCATCAAATTACAAACATTTGCAGCGGGGTCAAGCCCCCGCGCCTCTCGAAATTATCTTCGTCCTTCATGGTAAGGTAACTCGCAATAAATAAACTCCCCATATTGCGCAGGATTTTTGTTCGCCTTCAAGGCGTAGAAATAGGCGCATAGCAGGCTATTTCTACAACGCAGAAGACGGGCAAAAAAACAAGCAAGGTGGGTGGGTGGGTGGGTGGGTTATTTGTTGCGAGTTACCTAACAACCTGTTCCCTCTTAAATGTGTCGCCAACACTTGGATGGGGAGTGATTTTCTTCCCAGATGCCTGGTGTAATAATTATTGGTGGACAGCAAATCACCGCCCTGCCCTAACGACTGGACGATTAACTATCAGTCACGGCCCCTTCAGATGCAGAACTGACTAATTTAGCATATTTTGCTAAAACTCCCCGAGTATATTTAGGGGCTGGCTGTTGCCATTTTTCTAATCGGGCTGTTATTTCTGAGTCTTCTAAATGTAATGTCAGGTTTTTACTTTCAGCATCGATAGTGATTTTGTCACCATTTTCAATAATGGCAAGAGGGCCACCAACATGAGCTTCGGGAGTGATATGACCGACCACAAATCCGTGAGTACCACCTGAGAAACGACCATCGGTAATCAGCGCAACCTCTTTACCTAAACCTTTCCCCATTATGGCTGAAGTAGGGGAAAGCATTTCACGCATACCAGGTCCACCTTTTGGGCCCTCGTAGCGAATAACGATAACATCACCTTTGACAATATCGCCCTTTAAAATACCTTGTAATGCTTGCTCTTCCGCATCATAGACTTTTGCAGTTCCAGTAAAGCATAACCCTTCTTTACCGGTTATTTTAGCAACAGACCCTTCCGCCGCTAAATTTCCATGCAGAATGACCAGGTGGCTGTCTTTTTTAATGGGATTATCTAATGGCAAAATTATATCCTGATCAATAGGGTATGGTTTTACCGGCGCCAAGTTTTCAGCGAGTGTTTTTCCCGTGACTGTTAAGCAATCGCCATGTAATAAGCCACGCTCCAGTAAAATTTTCATCAAGGGCTGGATTCCACCAATTTCAATTAGCTCAGCCATTTGGTAACGCCCGCTTGGCTTTAAATCAGCAACCATGGGGACATTTGCGCCGATGCGTGTGAAATCACTGAGTTGTATATCAACCATAGCCGCATGTGCCATGGCTAATATATGTAAAACCGCATTCGTTGAACCGCCTAATGCAATGACCACAGTAATCGCATTTTCAAAGGCTTTTTTGTTCATGATATCGCTGGGCTTAATATCCTGTTTAAGTAGCTCTAATACAGCAGCACCCGCGCGCTCGCAGTCTTTGCGTTTTTCATCTGAAATAGCAGTTTGTGCAGAGCTACCTGGTAAACTCATGCCCAGTGCTTCAATTGCTGAGGCCATGGTATTTGCTGTGTACATACCGCCACATGAACCTGCACCAGGAATCGCTTTTTCTTCAATAGCTGCCAGTTCTGCATCATCGATCAGATCATTCGCTCGTGCACCAACAGCCTCAAACACAGAGACAACATCTAGTTTTTTTTCTTTATGGCAACCCGGTAAAATGGTGCCGCCATAGACAAAGATAGCAGGGCGATTTAGACGTGATATAGCAATCATACAACCCGGCATATTTTTATCACAACCACCGATAGCCACGATACCATCAAAGCCTTGGCAGCCAGTCACTGTTTCAATGGAGTCAGCAATAACTTCACGAGACACTAGCGAATATTTCATACCTTCAGTTCCCATCGAAATACCATCAGAGATGGTAATCGTATTGAAGATAATAGCCTTGCCCCCCGCATTATCAACGCCCAGTACTGTATCATCAGCAAGTTTGTTAATATGCATATTACAAGGCGTTACCATGCTCCAGGTTGAGGCAATGCCAATTTGTGGTTTTTTGAAATCTTCATTTTTAAAACCAACAGCATGTAGCATTGCACGACTCGGTGCGCGCTCCATGCCATCTACAACTTTTGAAGAAAAAGTTCGGGTATTGTTATCGTTCGCCATGTAATTGTGTGCTATTTTAAAGTGTTGATAAGTGAAAGTGTGACTCAGTGTGCGTACGCATAATCCTATCAATAGGGTTATATCAATATAGTGCAGGGATTAAAAAGTATCCCAGCCTCCATGCGATTTACGATGCCAGCTAATTTTGGGGATCAGCAAACCAAAGAAGATGCCTAGAAAAGACAGAATCCCACCATACAAAAACCAGTCCTGATTGGTACTATCTTCTAGAGCTTGTTTGGTTCTTTTAAGCTGTTGTAACTCGCGCTCAACATTGACCACTCTTTCTTGTAATTCATTGCGTTCACGCTGTATCTGTATAGCATTAGAAGCGGTCTGGCGAATATTACTGAGTTCAGAACTCAGCTGGTCGCGTTCATTAGTCAGAGTTTCATTGCTAGAGACGGTACTGCTATTGTTTTTTTGCAAGTTCGCCAAATTGGCCTTTATTTCTGTGTTTTCGGCCTTTAGTAATACAAGTTCTTTATTAGCCCTGTCTAAGTACCAACTACTAATCGGCTTATTTAAGGTGAATCGTGTCGGGATATAAGCAATCACACCCGAACTCATTTTTACTTTACTGTAGCCTGTTGCTTTATTTTCTCTCAACAGTGTCAGCTTTGTACCTGATGGCAGTGTCTTAAGAAGTTTATATTTGCTACTTTCGCCACTACGCAAATTAAATTTCATGCTATCAGTAATGTATACCGATTTTGCCATGACGATATTGCAACTGAGTAGGGTCAAAATAAAATAAAATAAATGTTTCACGAATATGTCCTGTTTATCGGGCAAAATAGTTACTTTTCTATGGGATTAAACATGTAGTTTAACGAATTTATGCACACATTAGCAATTCAAGCAATGCTTTTTGTGCATGCAAACGATTTTCTGCCTCATCATAAATAACACTTTGCTTGCCATCAATGACACCAGCAGCCACTTCTTCGCCTCGGTGGGCGGGTAGACAGTGCATAAAGAGAGCATCTGAGTGGGCATTTTTCATGACGTCCTGATTCACCTGAAAGTTTTTAAATGCAGACTCGCGTTGTTTTTGCTCTTCTTCCTGCCCCATACTGGCCCAGACGTCAGTAGCCACCAGATCGGAATCTTTGGCGGCATCTTGTGCATTATTAAACAGTTTAACAAAGCCGCCGGCTGATTTTACAATGCTATTCTCTGGAAGATAGCCGTCAGGGCAAGCAATTTTTAAATTAAACCCAAGTCGTATTGCAGCATTTATATAAGAGTGGCACATATTATTCCCATCCCCTATCCATGTCACTGTTTTCCCTTTTATATCACCACGATGTTCAAAGTAAGTCTGCATATCGGCCAATAACTGGCAAGGGTGTAATAGGTCTGTTAAGCCATTGATAACCGGAACGCTAGAATGTTCTGCAAATTCAGTGACAGTCGCATGATTCATTGTGCGTAGCATTATGCCATCGACCATGCTGGAGATAACTCTAGCACTATCTTTGATAGGTTCGCCTCGCCCTAATTGAGTATCTCTTGGTGATAAGAAAATCGCATTGCCTCCAAAATGAGCCATACCCGTTTCGAAAGAAATACGTGTCCGCGTAGATGATTTTTCAAAAATCATTGCCAGCATTTGACCCTTTAAGGGTTGAAAGTCACGGTTATGCTCGTTTTTTAAGACAATTGCACGCTGAATTAATGCTCGTAATTCATTACTTGATAGGTCTAGTAAACTAATAAAGTGTTTAGGTTTCATCATCGTATTTTATTATTATTTTTCTTGTGTATAGCGATCAATTAATGTCGATAATATATTAACCAGTAATTCGATTTGTTCACTGTTGATAACGAGTGGTGGTAGTAAACGGATATTTTTTTCGCCTGCAACATTAATCAGCAAACCTGCCTCTAATGCTAGAGAGACTAATTCAGTACACGCTGCATCCAACTCAATGCCGATCATCATACCTTTGTTGCGTACTTCAACAAGATGCGAATTATTTTTTAGCCGTGCATTAAAAGCTTGTTTAATTGCATTCCCTTTATCTTTAGCTTGTTGACAAAGTAGTTCATTTTCAATGGTCTCTATCACCGCCAGTGCAACAGAGCAGACTAAAGGGTTGCCACCGTAGGTTGAACCATGCTTGCCAGCCGTCAAGAGTGTACTTGCTTTACCTTTTGCTAGGCAGGCTCCAATAGGTACCCCATTACCGAGTGCTTTAGCCAGTGTACAAACATCTGGAATAATATTATTATGCTGGAAAGCGAACCATGCTCCAGTTCTGGCAATCCCTGTTTGCACTTCATCTAACATCATTAAAATATCGTGCTTATCACACAGACTACGAATATTATTCAGGTAGTCAGCTGCCGGGATGTTGACGCCGCCTTCGCCTTGAATCGGTTCAACCAAAATGGCCACGATATTATTCTCCTGACTCAATATCGCTTCAATGGCAGGAATGTCATTATAGGGAACCCGTAAAAAACCATCGAGCAGTGGCGTGAAGCCATCTTGTACCTTGGGGTTGCCTGTTGCAGACAAAGTTCCCATAGTACGTCCATGAAAACTTTGCTCCATAACGATAATCGTTGGCTTGCTTATGTTTTTTTGCTGGCCGTATACACGCGCGATTTTGATCGCTGCTTCATTTGCTTCTGCTCCGGAATTACAAAAGAAAACATTATCCATCGCACTGAGCTCGCACAATTTCGTGGCAAGTTCCTCTTGCTGAGGAATATGATACAAATTGGAAGTATGCAATAGTTGCTGGCTTTGCGCGCAAATGGCTTTATGCACCGTAGGGTGTGCATGCCCTAAATTACAGACAGCAATGCCCGAAAGAGCATCCAGATAGCGTTTGTTGTTTTGATCCCAGAGCCATGCACCTTCACCTTTAGTGAAAGTAACAGCGAGTCGCCCGTAGGTAGGCATTATATGACTGGTCATAATGGTCTTCCATATAAAGCAAAGAAAACTTTAAGATTTCAGTGCCTTTTAGAAAAAAACCGTTGATTATAGTTTTGTTGATTTTAATGAGCAAGTAATATTTGATCAACAGGATACTTTTTTTGTTGAATAAATCCTGATAAAATTACTGGGTTTTTATTTTTTGAGTAAATATTATGGATGCAGTAGAAAGAATTAAAGATCAATTGGGCAGTCATGCGGTTGTATTATATATGAAGGGGTCGCCTGATTTTCCACAATGCGGGTTTTCAGGACAAGTGATACAAGTCATGAAGGAATGTCATGCGAAATTTATGTATATTAATATCTTTGAAGATCAAGAAGTCCGTGAAGCGTTAAAAGAATACTCGCAATGGCCTACTTTCCCACAGCTTTATATTAAAGGCGAACTCGTTGGGGGTTGTGATATAGTGATGGGTTTACACAGTCAAGGGGAGTTACAAAAAATGCTTGCTGCTGTAGATTGCGTGGCTGGGTAGTTAAAGCGAATTCTAAAAAAACGTAGCAATTCCAATCAATGATACTTCACGCGACCAAACTCGCGTGAAGTATCATTTTCCCCGCTTGAATTCTTCTATTTTTGCGGTTTTTGAGTCACCCTATGACGCACTCCCCCCAATATCATCTAGGTTTTTTAAAGATTTTCAAATCAGTCATTCCTATTGGTAGCAGATGCTTCTGCAAGAAAAAATACGATGTTAGGTAACTCGAAATATATTACCGACTACTCACCTATCCTTCCTGCGATCACGGCTACGATTTTCTATCGGCTGCATTTTTGCCGATAACTGCGTTGCTAACACAGCTAAGTCAGCTATAGTAACACCAAGACAAAAGAAGTGGGAACCCTCAAAATAGAGAATTTATTCAGACAAATATTTTCCCTAAAACTAAAGGTATTCCCACTATGAAGAAGCATACTTATCGTTCAAAAAATGTCACTAAAATTAATGTCTCTCAAGTGAAAGAAAGGAATTAAAGAGGGCTATGGCTATGCCATGGATATTGATTTATCCAGGTTCTTTGACAAAGTCGATCACGACTTACTGATGAACCGACTCGGCAAATGGGTGGATGATAAACAGTTGCTGGCACTGATTATACGAATTCAGGTAATATCATTATCCAGTATATTTATATTAGTTACGTTAATATTAGGAATATTGATAGGGACTGAAATAGTGGTCATTTTTTAAGATATCAGAAAGTAAATTATTGCCATATCATACTGTTTTTAATCTATTTTGTCATTCACACCAAAGGGAAAAGAACCAAAAAACAGTTTCACGCGCAGGCTGTAGCATGTCTTTTTTATCTCGATCCATGCAGGCCCTTACGTGTTTGTTAACAGGCGGGGGGCTCAGGGCTAATTCGTTCTCCACCCACAAGGTATTCTCAACATAGGTTTAACACCTCAATTGGACAAACGCTAAAAGGCGAGTATAGTTTTGTTCAGTAAAATGAGATAAGACTATGCAGCTAGAGCAAGTATCAATCAGACCTATCTTAAAACAAGAGGAGCCAAGATGCATCCAACTTATGGGCGCTCACCATTATTTGGGAAATATTCCAAAAATTGGTGAAACTATTTGGTATGTCGCAACGTACAAAACAGAATGGGTTTCATTGATCAGCTTCTCGGCTGCCGCATTAAAATGTGAAGCGCGTGATCGCTGGATTGGCTGGAGTTATCGCCACCAAACAGGACGCTTAAAATTAATTGCCAATAATAGCCGTTTTTTAATATTACCGAATGGTGATGATAAAAACCTGGGCTCACGATTACTTTCGCTCTGCCTTAAGCGCTTGTCTAATAATTGGGTTATAAAGTATGGACATCCCATTCTTTTAGTAGAGACTTTTGTTGATCCTGAAAGGTTTTACGGGGAGGTCTATAGAGCGAGTAATTAGCAAGCCATAGGTTTTACCGAGGGGTTTCGCAGGACAACGACAGGCTATTCTGCTCAAACAGAGCATCAGAAGTTGATTTTTGTTAAAACTCTACATCGTCGAGCACAACACATTTTATCTCATCACGAGCTCAGTCAGCATTTCAACTTAGGAGAGGTAAAAATGAAAATCACAGCCCATCAAATGCGTTCGCTCCCCGATTTTTTTAGAGAGATAGATGACCCGCGTCGCGCACAAGGGAGACGGTACAGACTCTCTACTGTCCTGGGGATTGCAGCAGGTGCCGTGTTATGTGGCATGAGAAGTTATGAGTCTATTTTTGATTGGGCGGACCGTTTAACGCAAAAGTCCAGAGAACATTTTCGCTGTCGTTATGACAAAGGTCGATACGTCATCCCAAGCCTGAGTATTTTCAGAGATGTGCTGGTCAAAGTTGACCCCAGCGAGCTTGAAGCGGCCTTTAGCGGGTGGAACATGGCTTATGCCCAAGATGACAACTCACTCGCTATAGACGGTAAAGTCACGTGCAATGCCATTGACGAATCAGGAAGACAAACGCAGATAATGAGTGCAGTCGGACATACGACAGGGCTTTGCTACGCCCAAAAAAAGTAGGTACTTTGCCCGCAGGGAATGGATCCGATGAAGTAAAGCAAACGAATGAAATAAAGTTTTCTCCGATATTGCTAGATTCGCTACCCATTGAAAATAAAGATATGACGAGTGATACCTTGCACACTCAAACAGAGTTTGCGAATTATTTAGTGGAGCAACGAAAAGCGCATTATTATTTTAGTGTGAAAGGAAATCAGCCGACCTTGCTTGAAGATATTACAACGTACTTTTCAAATGATAACCGTCAGGCAGATTATGAAGACGAAATCAGTGTAGAGCATGGACGAATTGAGGTACGTAGAATTTGGGTGACATCAGCATTAAATGAGTATGTGAAATTCTCCCATGTTGCTCAGGTTTATCAAATAGAGAGAGAAATAACAGATAAAAAAAGTGGCGCAACATCGCTTGTGATAGCCTATAGCGTGACCAGTCGAGTTCAAAACGAAGCGGATGCAAAAACTATTTTACATAAAGTTCGGGGTCACTGGTCTGTTGAAGTCACACGGCTTTCTCATGCAAATTTGACTTGCCTAAGTATCTCCTCCATGCTAAAGACCGAATTAGCAAAACCTTCCATTGCTGCCTGAAAGTTTTTAGCGCCAGATTTTCGTAATAATTGAAGCGTAAAACCGCGTAACCTTGCCATAATATGGGCTTGATTCGGTGCCTTTATTTTAACGTTATCTTCATTAAAAGTGACATCCAGAATCCAGTTGTTTGATTCAACGCCCCAGTGCCCTCGAATGGCTTTTACCAAATCATGAGGAGCCTCTAAATCATTGTCTTTTATGACAGAGTTGCTAATATAATAAGAGGTTTCTTCGCTTTCTTTTTCAGTTTTCAAGTGCAATGTTTCACGTTTAATGACAACTAATGATTGCAGCGAACTACTCTCCCAGCGGGCACCTAAAGAAACGTAACCATTCAGACCCCCTATTGCATTGTAACCAACTGATATTAATTGAAAAATAATCTAGCTATTTTTGGCAAAAATAGCTATTTTGATTGGCCTTCACTAACAATCAATTGCTTACGATTAATTCGGTATTTATGATGCTATTTTGGCCGTCTGTAACACACTGTAATTTATGTAGTTTAGGGGCCTGAACGGTTACAAAGAAACTGTATTTATGGGGTAAATATTGGCATGGCGTGAAGTTAATCGACCGTGGGCTTT
>CAYZUM010000112.1:0-8811 GCA_964481455.1 uncultured Methylomonas sp. | reverse complement strand
TAATAATTTCTCTTTCAAGCGCTGTTAAAGAGCGTTTAATCGTGTGTGGACGTGAACTTTTATCTATAACTTCCGTTCGTAATTATTCACACCCCTAGCACTTTTGCAGGCAAAGGTAGCGGCGGAACGGGCAAGCCAGCCCTCCTTTTGGTAATCACATCCGCCAGATATCGCCACGGTGAACAGTCACTTCCGTTCTGCTTTTCCATTTGGATACTGTCTTTTCATTAGCTTCAAAGCGCTTTGATAACTCAATATTGCTGAGACCCGATTGTTGTATAATGTCTCTCGAATGTGAATTTGTTTTTGCATTCGTGTGATAGCCTTGGCTCATATTAATTCCTTTGTGGTGAACGTTTTAATAGGTTATCAGGGCTAGCCTTTTTATTTTTTTAATCTGGTATAACGTGGTGAAACTATACACCTATCCCTATCCAAATGCTTTTACTGTTTAGCAAGTCCATGTTTTTGAATCCGGTATAATAAAGTATCACGTGTTAGCCCTAATAATCGAGCTGACTTAGCGCGATTACCGTTTGTCCTTTCTAGTGCCTGATGGATAAGATCCGCTTCTAGTTCATCTAGATTTAATCCGACTTCTGGCAAAGCAAACTCGGTATTATTTGAGTTAACTATTGTTTTAGAAGAAAAAAAATCATGAGGAAAATTTTCAGCTTCAATTAATTGACCTGATAAAAGAATGGATGTGCGTTCACACAAGTTGCGTAACTCTCTAATGTTTCCTGGCCAATCATAATTTTGCAGGATTTTTAGCGCTTGTTTGCTGAATTTAGGAGGGGTTCTGGAATGTCGTTTGGCAAAATGTTCATGGAAGTGTTCTATCAGATGTTCTATATCATCCACTCTATCTTTTAAAGCAGGTATTTCTAATGGAATAACATTGAGACGGAAATATAAATCTTCTCTAAAGATTCCGCCTTTAATTTGTTGTTGTAAATCAGAGTTTGATGCTGAAATGATACGCACATCAACCTTATACGGTTCTGTATCACCAACGGCTAAACATTCACCATTTTCCAAAAATCGTAATAACTTCGCCTGAGCAGCTAGCGGCAAAGAATTAACTTCATCCAGAAATAGGGTGCCACCATCAGCTGCCTGAAAAATACCTGTCTTATTCGCTATTGCACCTGTAAATGCACCCTTTTTATGCCCAAACAATTCTGATTCAATGAGTGATTCGGGTAAGGCAGCGCAGTTTAAGGTGATAAAAGCCTTATCAGCGCGTGGACTATCTTTCTGTATCGCAGTGGCTAATACCTCTTTTCCTGTGCCTGTTGCTCCCTTGATTAACACAGTGACATCCGTTACCGCAACCATGCGTGCGCTTCTCAGGACATTATCAAAGACCGGAGTGTGGCTAATGATTGAATTAAAATGGCTCATAAACTAATAATTGCAACCAGAACTAATAACATACCGACGATTTGTTTAGTCGTATTTGAGCGGGTAATGCGACTCATAAAGGTACTCACGATTCCGGTTCCTGCCACGGCAGGTAAAGTGCCCAATCCAAAGGCAAACATAATAAGCATACTGGTTGTAATATTCCCTGATGTTGCTGCTAAAGCAAGTGCGGTATAAACCAGGCCACAGGGGATCCAGCCCCAGACCATACCAAATAGAAAGGCCTGTTGAATGCTTGCAACAGGAATGAGTTTTCTGCCATAAGGCTCAATCGTTTTCCAAAAAAGTGACCCTGTTTTTTCTATATAAGCAAAATTGGGAAACCAGCCTGCAATATAAAATCCGGCACCGGTAATAATGAGTGCAGAAATAATTTGTAAAAATCGATGACTATGTTGTTCACCTAACGGAAAAGTAATAAGAGATTCTATGAGTGCAATGATTAAACCTGCAATCATATAGCTGAAAATACGTCCAAAATTATAGCTGAAAATAAAGGCAACCATAGTCGATTTATTGGCTCGAATTTCAGGCTTTAGACTGTAGGATAAAGTGCCAATAATAGAGCCGCACATAGCCACACAGTGAATACTGCTGAATAGACCGATAAAAAAGGCAATCAATATGGGGAAACTGATGAATTGTGTAATGTCCATAAGGTATATACTAGCATAACCGCTTTACTAAGGTATAGATGCTATTTTTGAGGGTTCAATAGGTAGGTTATTTGGAGTATATAATCTATGTTAAATAACATAGTTTAAATAATTTTATCGTTTGCTAATCAGCTGAATTTTAAGTCTGATGACAGGCTATGATAAAGCAAAAAACTGTCACTACTTAGTGTATTATAAATTAGGAGTGAAAAATAAGTTTTTGCCCCAATCTAACCGTTATAAAACTTGTTTCTATCTTTGCGAGACGGGGTATTCAGCCCGTTTCAATCATTAATAGTTTGATGCACACGGATCTATTTTGTCAGACAGAGAGTTTGAAAAAGTGATAAATGGGGCTTATGTTTAATGTGTTACTCGATGTTCCAGTTTTTGTAGTATGTTGATTTTATTATCTATTTTTGATTTCGATAAAATTAAGTTTACCTTTAAAATCAATGCACTAACTTTTATTGCAACAAAATCTAGGTGCCTTCAAGCCCAGATATAGCTGGAAACTGGAACATCGAGTGTTAGGTAACGCGCAGTAAATAAACTACCCATATTGCGCAGGATTTTTGTTTGTCTTTAAGGCCAGCATGCCAGAGCTGCTGGCCAAGGCGTAGAAACAGGCGAATAGCTGGCTACGCAACGGTTACTACAACAAAGAAGACGGACAAATATACCAGCAATCTTGGGTGATTATTTGTTTCCATCTCCCTTAGACAAGTAACTTTTGTAAGCAGAGATTTTCCGTACTATGCGAATGAATTTGCACTTACATAGTTCAATCTCTTCGGGTCTTATTCCCCGCCGCTTGCGGCGTAAAGTCTTTTGATCTTTTTTTATACAAGATACCCCTCTTCGCGAAGCGAAAACCCTTGGGGCGGGGTTCTTCATTTTGTTACGTAAACCTTCCTTAAGGAACGTGCCCGAAATAACTTGAGCAACTTGCTTGCCTTTTTATCCGTCTTCAGCGTTGTAGAAATAGTTACGTAGCTGGCTATGCGCCTATTTCTACGCCTTGAATACGAATAAAAATTCTGCGCCAGTTGCACAACTTATTTCGTGCACGTTCCTAATCAAATATATTCCCATGTTCATAACGTTCTTCGGCACCTGCTGCCTGGGTTAAAGCGGCGACATTATCTTTAGTAAAAAAACCATCAAACCCATGGCACCTTTCTACATATTCGGTAATTAAAATTGAATATTCAGAGTGTTTGGAAAAAATTTGTTTAAGATTAGGCTTATCAGTACATTCACCGACTACATTTGCCAAAAAAGGAACGCCATAACTTTTTAGAGTGTCCACCACAAAGTCAATATTCTTTTCACCGCTTAGGTGATCACCGTCTTGCACTTCATAGGCAATATGGTGCATACGTCTGCCATAGTTGCGGACAAAATCTTCAGTTGGCATCGGTAAATTTTCGAAAGAATTAACGAAGGAAGGCGTGTTATTTGCGGTAAAGACTTTGGCGGGGGATAGTTTGTCATCATTGACGTTTGGGTGGCGATTAACGTTGGTTGACGAATTTTGGTCAGAAATATTATAAGCGCCCCAGAAATAATAATTAGACATCGTGAGGAATTCGAGAATTGCTTCCTCTCTTTCGCCAGATAAAACCCTGGTTGCCATATGGTCGACCCCCAGAATTAGTTGATTAGTACCTTGTTCGGCAGCTTTTGCTTCAGCCTTAGAGAGTAGATCTAGTTCATTTTTCCCTAATAACAAGCGTTGACCAAGTTCCAGCTCTTCCAGGTCGAAGGTATTGGTGGGCATATAGCCAACGCGATTTCCAGTCATGGAGGAAGGCAGAGTAAAATTGAAGTGTCGGTTGGAAAAAAACTTGTTTTCGGTTTCATCGGGATAATGGAAGCGAATATTGTGTGATTCAAGAATTTTTCGTGTTTCTGACAGGTCCCGGGTTTTAAAAATTTCACCAACATAACGAGCATTGGGCTTTTTACGTGCTAAGGGATAGAGCATATTCAAGCGTGTCAGATCATCCCTGAATGTTTTATCTAACGGTTCTAATACGATATAACAAGGCCATTCTGGTTTGGCTTGCATGATATAAATTTTATGAGTTGCATTAAGATAGGCATTTTGAAATCGGAAGGGTGTTAGCAAATATAGTTCTTCCATATAGGAGAGTGCTTCACCAGTCTCTACTTGTACAACAAGTGCGCATATATGCTCTAAAAGATCTTCCAGGCCACTTGTTTTCCGTCGTTGAAATATTTTAAGGCGATATTCATTGAAAAAATCCGAGTTTTTCTTATCGCCTACGGGCTGGTAGGTCATTTTATCTACAGTCATGTTGTTGGTCCTGAAGCGTGAAATAATAAAGTGGCTGAAAAATATAACCGTTGTTTATAATTGATGTTTTATACTGTGATAACAAGGTTCCCAGAATGTTGCTGCAATTTTTTCGAGTAACGCCTTTCGGGATATTGTAGGGGCTACTCCATCAATTTGGGCTTGTAACCCCACAGCAAGCGCAATATTTTTACTGACGGTGCGGATATTCTTTAGAGGAGGCAGTAAATCCATCTGCGGCGAATCATCATGCGATTGCGCGCCATCACTGAGCGCAACAGCCGCGGCCATTAACATTGCATCAGTGACTCGACTGGCTTCTGCAGCCAGTATACCCAAACCTATTCCAGGAAAAATATAACTGTTATTACATTGTGCTATGGGATGACGATGACCATTGTATTGCACAGGCGGAAAGGGGCTTCCTGTCGCAACTAGCGCTTTGCCATTAGACCATTTAATCAAGTCAGCAGGGACGGCTTCAATGCGGGCAGTTGGGTTGGATAAAGGAAAAATGATCGGCCTTGTGGCTCCTGCACTCAGGGTGCGAATGATTTCCTCGGAAAACAATCCCGGTTGGCCGGAAACGCCTATTAATATCGCTGGGCGTGCCTGCTTAATGACTTCAAGCAGGCTAATGCCTTGAGCGTTATCACCGGCCCAGTTTTTTACTTTCGTAAAAGGTTGCGCTAAACGTTGCTGGAAGGCGAACCTAGCTTCAAGTCCATCATGTAGTAAGCCTTGTTGGTCAACCATGAAGATATGTTGTCTGGCTTCGGCTTCTGCAAGGCCTTGCATCACCATTGCAGCGATAATTTGTTCTGCTATTCCGCAACCGGCAGATCCCGCCCCAAGAAAAACTACGTTTTGTTCAATGAGGCTGATATCGGCTACTTTTACGGCAGCAAGTAAAGTGCCGACTGTAACAGCTGCTGTGCCTTGTATATCATCGTTAAATGAGCATAATTGGTCGCGGTATTTTTCCAGTAGGGGGGTTGCATGTGTTTGAGCAAAATCCTCGAATTGCAATATGACCTGAGGCCACTTTTGTTTAACTGCCTGTACAAATTTATCCAGGAATTGATAATATTGTTCACCCTGGATGCGCGCGTGACGCCAGCCTATATATAAAGGATCTTTGATACGTTCTTCGTTATTGGTGCCCACATCCAGAGTAATCGGTAATGTTGTCGCCGGATCTATGCCACCGCACACGCTGTACAAGGACAGCTTACCTATCGGTATGCCCATTCCTCCCGCGCCTTGATCGCCTAAACCCAGGATTCGTTCACCATCGGTAACCACTATGACGCGAATATTTTTTCCGATAGCATTATCCAGCATCGCATCAATTCGATCTTGTTCCGGATAGGCAATAAAGAGCCCTCTGGAACGTCCATAGATTTTACTGAAGTTCTGGCAGACAGCACCCACTACTGGCGTGTAGATTATCGGCATCATTTCCGTTAAATAATGATGTACTAAGCGGTAGAATAGCGTTTCGTTACTATCCTGTATGCTGCGCAGGAAAATATATTTTTCCAGTTCCGTTTCGTATGCGCAAAAGGCTTCGTAAGCACGCTCTACCTGATCTTCCAGATTTTCAATATGGGGGGGTAATAAGCCTAGTAAGCCTAATTCGATGCGCTCTTGTTTACTAAACGCAGTGCCTTTGTTGAGTAATGGATTTTCCAGGATAGCATGACCCGTTAATGATGAAGGAGCCAGGATTTGTAGGTCTGTTTTTACTTGCTTGGATTGTTCATTCATGGGCGTTTTCCATACTAGTGCTGTTGAACTGCATGACATGTAGGGGCCGCTCTTTAGACACGAATGATCCGGTAACCATTGCGGCTAAAGACCGCTCCTACAGATGATGAAATCATCATAATATACGTGTCTTAGATATTTAAAAATATTCTGCTGATGCTTTTTGCCAATCTACCGCGTAGGTTTTAGGAATATCTCCCGTTAATAACTGCCCTGATTCCAGTGGTGAATAAATCTCATCAAAGTGCATTAAACCTTGATCAAAGCGGCGGTACAAATCACATGGGCGAAGCTTGTCTGGATGTTCATAGCCCATCGCTCCACATAAATTCATAAACGAGTTAACGGTCTGCGCGTGAAAATTGGCCACATGTATATGTTTGCTGTCAACATTGACTGCTTTTCCACGGGCTGGGTCCTGGGTCGTTATACCCGTGGGACATTTGTTGGTGTTGCACGCTTGTGCTTGTATGCAGCCTAGCGCTAACATCATAGTACGGGCAGCATTGACAATATCAGCACCCAGCGCTACTTTCGCGAGTAGATCAAATCCTGAGGCTGTTTTGCCAGAAGCAATCAGGCGAATCTGGTCTTTTATATCCAGCCCAATCAGTACTTGGTTAACATAGTAAATTGCCTCAAGGCAGGGTGTCCCTAAGCGGTTGGAAAATTCCAGTGGTGCGGCACCTGTCCCCCCTTCAGCACCATCAATGGTAATAAAGTCAGGAAAAATCTTAGTCTCCAGCATGGCTTTGCAAATGGAGAGAAACTCGCTTTTCTTACCTAAACATAATTTAAAACCGATTGGTTTGCCACCGCTAAGCTGGCGTAGCTGTTGAACAAATTTCAGTAAGCCTTTAGGATCATGAAATGCACTGTGAGCGGGGGGAGAAACGACGTCCTTACCTGCTTCAACGAGACGGATTTTGGCAATTTCTTCACTCACTTTAGCCGCTGGTAATATACCACCATGCGAGGGTTTTGCACCTTGCGAGAGTTTGATTTCTATCATTTTAACAACTTCGAGTGTTGCGCGTTGCTGAAAAGCGTCGGCATCAAAACGCCCCTCCTGATTTCGACAGCCAAAATATCCAGTGCCAATTTGCCAGATAATATCGCCACCGAATTGTAAGTGGTAAGGGCTAAGTCCCCCTTCGCCGGTATTATGTGCAAAGCCCCCTCTTTTTGCACCTTTGTTCAACGCTAATATTGCGTTAGCGCTGAGTGCGCCAAAGCTCATGGCAGAGATATTCAGGCGGGAAGCATTATAAGGTTGAGTGCATTGCGAACCTCCAAATAACACACGCTTATCTTCTTCTGCAACCTCCTTAGGAGAGAGGGAATGTTCCGCAGTCAGATAGCCATCTTCAAGAATATCCATTTCAGTACCAAAAGGCAATGTGTCAGGTAACGAACGGGCGCGGCGGTAAACTAGACTGCGTGATTCACGACTAAAGGGTTTTTCTTCAATATTATTGGCAATAAAGTATTGGCGGATTTCAGGGCGTATATATTCAAGTAGGTAGCGAATATGGGCAACCACGGGATAATTCCGTCGTAGATTGCTATGAGAAATATAAATATCAATATAACCGATCACTGCCCAGAGCAGACAAAAACTGGTCAGCAATAAGGCGATTGGGTGTAAAGACGCTAGCATCAAGCTGATAGCAGTGCCAGGCAAGCTAATTAGCCAGTATACTTTTACCATAAAAGTCATTCGATCTTCCTGTTATATAAGTGCGTTCATTGTAGAGCGGGCTTTAGAAACTGGGAAAGTATTGATATTACAGACTACAAAAACAAGTGTTTGTAGTCTGCTTTACAAGTATCATGTGCAATTTTCAGAAAGCTTAAAAAAATTACCGATGTAGAGCTTAGGTAACTCGCAACACACACCCACCCATCTTGCTAGTCTTTTTGTTCGTCTTCTGCGTTGTAGAAAAAGTTTCGTAGCCAGCTATGCGCCTATTTCTACTAATGGAAGACAAACAAAAATCCTGCGCAATATGGGGTGTTATTTATTGCGAGTTACCTAACCAAGTCCAGACGAATAATGGGAGTTTCATCCAGGTCATGCCAGGAGCACGCATATTGATAATGGTAGCGATGATATTGATTGATCCCAGTATGGATGAAATGCCCAGCATATGCACGGAAAAAATCAGAAAATCAGAAAATCAGAAAATCAGAAAATCAGAAAATCAGAAAATCAGTACTTGGAGGCGCATAGGTAGTTGACAGCGGCACATACATCGTCCAGCCGAAATTAGGGTCTCCGCCTTGCATAAAAATCGTACTGGCCAGCAGCAAGATAGCAAACACGAGTAACCAGAAACTCATATTATTCAGTCGTGGCAGTGCCATATCGGGCGCGCTGATCATTAATGGTATCTGCCAGTTCGCAAGGCCGACAGCGACGGGCATGATGACAGTCAAGAGCATGATTAGGCCGTGCATGGTCACCAGCACATTATAAAAATTGGGATCAACGATTTGTAAGCCTGGACTGAATAATTCCGCCCTTAGCACGAGTGCCATTGCACCGCCAATAAAAAACATGGCAAAGCTTAGACAAAGTAACTATTCAGACCCCCTATTGCATTGTAACCAACTGATATTAATTGAAAAATA
>CAYZUM010000111.1:0-8884 GCA_964481455.1 uncultured Methylomonas sp. | reverse complement strand
CGCTTAATAATCCAAGCATGGGTAAATGACGTAAACCATGCGTTAAATCTAAAGAAACCTGATCCCCTTTATGAATATCTTCCGCTATGGTTTTTAAGATGTTCGTTTGTTCTTGCTCTCCCTCACCATACGGAATGAGCTTTAAAACACAAACGATCCCTAACTTCTTTGTTAATTCTTTTGCACATATTTGTAACTGTTCCTGCTTAACTTGATTAGCAGAAACAGATTCACTTAATTTAACCCAATGCTCAGCTTGTTGATCGGAACTGGCAAAGTTTTCATACAAGACATCCCACATACTGCCAGAAGTCCCTAAAATGATTAGCTGTTGTGGCTGAATAATTTCACGTAAGCCCAAACCAAAAAATTGTGTGGTTTTAATGTCACCGTCAAAATCATAGTTTGTTGTTCGGTATTGTCCACCCTGATCTTTACGGGCTTTGCCTAAGAAACTAATTAATGTATGTGTCACGTGGTTTCCTTGTGTAAATCAAAAAACTTAATCACGAAAAAAGTCCTGTCGTTGCTAAAGGCTGCTCCTCAACCAAAACGAAGGTGTGCTCATTCCTTACTCACTATTTCAAACGTACCAACACCCCCAATTCATAAGGCAACTGATTCAATTCCTGCTGATTTAATACCTTGCCCTCCGGTAATCGCTGTAACAAGCGGAAGATCAGAGCACTATCATGCGGCTCCATACTGACATGAATGCGTTGTGTTGGGATATTCCTATTGAGTAATTGACTTAAAAATTCAGCACTGGCGCTATGCCCAATGGCAGAAACAAAACCATCCTTAAGCAGTGCCTGTGCTTCATCCAGAGTTAAAGGCCCTTGGAATGACCAGGTACCATAATTTGTTAAAACGGGCGTGTTAATGATATATGTTGTCATTGCATTACCTTCTGCTTGTCGCGAAGTTTGACTCCTTAATCGTTTATTTTTAGTTGAGTTGATTATAAAGGCAAGCTTTCCTTGAGTCAGTCTTAACAAATTTGTTTAGTGATTTAGCGTAGTGTAATTGGGTGCGTAGGCTTTAGCACAGTAGGTCCGATTAGCGCAGCGTAATCGGACGAATGCTATAACGTATCTTGACGCATATTAATCACCCCCCACCCACCGAAATATCAACATCACCGCACCCATTGGGCATATAAATCCCTTGAGCAACATAATGATGAAAAGTGGAATAAGGCCAATCCACCACTTGCTTTACATGCTCATGCTTTAACGGGTTTACATGAATATAATCTATATGACGCTGATCATCCAGGTCATCTCGAATGACATGCTCCCAAAATGTCGTTGCCATATTCCTCGCTCGCCAATGGCTTGTCTCACTTTTGAGGGTCGTTCGGCTTTAGGTAAAGCACGCGAAAATCCACTTTTAATTAAACGCCAGCGTAAACTAAAATTGCTATCATCTCCCTTATGTTTTTAACAGACTAAAAACACGATGCTTGCTGGCTTTTTTATCAAAGGTAAAAGTCGTATGGCAAGCATTGCCTTCTGCATTATATCCAATCAACATATCGGCTAAATCAAAGCCATTCCGATATTCTTGTAACGCTTTACTCATCATTTTACTTTTTTCAATCTTAAAAAAATCATTGTTTATGACTTCTTCTAAAGCCATTGCAATCGTTTCTCTCTCTAAGCCGAGCTTTTTAATACCCACACTGCTTCAATAAAAACAATGAGAGTAACAAAAACAGGCCCGCCACTTTCTATTTGTTTTTTTGCCACTTCACCTTGCTTAATATCATCCTGAGTTAAATAACGAATCAGTATATTCGTATCAATCGCATTCATCTGCTTGCCATCCTGCCTTGATAACCTGATTCATATCCTCTATAGAAACAGCAGCGGTATTGCTTATTTTGTTTTTCAACACACCAGCAATTGACTTATTGTTATTGACTTTAACCAAAATGACTCCTCCCTCTGGTAATACATCAAATCCCACCTGTGAACCTGCCTCAACCATTAGCAACCTACGTATATCTAAAGGAATAGTAACTTGCCCTTTGACCGTTAATTTCGATGTTTGCATTTAAGTCTCCTGATACTTTTCGATAGTCAAGCCAGAGGTAATACCTTATTGCATTACCCTGTAAAAAGCAATGCATTCAAGGCAAGCTCATTTCAGACTACTGACCTTCCTATTTAGCTATACCAGGCAGGCTAGCACTCCTAAGTGATTTAGCACAGTAGGTCCGATTAGCGCAGCGTAATCGGACGAATGCTATAACGCATCTTGACGCATATTAATCACCCCCACCCACCGAAATATCAACATCACCGCACCCATTGGGCATATAAATCCCTTGAGCAACATAATGATGAAAAGTGGAATAAGGCCAACCCACCACTTGCTTTACATGCTCATGCTTTAACGGGTTCACATGAATATAATCTATATGACGCTGATAATCTATGTCATCCGGGTGCAATACAAAATAGTAGCACTTTTGTACGCGCATCAAATTATAAGCGTTTGAAATGGAAGGAATCCCTGCCTCACAAAAGGATTATGCAGGCTTTTAATCATACTATTTCTTTTATGGAGGAGTACAAAAACAAGTTTTTGTCGTTTTAAAGCCTGCAAAAACGTGTTTTTGCACTCCTTTTGGTAGAAAATAGGGAGTATTAAGGATTCTTCAATACTTGTACTTTTTTGTATTGTACCCATGTCATCCCGAATCGCATGCTCCCAAAAATGTCGTTGCCATATTCCTCGCTCGCCAGCGGCTTGTCTCACTTTTGAGCGTCGTTCAGTTTTGGGTAAAACACGCGAAAACCCACTTTTAATTAAACGCCAACGTAGACTAAAATTACTATTATCGGGTGGCAAAGTCCAGATACAATGCAAATGCTCCGGCAAAACAACCCACGCATCCATCCTAAAAGGGTGTCGTTTACGCACTTTTTGTACCGTATTACGTAGTAAGGAATGAGGATTTAATAACATGTGCACTGACTGCCGTCTATATACCGGAGCTTGAAATATGCACTAGCTCTGTGTAGGTTGTGGGTGAGGTACGAACCCCAACATTATGCCGCTAGCTATATAACAGGCGCTAGAGGTCTCATCGTGTTGTAAGCAACTGGACTTTGTGATTTGTGCTATCCCTCGTTGGGGTTCGTGCCTCACCCACAACCTACACTTAAAATAATAGCTTGAATGGCTTGCGGGTTTCAATGCATAAGTTATTAAATCCCCATTCCTAAGTTGATTTCCCGGGTTAATAAATTGTTATCATGCCGCTGCAAAAGATTAACAGTGAAAAAATACGTTCCTCCGAGGATAAATACGCGTCGATAATTAGGCATTTTTCTTTGCTGTTTAAAAATCAAGAGGGGTTCAGGATATACATTCGTCCGATTACGCTGCGCTAATCGAACCTACCACACTGTAAAAACAAGTTAACAGCTTGACATATTAACAGACTTGCATGAAGATGCCAGTTTACTTTCAAAGTCATATAGACATGTCTAACGATCACAGCTACAAACTGCTATTTTCATTTCCTGAAATGGTCAAGGACTTGTTAACGGGCTTTGTTAAAGGCGACTGGCTTAAGCAGTGCAATTTTGATTCACTCGAAAAAGTTAGTGGCAGCTATATCAGTGATGACCTTCGCAGTCGTGAAGATGATTTAATCTGGCGCCTCAAATGGGGTGATGAATGGATTTATATCTATCTATTATTAGAATTCCAGTCAACCACTGACCATTTTATGGCAGTGCGTATTTTGAGCTATATCGCATTACTTTATCAGGATATTATTCGCGCTGACAAACTGAAAAGGGGGGATAAGTTACCGCCCGTTTTGCCTATCGTCCTCTATAATGGTCAGCCACGCTGGGTTGCACCGGTCAGTCTGGAGAGCTTAATTCACCCCTCCCCATCAGGACTGGAAAAATACAGACCTGCGGCAAGCTATCTATTAATAGACGAAGGCACCTTTGATAATAATACATTAAGTGACCTTAATAACTTGGTTGCCGCACTGTTCCAGTTAGAAAACAGCCGTACCGATGAAGATATCCGCGCGGTGCTGGTGCATTTGATAGGCTGGCTAAAAACACCCGAACAAACCAACTTAAGACGAGCCTTTACGGTCTGGATTAACCGCGTATTACTCCCGGCTAAAGCATCTCGTCATAATGACCATACTGATTTCAACGACCTTCATGAGGTACAAACAATGTTAGAAGAACGCGTAAAAGAATGGACAAAAACATGGAAAATGCAAGGGCTTGAGCAAGGTATAGAACAGGGTATAGAACAGGGTATGGAACAAGGTATAGAACAGGGTGTGCAACTGGGTGAAGCAAGAGCTTTACACAAACTGGTTCAGCTAAAGTTCTCCAATCCCCCTGAATGGGTTGAACAAAAGATAAATCAAGCCGATAAAGCAGATCTGGAACGATGGATTGAGCGAATTTTAACAGCGGAATCTATTGAACAATTGTTTGCATCCGATGACAGTAATGGAGCGTAGGTTCAAATTCATTCACATCATGCGAATGAATTCGCTCCACCCCTTGATCAATTGATTTTGTGCTACCACGCTAATTTTCCTATGACGACACCTCTTTCTGATAATAAGCATCATTAAACGCAGTATTAAAGTGATCATCTAAAGTCGCTTCAAAACGATTCTTTCTCTGGGCGGTTTTATTCTCGTTGACAAACGTTGACTGTTTTTGCGATTCCTCAATCTCTACTTTTAGCTTTGTGGTTTTCATCACGCTTTGCATTCCGTGTTTTTTAACGCGCATATTATCGGCATAAAAACTATAGGGCGAGAAAAACAGCATGACTATCACTGGCGATAATTCAATCAAAATAATCACCAGCTTCAACCCATAAGAAAACTCTTTAGCGGCCGCACCGTATTCAGGATCATCGTAGAGCTTATTCAAGGCAATATAGCGCCCTAAAGGCCCATTTTTTAACTCGAAAAAAAGCCCATCCACTTTTAAAGACTGTTTATAGCTTTCCATATCCTGCAACATCGCCGCTTTGTTCCTTGCTAATTCAGCGTTTTCAAATTCCATTTTAGTCGTGAGTGCTCTTAAACTATCACCTCCGATAGAGACTTGAAACACGTGCAATTTTTCTGCTTCCTGAAGACTATTTGTAACCTGTTCAGTATACATATCACGATAGGAGTTCAGCTTAAATAACTGAGCCTCAGCATGTCCGATGTCTAACCCCAGGGCGATAGATTTTCTGTTCGCTGCGTTCCACCGAATACCTTTTTTTGCCCCCCTATCTGGTGTTAATTCCAGTTTTTTTTGAGTTCCCCAGTGCAGCAACAACGTCTTCTTTTCGGCTAGCCGGGCATTAAGTTTGCTTCTCTCGTGGCTATTGAGATCAAGTAAATGTCTTTTATTCTTCAGATCTGATACCGCTTGTTTAACGCGCTCTGCCACACCCTCTTCATCTGTGGCAGACATCCCCCCATTAAAACCCGCCAATAAAGCACGCTTCTCTTTTATTCTAGCCAATAGATCATTCATTCTCTGCTGCTGAGCTTGCAAGGCCTGATTGATGGATAACTGCTTTTCATCAACACGTTTAAAATAGTCCGCATTCAACGTCCGAGTTTCCTTTTGCAGCACTTCGTCTATCGCTTTATGCTGCAGACTGACTTCTGCCAGAGTTGCAATAAAATAAGCAATAGAGACTGAAAAGGCGATTCTTGGCATCAGCCGTAACGGTAAACAAACTATATGGGCTAAATCATTAGCCCAGGGTCGACTAAAGAGGTCAATTTTCAAGTTCCACTCAGCACCAATAATGGCCTGATCTATGGTAAATAGCGTCGCAGAAACTAACAGACTCACGACTAACGCTTGCGGAAAAGGCAAAAACATCTGAGTACCATAAATAAACACAGAAAAAGAAAATACCAATGAAATAACCTGCCTGAGCAGTGATGCATACATTAAATAATGATCATAACGACCACACTGATTAATTTCTTCTGTGTCGCTTAAGGTTAAGAAGTGCACACAATGAGGAATACTCACTGCAATTCCCTATTGATTTCAGACAAATGTAAACCAGCCGAATGCTCTCTAAACAAAAACATAGTCTCAACTTTCGCGTTTAAATAGATTTCACTGTTCTCCGCCGGTATACCCCCGTCAGTCTGCACCCAGATAGAGCCCGAAGCATCCGTTAATCGGTACAGCGTAAAAAAGGGCGTTTTGGTTATTTCACTGGTTACTCCTTTTACCAGTACTTGTTTACCTGAATAGCGTGTTGGCGTTTGTAATATTTTATTAATCCTTAAATACTTATTATCCACAGCTTTAATGTCCAGTGTATAACGGGTATCACAAGAGATTAAGACACTGCTTAATAATATCATCATAAAACGTTGCATTGTATAGTCTCCTTATCCTATTTTTTGTAAAGCGCTATTTAAGCTATTCAGTGTCAGGTAAGTTTGCTCCTCATATTGTTGAATCAATTGGTTAATATTATTGGTCGTCTGGTTCATGGCATTATCAATAACCCCCTTAAACCTGACCTCCATCTCATATCGATATTGCTCTAACGTAATTTCGTTATTTTCATACTTCTTTTTATAACGTTGATCTACCTTCAAATAACGCGTGTGTAACCTGTCTATATTGACATCTAAAATATCAATCAGATCATCAATGGTTTGCGCAGAGAGCGAGGAAAAATTCTTCTGTATTTCTCTGATCTTTTCCGTATAACTGTTATAGGTCTCTTGTTTTTCATAAGCAAAACTAAGCTCAAAAGCATAATCAATGCGTTTATTCTGCATCACAATTAATTTTCTCTGAGTTTCTATTAATTGTTTTTTTAAAGCCTTTGATTTAACCAGGTCATAACCCATTTTAGAAAAAGGCCCTAAAATATTTTCTTTTAATTCCATAAACTGCAAGGGATCTCTTTCTGCTGCAGTTCTAAATAATTTAATATTTTCTGGCTTCGTTTCGCCCATTGTATTTTCACTCATATTGATACCTTTTTTAATTATTATCAAAACCTGTGGTTAATATAAGTGATTTTTTTACCGAAGACAGGCTAACAAATATGTTTCGTCAGTCATAATGACAAGTGGTGATTTATGGAGAGGGAGAGCAGGTTTTAAAGAGGGGGTGAATAAATGCGCAAACTTCTTTCATGCTTATTGAAAGATTGTGGCGGCTGCAATACAAAAAAGTTATTGTATTGACGATACATCTTTAACGATAGATTTTCATAGATATAACCCTTGTGAGACAGGGAATTCACCGTTTCAAAAGATGATAGAAATGAGAAAATGTAATAATATGTGGATTGATAGAGTGACAAATATTCACAAGCTCTGCGTAGGTTGTGGGTGAGGTACGAACCCCAACATTTTGCTACCCCTTGTTGGGGTTCGTGCCTCACCCGCAACCTACATTGATCAGAGTTTTACACGTCAGCAGTGGGATGATTATCTTGCTCATCAAGTGTTACTATTTTGTATTGCACCCGTAACCGTCTTGTCTTGAAGGCACCTATTTAACACTTTATTTTCATACCGATAAGCTTTTTCGAGACTGTGTATTCTCTCCGTTTTAAACGGTTATAGTGTAATGTACACAGGTATTTTTTGTCATACAGTGAGGGAATTAACAATGAGATGAATTTCTAGTCCATTATGATAATAAGTTAGTCACGATAAACCTTATTTTATTGATTACTTTTTTCTTGCTATCCCACTGTTTTCTAACTAAAGGAGTGCAAAACACGTTTTGCAAACTTTAAAACGACAAAAACGTGTTTTTGTACTCCATCAGCAGAGTAGATCCGATTTGTGTGGCGTAATCGAACACATGTTATGTATCAGCAACCGAAACATTTATATCACCACAGAAAATTGGTAAATAAGAAATGGGCTTAGCGACTGGCGCAGGGTTTTTGTTCTTATTCAAGGCGCATAAACAGGTTCTAGCAGGCGCGGTAACAGGCGCATAGCTGGCTACGTAACTATTTCTATCAATAAGAAGGTGGACAAAAAGACAAGCAAGATGGGTGTGTGTGTGTGTTGCGAGTTACCTTAGGGAGATGGGAAACAATAATCATCCAATGATTAAAGCTGATAAGCCTGTTTTAGTGAATTTTTTGCTTACCCCTTTAAGGCTGGACATACGACAGGAATGAAAGAGCTTTAGCTATTTCCGAAACAGCGATGGCAATGGCTATTGCACTCCTGCAGAGTGTATTGAATCTCCATTGTCCCGTCTTAAGTCTGTCGCTATATTTTTAGATCGTTTTGGATGATTATATTTTCCCTTTTGCCCTTAGCTTTATCTCTTTAAAGTTTAAAGCAGGGCACCGGTCAAACCGGACTTAGCAGTCCGTTAAGAGCCAAATTACCGTCTTAATCCCCTATAAAGCGGGGCACCGGTCAAACAAAGCATGGGCACGTGTAATGGGGGACCAGTTTGAGTCTTAATCCCCTATAAAGCGGGGCACCGGTCAAACAGAAAATTTTGAAGGACAAAAACAGTCCTGAGATGGTCTTAATCCCCTATAAAGCGGGGCACCGGTCAAACATATATTATCAGGAGCACAGAAAGGAACCCTAAGTCTTAATCCCCTATAAAGCGGGGCACCGGTCAAACTTCAGACCTATGACGTTTAACCCCATAGAAAAGGGTCTTAATCCCCTATAAAGCGGGGCACCGGTCAAACCTGAACCTAGTACTCTGGTCGGAGCTACGTCTCACTGTCTTAATCCCCTATAAAGCGGGGCACCGGTCAAACGCGAGGGGCTTTAGCTACAGTAAGAATGAACTGTGTCATAACCCAATATAGAGCGGGACCGATAAAAACTACATCTCTCGGGGCCCCC
>CAYZUM010000110.1:0-8941 GCA_964481455.1 uncultured Methylomonas sp. | reverse complement strand
CCGAAAAATACTAACGCTATTCGGCCTGTGAACTTATATTTCGAATTGAGTAAGCCCCCCTTGATCAATGGAATTTACTTAAGGAACCTTTTATATTTCAATAGCTTGTTGTAATTTGACATAATTGTTTTTTTATGCATTGTCGTTTTTGTCAGGAAATTATAAGGAATTTATACCGATGCATATTTATATGATTTTGTCAAATATATGTAAACCATTGAAATTAAAGTAAAACCTTAAGTGAATGCCCTTGCCCCCTTGATAATCATAAAAGCTACCGATTACCTGAATTACCCAACAAAAACACATCATCGCTTGCCAAACAACAGTATTACACCTAGAACATTGTGTGAGATAATCCAGTGTTAATAGGCGAGTCCCTTGGTTTTATTTGGAACAATAGTTTTTTAAATAATCACTCAGCTTGACACTACCAATACTGCACACCATTTTCAAAAGGAAATCAAATGGCACTTTTTGGCAAAAAAGAAAAAGACAAACAATTTAAATACCCGGGAATACGCATGGCTATGGATGGCAATGCAGCGGTAATCATGTGTGAACGCGAAGCCAGTGATGCTGCAGGGGCATTCCCGATTACGCCATCAACCAGTATGGGCGAAGGCTGGGCAGAGCAAAAAAGCAAAGGACATCTTAATATCTCAGATCGTCCACTCATATTTGTAGAACCAGAAGGCGAACATGCGGCGGCGGCAATAACGGCCGGATTATCTATGACGGGTTTAAGAGCCACTAACTTTAGCTCTTCTCAAGGCATCGCCTATATGCATGAATCCTTGTACGCTGCGGTTGGTAAACGCCTGCCCTATGTCTTAAATATTGCCTGTCGCGCGATAACCAAAGCCTCATTAAATGTGCATTGCGGGCACGATGACTATCATTGCATAGATGACACCGGTTTTATTCAACTGTTTGCCAAAGATAATCAGGAAGTCGCCGATTTAAATATTATTACCCGCAAAATTGCTGAATTGAGTCTAAACCCGGCAGCTGTTGCTCAAGATGGTTTTTTAACTTCACATTTGATCGAAGATTTACAATTACCTGAACGTGAATTAATCGAAGATTTCTTAGGCTTACCTGACGATATCATAAATTGCCCAACACCTGCACAACGTATTTTATATGGCGATACCCGTCGCCGCATTCCAGCAACCTGGGACGTTGACAAGCCGATGATGTCCGGTGTCGTGCAAAATCAGGATGCTTATATGCAATCTGTGGCTGGACAGCGTCCTTACTTTTTTGACCATGTGCAAGCCTTTACCGATGAATGCATGGATGAATGGTATGAACTCACCGGTAGACGTTATCATCGTATTGGCCAATATCGCTGCAAAGACGCAGACTATTTAATCATCGCTCAGGGTAGCGTGGTTCATACTGCACAGGCGACAGCTGATTATTTACGTGATACCAATAAAATAAAAGTGGGTGTCGTCAATATGACCGTTTTCCGCCCCTTTCCTGGCGACCTGATTTCTGCTGTTGTTAAAGGTCGTAAAGGCATTACAATAATGGAACGTACTGACCAACCTTTATCAGAAGACCTGCCCCTTATTTCAGAAATCCGTAACGCTATGGCAAAGGCTTTTGAAAATGGTCACGCAAAGGAAGTCCCCTTTCCGGCATATGCCTCCTACAATAAAATCACAGATACCTCACCGCTTTATTCAGCCTGCTTTGGCCTAGGAAGTCGTGATTTACAACCTGAAGGTATTATTGCGGCAGTCGAAAATATGATGCCCGAAGGTAAACATAAGAAGTTTTTTTATCTAGGCATTGATTTTGTGCGTAGTCAGGCTTATTCCCCGAAACAAGAACTGCAACAACAAGCCGTAGTCGATGCTTACCCAGCCATCCGTAGCCTGGCATTGAAAGGCTCAGAAAACCCTAATTTAATGCCACCAGGCGCCCTTACGGTACGTATGCATTCTGTCGGTGGCTGGGGGGGCATCAGCAGCGGCAAAAATCTGGCGATGACTTTATTTGATTTGCTAAACTACCATATCAAAGCAAACCCAAAGTATGGCTCGGAGAAAAAAGGTCAGCCGACCACTTATTTTTTATCCGCAGCACCGGAGCCAATTCGCATTAGCTGTGAATATGCCCATGTGGATGTCGTGATTGCACCTGACCCTAATGTTTTTAAACACTGCAATCCGTTAGCAGGGCTGAATAAAAGTGGTGTATTCATTATACAAAGTGATTTACAAACAACGCAGGAAGTCTGGCGCACATTCCCTAGAGTGGCACAGCAATATATCATTGATAAAAACATTAAAGTCGCTTATTTAGATGGCTTTAAAATCGCGCGTGAAGAAACGAATCACCCCGATCTACAATTGCGACTGCAAGGCATCGCTTTTCAAGGTGCTTTTTTCGAATCGTCACCGATTGCCGAAAACGCAGGCAAAAGCAAAGAAGATATTCTACAGGCCCTCCACCAGACCATCAAAACCAAGTTTAGCGGAAAAGGCGAACAAGTTATCGAAGAAAACTTCCGCACAGTCAAGCGTGGTTTTAGCGAAACAAAACACCTCACAGTCGCCGAAATGACAGTAGGGGATGTTGCCCCATGGGCCGTTAAAAAAGAACACGCTGCGCCACTGATGTTGCTGCAAAAACCGGCAAATGACGATCCGCTCTCCGATATCCATCGCTTTTTTGAGCAAACAGGCAGCAACTATATTAATGGTCGTGCCAATGATAACCTGGCCGACCCGTTTATGGCACTCAGCATCATTCCTGCAGCCAGTGGTATTTATCGGGATATGACTCAGGTGCGCTTTGAGCACCCAATATGGATTCCTGAAAACTGCACCGCCTGTGGCGACTGTTATACCGCCTGTCCTGATAGTGCGATTCCAGGCTTAATCAATAGCGTAAACGAAGTCTTTGAAACCAATATCACCCGCATTGAAAAAACCGGAAAAACAGTCAAACATTTACGCCGTGCGATTCGTAATGTAGAGAAAAAATACCATGTTTTAACGGCCGATAAATCCGAAGGTACGGTTTTAGACCCGATTTTTAACAAATCGATAGGCGAAACCATTAAAGAATACCCAGAAGAGCAACAAGCAGAAGTCACACAAGAGTTTGCCTGGTTTAAAGAGGCGATGGGCGATTTCAAGTTTGCGATCACCAAACCCTACCATGATGCTGTTAATAAACGTACGCCAAATAATGGTGGCTTGTTCTCGATCACTATTAACCCGATGACCTGTAAAGGCTGCATGGAGTGTGTCGAAGTATGCCCCGATGAAGCTTTAGAGCCAGCACCACAAACACCCGAAAGCATACAGACTTTACGTCAGGACTGGGAGTACTGGAACGATCTGCCTACGTCCAATGTCAAATATAAACGTATTGATGATTTAGATGATAAAGCAGGTGCACTGACAACAATGCTCCTGGATAAACACACCTACGCCTCAATGAACAGTGGTGATGGAGCCTATTCAGGCAGTGGCGAAAAAACCATTGTGCATTTGTTCACCAGTACCGTGACCGCATTGATGCAGCCTCGCGTCAAAAAGCAACTGGCTAAAATTGAGCAATTGATCACCAATATGGAAAAGCATATCCGCCTTAAGCTATCGGAAAAGCTGGATATTAGTGATATAGAAGCCGTTGAGGCCGCTATTGAAGCGAACAAAAATGTTGATTTAACCTTAAGCAATTTAAGCAGCGCTTTAAGTGCAGGCAAAGCCAGCAATCCCATTGATGCCAAGTGGTTAAAATGGGCCTCACAGATAGTCGCCAAACTGAAGCATTTAAAATGGCAATACAAGCAAGGTGTAACGGGTAATGGCCGGGTCGAAATGGGGATTACCAACAGCTCAGGCTCTTCGTCAGTCTGGGCTTCGACTTTCCCATTTAACCCCTACCCCTTTCCATGGGCGAATAATTTATTTCAGGATGCACCCTCGTTAGCAATGGGAATCTTTGAAGGACATATGGTCAAAATGGCCGAAGGCTTCAAAGCAATACGCATGGCTGAATTAGAAATAGCCGGCAAATACGATAAACAGGAAAGCGCGCATTTCTTCACATATTTTGACTGGCATCAGTTCAGCGAAGATGAATACTTGCTTTGCCCTCCTGTCGTCACTATCGGGGGAGGAGGTGCCATGCATGATACGGGCTTGCAGAACCTATCACGTAGTATTATGTCTGGTATGCCGCTGAAAATATTAATTCTGGATACTCAGGTGTATTCCAATGTCGGTGGTCAGTCAGGTACATCCGGCTTTATCGGTCAGCAAGCAGGTTACGAACAAGCATGGCAAAGCAACACTGAGCGGCGCAAAGAAATGAGCCTGATTTCGATGGCACATAGAACCACCTACACTTTGCAAAGCACCATTGCACACCCCAACCATTTAATTGAAGGCTATATAGATGGCTTAAACTATCGCGGCCCAGCTATTTTTAATATTTATGCTGTTTGCCAGCCAGAGCACGGCGTAGCCGATGATGCAGCTGACATGCAAAGCAGGCTAGCCGTTGAAGCGCGTGCTTATCCGTTAATGACTTATGACCCACGTGAAGATGACACCTGGGAAAAAAGCATGTCGCTAAAAGGTAATCCAGACCTGGAGAAAGACTGGACGACCTATGAATTAAAATTCGTCGATGAATACGGCATCGAAGACACCCTGACCGTGCCTTTGACTTTTGCAGACTGGGCAATGACTGAAGGGCGCTTCCAGAAGCATTTTAAATTCATACCCCCTTCACAATGGCATGGTGACATGCTGCCTTTAGATGAATTTATTGACTTAGAGCATGAAGATATGGCCGAAAATACGCCTTATATTCATGCGGTGCATCCTGAGACCAATACCCTGGTCCGTGTGGTGATTGATTCAGAGATAGTGCACTCGACAATTGAAAGGCGTAATTTCTGGCGCACCTTAAAAGGCCTTGCTGGCGTTGATAGACCAGTGATTGATTTAGCCGCCGTTGCTGCACAGGCCAAAGCGGAAATGGCCTCCAGTATTGCCAGCAATTTAATGACCATGGTTGGCGGTAATGATGCCAGTGCTTTAACAGCGGCGTTAACGGTAGCACCGGCACCAAATGCCCCGCAAGTCGCAGTGCCTGTCGCAGCCACTACAGCAACGGCTACCGCACCTGCAAGCGCTGCACCTGCATCAACGCCGGCTGCCGCCAATTCAGAACCAGCCGCTAGCGGAGGGCATGAGGCAGTCTGGATAGAAACGCCCGATTGCACCACATGCGACGAATGTGTTGATATTAACCCTAAGATTTTCAAATACAATGATGATAAAAAAGCCGTGATTATTGATCCCACCGCCGGAACATTTGAGGATATTGTCAAAGCAGCAGAAAAATGTACGGCGGTGATTATTCACCCTGGCACACCATGGAATCCTGATGAAAAGAATCTGGCCAAATTGATTAAGCGGGCGGAGAAATTTCAGTAATTTTAGGTTTTTTGGCAAGTATAGCACCCTTTAAATTTTACCAAAAAATAGTTTACACTTTTCATCATTTAAGGCACGCAGGCGTAAAAAAGCGTTAGTTTTTTCTGTACTCTGCAATAGCTAAAGCGAATGAACTCCTGCATAAAGTGTCAATTGGAAAATGAAGGGAGCAAAAAAATAGACTCTCTTCGCTTTCCAGTTTATTCGTTTTAATGGTTAATTAATGAAAAATAGTTATGATCTCCCTGACGGCTGGGTAAATTTAGCCCATCGCTTATGGCTAGATGAGAAGCGAGCGGATGCGATTCAGGAAACCCTAAAAAGACTAAATCAGCAGGGCGAAAAAAAGTCAAAAGAAATATTTTCACAGCTGAGCTACTACCTTTACTTGATTAAGGACTATAGATCTGCATGTGTTATTCTGCAACAAGGTTTATCCTATTTTCCAACTGACACTAAAATGCTAGTTAATATAGCGAGTTCTTTTTCTAGATGTGCAGAATATGAAAAAGCAATTTCATTTTCAAATAAAGTCACCTCTTTAGACCCAACAAATTTTGTAGCATGGGATATTTTGGCAAAGTCATATTCTAGAAGTGGAGAATTTTCACTTGCAGCAAAAGCAGGCACGACTTCTCTCTCCTTAAAAGATAATAAATTTGGAAAAAAAACACTTACCTTTAACTTACTTCAAGAACCGGTAAGTCACTATTCACAAAATAAAATAAAAGTCATTTCATTTTCGCTATGGGGCAATAATAGACGTTACTTATGCGGCGCTTTAAGAAATTTATTATTGGCCAGGGATATTTATCCTGGCTGGGAGTTATGGTTTTATATTGATAATAGCGTTCCTGAAGATTTCGTTAAAGTTATCCTGGAATTAGGAGGAAAAGTGCACACTCAAGCGAATAATCAGACACTCAAACAAAAACTATGCTGGCGATTTAAGGTAGCAAATGCTAGCGGAGTAGGATATTTTATTATTAGAGACTCAGATTCTGTTATCAATGTAAGAGAATTTAATGCGGTCCAGCAATGGATAGAGTCAGGCAAATGCTTTCATATTATTCGTGACTGGTGGACGCATACAGACCTTATTTTAGCTGGATTATGGGGCGGGATTGCCGGGCTGCTCCCTGATATTGATAAAATGCTTGCACTTTATCACCCTGAAAAAATGGCCACGCCCAATATAGATCAATGGTTTTTAAGAGATAAGCTATGGCCTTACATAAAGGCAAGTTGCTTGGTTCATGACCGGTGCTTTACCCATCATAATTCAGCGCCATTACCCGGGGCTATACCTTGGAGAGATAAGCATATTGGCCAGTGTGAATTTTCCGCTGACTATCAATATCAAACACAGTTTCTTGCTCCATGGATTAAACAAAAAGAACTACACTACCTACTTGAAAAAAATTAATCAGCCACGTGCATGAAATAATATGAACAATGATAGGATGGGCAAAGGTCTTTTTCGTCCCCCTCTTTACAGTCTACAACCATTAACCTGCCTGACATCGCTTGATGGGCCGCTGTCGCTCTGCACACCCTACAGATTTGTACTTGCTCGCGTTATCGTGCTCACCCCTAGGTGTGTAGTACACGCTTCTGTTTATTTTATATCTTACCCCCCAGATAATCTTGTGCTAAAGACTTACCCATACCAGGGTAATCTTTCGTGTATTCAATCGTTTTTATTTGCGATTGTGCTTTTGAAAAAGTCAGGCCTTTGGCTATGCTCGCTTTAAAAATTTCTTTATTGATAATAGCAGGTTCATATTCAGCATCTAATGCGATTGCTTTATCAAAAGCCTCAAGTGCCTGTTCATTTTCGTCTAAATACGCGTAACAAAGCGCCAAATTACCAAAAACCGGGGCTGACGTGGGATTAATCTTATCCGATTGTTTAAAACCGGCAATCGCTTTTTCCCATTGTTTATTTTGCATTAACTGGAAAGCCGCATTAAACAACCTGATGCTTTCTAAATAGTCATCTAGTAATACCCCGTTGTCTTCATAATTCGTCTTCTCAAAAGCACCTAAAATCTGTTTTGACTGATGTACTGCCTCATCCTTAAGATCACCCAATTCAATCACTTTACGAAACGATGCAACCATTTCCAGTATATCTATTTGGCGCTGCGCAGTTAGCGCCCTATTGAACCAGCAATCGATAAAATAAGGAAATATCTCTAATGATTTATCAAAACACTGCATTGCTTCAACAAACTCTTCTTTGTAGGCATGAATGGTTCCCATGGCAAAATGAACAGTGTATACATCGGCGTTTGCATGTATTAATGAGTGTATGATGAATTCAGCAGCGACAATATTCCCTGCCTCAGCCAACATTAAAGCACGATCAATATCATCATCAAGTTCAGGCGCTAGTCGTGCAACAAAGTGCTTTGGTGCTTTCCTATCTTTTTCAATCGCATATGTCTGGGTATCTTTATAATATGAACAGCCTTCGCACTCTGTATGACGAATGTCAGCACAACAGCGCGAACAAATAAGGTAACTCGCAATAAATAAACTACCCATATTGCGCAGGGTTTTTGTTCGTATTCAAGGCGTAGAAATAGGCGCATAGCAGGCTACGTAACTCTTTCTACAACACTGAATATGGACAAAAAGACAAGCAAGATGGGTGGGTTATTTATTGCGAGTTGCCTAAGCACCATACCCTTTAATAAGCACCCCCTCTTACCCTTTGCTTTTGAGCAAACAATACATTTTTGTTTCATATACTATATATTAGTTAATCGAATGTATGACCACTTACGTAGGTAATTCGCCATAAATAACCCACCCATCTTGCTTGTCTTTTTGTCCGTCTTCTGCGTTGCAGAAATAGATAATTGGACTCCCCCACCCCAAAAGAGGTGGTAATATAACGGCTCTCAAACAAGATATATTTAAGGCGTCCTGACTATGAATAATACTACAGTTGGTTTTGATTTGGCAAAAGAAGTCATTCAAGTGTGCCTTTATACTCGATGTTCCAGTTTTTGTAGTACGTTGATTTTATTATCTATTTTTAATTTCGATTAAATTATGTTTTCCTTTAAGATCAATACTTTAACTTTTATTTCAACAAAATACGAGGTCCTTCAAGCCCAGTTATAGCTGAAAACTGGAACATCGAGTTTATACAAACCAAAAAGTGCATTCCAACAAGGAAATGACACATCACGAATTTCTTCTCTGGCTTTTTAAGACAAGCCCCACCACGATTATATTTGAAGCCTGTGGTACATCAAGAAACAAAAGGCTATTGAAGTGGGGCATGAGGCGCGCCTTATTTCAGCGAAGCTGGTAGCAACTGTCAGGCAAAACCAGAAAACAGACAAAAATGATGCACTTGCCATTATTCAGACAGCCCAGCTTCCTGAAATAACGCTTATTAAAGGAAAGAGTGAAGAGCAACAACAATGACAGACTGTCATGCGATTGCG
>CAYZUM010000109.1:0-8949 GCA_964481455.1 uncultured Methylomonas sp. | reverse complement strand
GGGACTAAAAATCATCACTTCGCTAAGCTCCGTTTCCCTGATTTTCAGCGTAGGAGAAAGTAATTCAATGAATCAAAAAGAAGCCATAGCACTACTCAAAAGAAAACACTTCTTTTCATGGAACCAATACCGCAAAACAAACCCTGAGTGGGTTCCCGATCTAAGTAACTTAGACCTAAGGTAACACGCAATAAATAAACTACCCATATTGCGCAGGTTTTTGTTTGTCTTCAAAGCGTAGAAATAGGCGCATAGCAGGCTACGTAACTATTTCTACAACACTGAAGACGGACAAAAAGACAAGTAAGATGGGTGGGTTATTTATTGCGAGTTGCCTAAGTAATCTCACTTTTAATGATTGCGAAGTTTTGCCTGATTTATCTCGTATTAATTTGAGTGGTAGCATACTTCCAACAAAACATAAATTTGACAATAACTATCGAAAAGTAAATTTAAATGGCGCATTTTACGACGTACAAACTCGGTCAGATTTCGATCTCGCAGCTTATGGGGCGATTTTCGTTACCGAAGAGCAACAATCACAATTAGGAAATGCGAAGAAAACAACAATTTTTATAAGTTATGCCTGGGCAAATCAGGATGTGATTATAGCAATTGACTCTTGGCTACGAAAAAAAGGGCTAAACGTACAACTTGATCAACGAGATTTTTTCGCAGGATCACGCATTAGAGATGAAATTCTACGTACAATGAAAGAAAGTGATGTGGTATTGATATTTCACTCAAAAGAGTCTAAAGATAAACCTTGGATAAAATTTGAACAAGAACTTGCTGCTGATTTAGAAATGAATGCTAAAGTAGAAGGTAAAGAGCCTCCTAGAATTATGTATGTAGTCATAGATGATACGCCTCTGCCAAGTGTTACGGAATCAAACAAAATTGCAATCAAGGCAAAAGGAAAAAAGTTTGAGCCTGTTTGCGAGGAGATCTACCACAATATACTTCTTGTGCCACACTCCTCAGAGCCAATAAATTTAGACTCTTGGAAAGATTTCACTTTCTAATCATTTGTCTAATGGCGGAAAACGCTACGCTACGCTATTCCGCCCTGCATTGCTTCCTATTTGTGAGGGGGAGTAGGCTTATAAAACAACTCCCTTATATAATTATGGCTAAACCTTCTTGTCCTTTTTTGTAAAAACGCCCTTAAAAAAGGCTATAAACCATCGGGAATTCTCTAGAATATCCTGTATCGACATTAAGGTCAGCACCAGACCAAAGCCAAAGGCAATCCAGGATATTAGTACTCGCCATTCTGCTAACTCCGTTTTAACCCAGTCGATATCTCGGCGCATATCACCTTTTAGTTGCGTCAACTCTACTTTAAGTTGTTGGTAGTCAGTATCTACGACAGATTTTAACGTGTTATATTCACCAATAACCTGTTTCTGCGAAGCGTCATATTCTTCTTTAACGCCTGTCATCGTTTTAGAGACGGCGCCGGGAAATTCTCTGGAAAACTGATCCATCATTTCCGCACCCTTAAGTGATATTTGCTTCACCCCTTCCCCTGCCACTCCAGCGGATGCATTCAAATTATCGACCATCGGACGATACTCAACTCGCGCATCTTCGATAGTCGCGATAAGCTTATCTGTAATTGAACTTACCAACAGATATGAAATGACGACAATAAAAAGTACTCCCACCAAGAAAAGATATATATTTTTGCGTCTTTCGTGGATTAATGTGATTTCTTCTTGCATTTTTAGCTCCTGCTATAGCATTTTATGATAATAGGGTTATGTGTATGATATCAAAAGAATCCCTAACGTTCACCTCCATGTGAAATTTCTAAAAACTTAAACTCACTTAAATCTAGCAAGGTACAGACGCCAGGCTACATTTTTTAGAGGGGGTATTTTCTGCCATTTCAAATATTAGAGTTGTTCTTTTGAATATCCATTAATAATCAATCGCTTATATTTTTATGCAGTGTTTGTTTTTATGGAAATCGACAAAAAATCGGATTCTCAATGATTTTCTATGTTTTACATTTTTTAATCTGTTGATTTTAAAGTATTTAAAATTTATTTTTTAAAAGAACAACTCTATTCACTATTTGAATAATAAGGCTACAGACTTAAGCCGGGGCATAGGGCAGGAGTGACACGCTTTAGCGTGTCCGAAACAGCAATATCTAAAGCTATTGCACTCCTGCGCATAAGGTATTGAGTCTCCATTGTCCCTGCTTAAGTTTGTAACCAATTATATCTATCATATCGTAAAATCCGAATGCCTTGCAGGAACGTGTATGAAATAACTTGCACAGCTTTTAACACTAGGTTTGTAGAGCTGGATTTATTCGTACCATGCGAATGAATTCGCACCTACTAATGATACTCAGTTAATTTCATGCACATTCCTGCGATATGAATAGAAAATCATGTAGGCTAAAGCCTACTCCCCAGACTTGTCTGTACGATACGATACACTCTATAGGATAATCAGGACAAATTTTCTTTTTGAGGTTACACTGTGATTTAACGGCTCGTCACAAGCTTAAACTGACAAACACTCAATAAACGTTGCTAATGAAAGAGGACACCAAAATGAATGACCATACTTATAAAAAAATTGAATTAACAGGCTCATCTTCTGTAGGTATTCAAGAAGCCATAGAGAATGCTATCGCCAAGGCCGCACAAACGATTCACGATATGCGATGGTTCGAGGTGATAGAAACGCGTGGTCATATTGATGAAGACAAAGTCGCCCACTGGCAAGTCACCATAAAAGTTGGATTTACGCTGAATTAGTCCAAAACAATTTATCACTAAATAGACATCCCGTCGCGTAACCCTTCACCTCCTTCTATGCAAACCATAAGGATAAAAAGGAGTTTTTCTAAAAACCTTCCCTAACCCCTCCTTTAGGGAAGCGGACAATAATAATCATCCAGAATTGAAGTGTGAATCTTTTTGGGTTGTTATCTGCTATTTTATGGTTTGTCTAAAATTACTCAAAAATTGCATGCGTTTCTTTTGAGCATTGACTAACATCTTTAGTCAATAATAGGTTTTGTGCGTAGGGTGGAATAGCGTTAGCGTTTTCCACCTTTGGTAGGGTGCAATACAAAATAGTAGCACTTATGTACGCGCATCAAATTATAAGCGTTTGAAATGGAAGGAATCCCCGCCTCATAAAAGGATTATGCAGGTTTTTAATCATAGCTATTCCTTTTATGGAGGAGTACAAAAACAAGTTTTTGTCGTTTTAAAGCCTGCAAAAACGTGTTTTTGCACTCCTTTTGGTAGAAAATAGGGAGTATTAAGGATTCTTCAATACTTGTACTTTTTTGTATTGTACCCCCTTTGGTAAGGTCACCCAAAAATGCCGGAAAACGCTAGCGCTATTCCAGCCTACGATAAAGGAGGTGATAAACTGACAGGAACGGATAATTATTTTTTTCCATGCCCCTTATTCGGCGGGGAACTGAACGGTTACCCCGTAGGAGCGGTCTTTAGCCGCGAATGGTTCCGTTACCATTCGCGGCTAAAGACCGTTCCTACCGTTATCACCTTAAACTTTTTGCCCAGGAAAAATTTTCAGAAATTCATCCGCGTTACTTTCTGGCAACTCCAAAAGCAGCTTAACCTGCGCGGTAAAATCTTTGCTAATAATTGTTCCTGAGAATTTTTTTAAGGTATACTCAAAAAATTTCAATTGCTGATAGTCCAATACAAACAGTAACGTTGCCAATTCAACGAATTCCATAATTTCAGCAGCCTCAATCGCCTGTTTCGCAGCATTGCCATAAGCACGCGTTAATCCACCTGCCCCTAATTTAACGCCGCCAAAATATCGTACAACTACACATAAGACATTGATCAAATCATGTCCTTCTATATATTTAAAAATTGGCTTTCCTGCCGTCCCTGAAGGCTCTCCTGCATCATGAAAGCGACATACCATACCTTTTTCTGTTTTAATACGATAGGCAAATGCTCTATGATTCGCAGCTGCATGCTGATTTTGCAGTGTCTTTAAATATGTAACGACCTCAGTTTCACTATGACATGGATAAATAAAACCTATAAAACGTGACTTTTTAATAATTTCTTCTATCTTTATGGGTGACTTAACACACAACATTCTACCTCCCCTTTAGACATCACTCATATTTTTAAATCCAATATAAAAATGGCAAATTTTAAGACCCACCTCTTTGTAGCGACTAGCGCAAGTGGTATTGCTTCAGGATACTTATATCACAAAAACCTGATTGAAATTATTGACATACCCTGGCTTGTATTTTTAGGGACGATTGGCGGTCTACTACCCGATATTGATTCAGACAATTCACACCCACTGCACATACTCTTTAACACCTTAGCGGCACTGGTCGCTATATTAGCTATTTTTACCTATAAAGATTATTATAAAATGCAGCTTTTATTTATCATTGCCTGTGCTGCTTTTTTTGTCGTACGTGTTCCACTACTCTCCTTATTTAAATACCTAACGGTACATCGAGGCGTCTTTCATTCTCTTTTGGGCGCTATTTTTTTTACTTTTCTCACTGTCTATATCAGCCACACACTCTTTCATGGCTTGGCTTACTTTGCCTGGGTTAACGGCCTGTTTATCGGCTTTGGCTTTATCATTCATTTAATTTTAGATGAATGTTACAGTGTCGACTTAGGCAATGTACAATTAAAACGTTCTTTTGGCTCTGCTTTTAAGCTATTTAGTGTGCAATATTTAACCGCATCATTTGCTATGTTTTGTGCCTGTATAGTCCTTTATTTTTATATACCTGCCTTCCCTTTTCGACATTATGACGCTTTTACAATGTTAAATTTAGCATTGGACTCCAGTATATCAACTGTCGAAAAATATTTTTTCAAACTCAGCGGGTAAGCCAGATGTCGATTGCCTATCACCCATAGCTCTCCTCCTGCACGTAATACATTCCCGGCCTGCTTAAACATACGCATGGCAATATGATTCCCGAGGGTATTCTGTTGATGAAAAGGCGGGTTACATAAGACTAAATCAACTGTATCAGGCTCAAAACCACTTAAAGCATCCGCCACGCGATAGTGAGCATTTCGGTCTGCAAAAGCTTGACTAAAATTTAGCCGAGCGGATGCAACTGCCATAAAGGACTCATCAATAAAGTGTAATTGCGCCTGAGGATTTTTTGCTGCAAACATTAAACCTACCACACCATTCCCACAACCTAAGTCAACAACCTGCTGATATTTATCATTTTGGGGCAAATTCTGCAGAAAAAAACGCGTGCCTATATCCAGTCTTTGATGGGAAAATACATTGGCATGATTACACACTCGATAATCGGTGTTTTCCAGTTGATAACAAGAAGGGTATGGGTTAACAGGTATCTCGCGCTGCATATCAGGGCTAGCATAAATTAAACGTGCCTTTTTAACGGCTCTGGAAGGAGTTGTTTTACCCACCAGTCGCTCTAGTGTTTGCCAAGTAGAAGGTGGCATATTTTTCACCATACCCGCGATAATCACTTGCGTATCGGATTTAAAAGTCACTTGCAAGCGCAACAATATATCTTCTAAAAATGCCAAGGTTTTAGGTGCTTTCATTAAGATAAAATCGAATTGTCCTGGCGGTAGTTCAAGACTATTGAATAGCGTTATATCCTCTGGCTCAATTTGATTAAGTGCTAAATTCTCAAGGGTCGCCAATTGCGAAATATAAGAGTCTGAAACAACACTTGGCTTAATCACATGTAACGCGATGGCCAACGCTCCAAAACTATCATTAATAATGAGAACACGCGGGTCTTTAATCACGCTGAATTTAGCGGCTAGATCATTGAGCAAATATTCATCAGCAGCATCCCAGGCTCGCAACTGCTCATCTTGCTCAATAGGAAAACGTAATAAATTAAAGGCCCCCTGAGCAACTTGCATATCAGTGTCTGTCATCGTTTTATATAGTCTAGTACACTGCCTATTGTATCTTGGCATGTACTGTAGATCGGGGTCAGCCCGTAGTTTTATAGGCAAAGATTTTTTTAGCGAACCCTTACCATAGGGCACCTGAAAAAATAAGGTCTGGTAAAAAGCTATCTCGTATAAAGTTGATAGCCGATTCATTAGCACCGTTCAATACCGACGATAGTTTAAAATCTTCAATCTAGGCTAGGCATCGAAAAACTTTAGCTTTTTCCGGCATTTTTGGGTGACATTACCCAAGATGGAAAATGCTAACGCTATTCCACCCTACGCACAATATTTAGGCAACTCGCAACACACACCCACCCATCTTGCTTGTCTTTTTGTCCGTCTTCTGCGTTGCAGAAATAGTTACGTAGCCTGCTATGGAATGAGAATTTAATAACATGTGCACTGACTGCCGTCTATAGACTGGAGTTTGTGATTTGTGTTATCCCTAGTTGGGGTTCGTGTCTCACCCACAACCTACACTTAAAATAATAGCTTGAATGGCTTGGGATTTAAATGCACACGTTATTAAATCCCCATTCCTATGTGCCTATTTTTGACGACCCTTTGCGGACTGAAGTCCGCTCTACAGGTCGATAATGGTCACTTCAACTTGATGCCGTACGAGTATATAAGTACTCATGCATTATTATTTTAACTAAATTTATGGGAGATGAAAATCATCATTTTCGATAAAAAAGTCTATTTTTTTGTAAAAAAATATTCAAATTTTCAAAAATTACATTAAATCCTGTAGATTTCATCTTTTTTCAAAAATGTTAAATCAATTTTGCATGAGTACTTACTATGAACTACAAGATAGCATTGAACACCCCGCCTTAGTTCGCGCCCAATCTGGACGCTTTTCGGCCCAGCTTTGATGTTCGGGTTGTTCATTATATGGGTGGCGCAGCACTTCTAATAACTCATTCACCATACCATTATCACCCTGCTCTGCTTTTTCAATCGCCAATTGCGCAAGATAATTTCTTAAAACATACTTTGGATTCACTGCATTCATCGCCTGTTTTCTACACTGATCATCTGTTTTATCTTGTTGAACTCTTTCTATATAGCGACGTAGCCACTGTATTATCTGTGCTTTAATAGTATTATTTAATTCCTCAGGTAAATAATAGGCCCCTTGTAATTCAGCTAATAATTGTTTATCACTTAATTCAATCTCGGTTGAAATATTGGCTAATTTACGGTAAAAAATAGTCATATCTGTTTCTGTTAACGCCAGGACAGCCATTAAATCTTCGAGTAATTCTTTATCTGTGCCAGACTCAAAAACCTGTAAACCTAATTTTTCTGCCATCATATCGTGATACCCAGCCAAAAATTTATGACTATAAAGCTGCAAGGCTTGTTGTAATGGCTCAACGGCTCCTATTAAAGGATAAATAGCATTCGCTAACTGATTTAAATTCCATCCTGCTATCTGTGGCTGATGACCAAAGCGATAACGGCGATACTCTTTATCTGTGGTATTAGGTGTCCAGTCAGGGTCATAATTATCCAGCCAGCCATAGGGTCCATAATCAATCGTCAAACCTAAGATCGACATATTATCGGTATTCATGACACCATGTACAAAACCTACTCGCTGCCAATGCACAATCATCTCAGCCGTCTTCGTACAAACCTCATTAAACCAGCTCAAATACACCTCAGCACTCGGTTCACCTAAATGCGGGAAGTCGGTACGGATAGTGTAATCGACCATTTCACGTAACAGTTGCTCATTCCCTCTTGCCGCATGAATTTCAAAACTACCAAAGCGAATAAAGGAAGGCGCAACACGACAAACGACTGCACCCTGCTCTGATTTTGGGCGACCATCATAGAACATATCACGCACGACTTGATCCCCGGTAGTCACCAGGCTCAAAGCACGTGTCGTCGGAACGCCTAAATGATACATTGCTTCACTACATAAAAATTCACGCACTGAAGAACGTAACACCGCCAAGCCATCCGCATTACGCGAATAAGGTGTTGGACCGGCACCTTTTAGCTGCATTGCCCAGCGCTTACCTTTCTGATTAATCACTTCGCCTAAATTAATCGCTCGTCCATCGCCAAGTTGCCCTGCCCAATGCCCAAACTGATGCCCACCATAACACATTGCATAAGGCTGCATTCCCTTTGCTAACTGATTACCAGCAAAAACCTGAGTAAACATTTCAGTTTGACAATCCGCTTCAGACATATCAAATAACGCGGCCACCTCACTAGCATAAGCGACTACCCGTGGATTAGAAACAGCAGTGGGTTCAACCAGTGAATAACAAGCCTGTTCAACCTGGCGACGCTGATTTTCAGTTTCGTCATCTGCAGGTAATTGCTTAATAAATTGATTATCAAATTGTAATTGATTGAGTTTAAGATTCATTTGTGAGTCTATTAGGAGAAAAAAGAAAACCAGCCATACCGATAGAGCGGGCTTAAACAATGGCTTATAGTGTTGGGTTAATGCCACATGACACAGTCGCTGAATATTGTCATTGTACTTAGGTACTAATTAATAGAGAAGCGGTATAACTTTTATAATTAAGCTCTATACTTTGATAGAGGCACTTTAGAACAAGCACGAGATCAATATTTACAGAGAATGCGTGACACATCAATGCCCCGATTTGCGCTTCATGTCACGGCTTATCCTATGTTGTTTATATTTTGTTAAATGTATTTTACGTGAACACTCAAGGCGACTCACAAACAATAGCCCCACAATGTAGTACAACTGTATACAATTCTTGTTACGCTTCAGAAGGCTGAAGGCATTTTGGCGAATTGGTAGTCTGTGAATGAGTGCCTTTAAGTTCAGTTATTTTATGTCCTGAATACCCATAACTCTCAGCCATAAGTCAATAAAACTTGAAACATCAGTCTGTTAAAAACTTTGTCATTCCCGAAGTCTTTTATCGGAAATCTTTACTTAGGAATGGGAATCAAATAACGTGTGCATTCTGACGTGTCTTTTTGTTCACCTTCT
>CAYZUM010000108.1:0-8983 GCA_964481455.1 uncultured Methylomonas sp. | reverse complement strand
AAATCTATAATAGATTTTAAGGGGGGAGTATAACTCTTATATTTAGAATTGCTGCTATGCAGGAGTGCAATATTGTACTCTTGTCTAAAATTTGCAGTTTCTGCCCCCGCCTTAAGTTGGTAGCCAAATGTTAATATTCAGCTAAGCTTTTATTATTTAGTTTATAAAAGGAAAAAAACTATGGCCCTTTTTGATGGTGTAAAGCGGCAATTACGCTCGGTTATCCAGTGGGAGACACCGGCAGGAGATGTATTGTTTCAGCAATGGCACGGTAATGGCGATGAGCTGAAGAATGCTTCAAAATTAATTGTAGGTCCAGGACAGGGCTGTATATTTGTGTACGAAGGCAAAATAAAAGCCGTGCTGAATAAGCAAAGTATGGTTAATTTAGAGACTGATAACGTTCCATTCTGGACGACAGTGACTAAATTTATGCAATTCTTTGAAAGTGAACATAAAGCGCAAATTTATTTCTATAAAACCACTAAAATTCTCAATCAGAAGTGGGGAACCAATTCACCTATCAAGTATGAGGATCCAAAGTACAAGTTCCCAGTAGGGTTGATGGCTTATGGTAATTATAGTTATCGTATTGCTGACCCAGAAGATTTTTTTGTGAATGTAGTGGGTAATGAAAATGATTTTTTTATAGATGATTTTCGCCAGGTTATGTCTGGTCGCCTTGTCCACCCTCTAACAGATTTTTTAGCTGAAAGTCGTTATTCGTATGCAGAAATTGATGCAAATCGTGTTGAAATTGCAGCAAATATGGATACTAAATTACAGCAAGAATTTCAGAAACTGGGTTTTGACATTACTGATTTTCGTATTGAAGGCACTAACTTTGATGAAGCCACTTTAAAGCGTATCAATAGAATTGCAGATTTAACCGCTGAAGCGCAAGCAGCTCAAGCTGTGGGACTTGATTATGCACGTATGCAACAATTAGAAGCAATGCGTGAGGCGGCAAGAAATGAAGGAGGTGGCGCTGGTTTAGGGATGGGACTAGGTGCAGGGATGGGCATGGGGCAAACGATGGCAGAAAGCATGAGTACTAATTTTGGTGCTCCAAAAGTTGAACAAAAAACAGCTGACGATCCGATGCAAAAACTGGCACAATTAAAAAAAATGTATCAAGCTGAATTGATTTCGAAGGATGAGTATGGCGCTAAGAAAAAACAAATTCTGGATGCTTTGTAATGGCGAGGTGTAAAAGCTGTTCAGCTCCTTTATTGGCCAATACCAATCGTTGTCAATATTGTAACGTACGTAATGATGTGGATTTACATGCTAAGCACAATTTTTCTGTGGTAAATAGGTCCTCTGAACGGATGTGCCCTCATTGTGAGAAAGCATTACAAACAATTCAAATTCAATTAGATGAACGGATTGATATAGAGCAATGTGATAGCTGTTATGGTTTGTTTTTTGATTTAGGAGAATTAGACACTTTATTAAAGCATTCTGTTACTCATGTGAATGACATAAATATGGCGCATATCGATAATATTAATACTGATCGTTATCACACTAAACAAGCTGTAAAGTATATTAAGTGTCCTGTTTGTCAGAGTTTTATGAGTCGAACCAATTTTGCGCAAAAGAGTGGTGTCATAGTAGATAGTTGTCGCCAACATGGTTTTTGGTTAGATAGTGGTGAAATTACGCATCTAATGGAGTGGAAAAAAGCAGGAGGGCAACTGTTGCACGATCAGCAAGCGGAGAAAAAGACGCGTAAAATTAAAATATATCAGCAAAGTAGTTCAAATGCCTCATGGCAGTCATCGACACGCATGAAAGAAAGTGATGAATTTGAATCAGGGATACTGGATTTGTTATCTTATGTTGCCAGGAAAATAATCTAAGAAAGCTGAATAGGGAAATAGAATGACAAAAAATGTTGATCTCAAATGGATTTCGGGTTTTTGGCGTGGGGTTGGGGCATTATTGATAGATACCCTTGTGCTTGGTGTAGTAGGGTTTGTTTTGGGCTTAGCATTTGAAAGCGTTTTTGTTCGAATGGGGGCATGGGGACGTCTTATCGGCTTTGCAATTGCATTGGTGTATTTTGGTGTGATGAACAGCAAAGTTTCTGGCGGTCAGACTCTCGGTAAGAAATTCTTAAAACTGAGAGTTGTTAATTCAATTAACGCTCCGATCAGTGTTGGTAAGTCTATCCTCCGATATATTATTCTTGCGACTCCATTTTCACTTAATGGTGCACATTTTTCTAATGAAGCAATCCCTGCTTACTTGATATACCCACTTTCTTTCATCGTCGCTGGCGGGTTATTTTCTATTTTTTACTTATATATATTCAACAGAGTGACTAGACAGTCTCTACATGACCTAATGGTAGGCACATTCGTAGTGAACACTGATATAGAAAAGCATGAGGTTGGCAAGGTCTGGAAAATACATTTTATAATTGTGGCGTTTCTTTTTGTCGTTGCTGGACTTGCTCCGGCTTTCACTGCGCAGTTTGTAGAGAATCAACCGTTGAAAGATATGCTTACAGCACAGGTGGCGCTATCAAACATGCCATATGTAAGTTACGTAAACGTCTCTAGCAGTACAACAACTTTCAGTTCTATCAATAAAGAATCGAACACCACCTCTTATGTTAAAGTGCGAGCCTTTCTAAGCCATGCTAATATCAGTGATGCTAAGTTCGCGGGTGAAATTGCAGCGGTATTGATTACACATTATCCAGAGGTCAGGAACAAAGATGCTATTCAAATTATTCTGACCTATGGCTATGATATAGGTATAGGATCAAAATGGTTAAATCGAACATATTCCTTTGACCCAGATGAGTTGCAAAGTACTGAGGAATGTGAATTTTATAACGTGTGCATTTAACTTGCCTTTTTGCCCGTCTTATTTGTTACGTAAACAGTTACGTAGCCTGCTATGTGCCTATTTACACGCCTCGAAGACGAACAAAAATCCTGCGTCAAATGCACACGTTATTTCATTCCCATTCCTGAGTAGGTGGGTTTTATGGTGTTCAAGAATGGGGATTCTTAAGTGCTTTACCTTGTACAAGGTGCTCCATCTATAATCTATACTTTGCACGACCACGGATTTCTAGCGGCCGATTTTTTAGCTGATCGTGACGCGGCCTACTTGTGAGTCTACAAGAAGAGATTTATTTTTCATTCATAACATTTGAATGAAACAACTCTATATGTGTTGCTGCACTTGAGAAGTGTAATAATTTACTTAAACGATAAGATACGGCATCCTGTTCAGTACGATGCAGGTTAACATATTCACCACATTGAAATTTACTATCATTAAAAATAATACTATCTGCCAAGTTAAGCGCTTTAATGCCAGGTAAGAATAAAGCCCATGCGTAGACTGATTCATATTGGGGTAAAGAGATATAGGCTATTTCTGAGTCTAGTGCGATAAGGTTTATACCTAATTCTAGTTTCTGCTCAGTTAACTGGACTATTCTGTGAATAATACCAATTTCTATAGATGTATTGTTTTTAATGCCGATGGTATCGCCAATTTGTACTCGTGCTAATTTGTTGTGAGTATCGAGTATTATTTTATAACCCTTGATGCTACTGTCAGAAATACCTAGTTCTGGGTTTTTAATAGAGGTTTTTGTTTGTTGATTGGGTATATGTTTGTCTGCCCAGATGTTTTTTTCCTGGTCATGAAGATTATCGGTTGCACTAAATAAGTGTTTTGCCTGATTTATCTGATTCTGTTTGCCAGAAAGTGAACTCGCTTGGTCTAGTGTGGTTTTCATAACATCAAGGGATTCATATCCATCAACGACTAATTTCAGATCGGGAACTTTCCAGCCGCCTGTTTCTTCTGAATCATAATGATAAGTTGTCGTATGAGTTGTCGTATGAGTTGTTGTGACAATAGGCGTCAGTGAACTAGTTCTCGCTAATTCATCAATAATATTCTTGAACCCTAAAATACCACTGATTTTTTTTTGTTCATTCAGGCGGGTATACTTTCTCTTTTGCGACAAGCTAAGTGTTTTGGCTGCCTGTATGATATTTTTCTGATTGATTGATTTTAAAATGCCAGTCCCACTTGTTTCCTGAGGTGCCTTTTTGCAAATTTTAATGGCTGCAGGATAGGCAGAGAAAAAACGAAATGCACTTTGTTCCGATTTTTTAAGGCGGGTTAATGTAGCTGGGGGGGTATCAGAATTTAAGTCAAAGGCAGAATACCGGGAAGCATTGCTGCCACTAATGGTTTTATCTACTAACATCAATGACGTATATTTTTCGATGCATGTTGAAATAGCGATAATATCTCGTGGCTGAAATTGCTGTAGACCACAGTGATAAAGTGCCATAAGATGTTTAAAGGCTTTACTGATAGTATCACTTTGTTGTTTATGCTGCTCAATCTTCACGTCTTGTATTTTAAGCTTGCAAGCTAAGCCATAAAGGAAATAACTCTGCTTCCAAAAGTTAAGGAAAGGCTGTTGGTACGTTCGAGAAATATGAATATAAGCAATAATAGAGGATTGTAAGCCATAAAATAACGTTTGTGCATTTGCTTGATTGCTTTTTTTAGTCTTACAGCTTGCAAAACCATTGGTTAATTCCGCGTATAACCATACAATATATTCAATGTCACTTTGCTCTTCAGTTGATAGAGGTAAAGCACCTTTTAATATAGTTGATTGTAGTGGCTGTATATATAAGGGTAAAGCGTTAAAAAGGCTGGCTAATAATAATGATTTTTTGGGATCGCTAAGGCTTTTTTCTCTCTTTATGGCTTGTATAATGTAGAGTAATGTCCGGCTTGGTTGTGCTGGTTCGAGCTTATTTTCTAGGGAGTTTAGCCACTGCATCAATGCTTTTTCAGTCAAAGCAAAAGGAACCTGAAAATTGTTGTCCGAGGGCGCTAACTGAAATTTATAAATAGCCATTTGTATTATCCAAATATATCATGATGGTAAGTCTATAATCAGTTATAAATTATAGACTATTTCAAATAAATATTTATCCTGGGTGCTGAGTGGTTATGGTTAAGCGTCATTTCTAACACTCAGGTACTCTTTAATGTCACAAATTTATTTCTGTTCCTGCTTAGACATGTGCATAACATTTGTTGTGCAAAGTAGGTGCGAATTCATTCGCACAGTGCAGATAAAACCCTAGCTACAAAAGTATCCCTATCGCGCGAATGAATTCGCAACTATAGATGCACAGCTATTTCGTGTATGTTTATAGGTTTAAGATTGGCTTCCAGCAAAGGGTGATATCGTGCAGAAAAACCTGAGGATTAAAAACTTCACTTTATGAGAATATTTTTCTGTGGCGTGAATCTAAAATTCTCATGTCTATGTATAATGTCAACATGACTGCGTATAGCCCATCTCTAAACATAATCAATAAAATAATAAATATTTAATAAATATGACTAACCCATTACTGAATAACAGCGAGTTGCCTTTATTTTCACACATTAGAGCCGAACATGTAGAGCCTGCAATTGACCAACTACTGACTGAGGCGCGTGCAACCGTTGAGCAACTTTTGGCTGAAAATAACACTTATACATGGGCCAACCTGATTGAACCACTGGAGCAGGCTGAAGATAAAATTAATAAAGCCTGGTCGCCAGTCAGTCATATGAATTCAGTCGTTAATAACGATGAATTACGTGATGCCTACAACGCTTGTTTACCCAAACTAAGTGCTTACTCGACCGAAATGGGGCAACATGAAGGTTTGTTTAAAGCTTATCAGTCTATTGAGGCGAGCGATGCTTATACACAATTAGACACTGCACAGAAAAAGGTGATTGAGAATGCTTTGCGTAGCTTTCGTTTATCAGGTATAGCGCTCAATGAAGAGAATAAAGCACGTTATAAGGACATCAGCCTGGCACTTTCGAAGCTTTCTAGTCAGTATGAAGAAAATCTCCTGGATGCGACCAATGACTGGCATCAGTCAATATTCAGAAAAAGTGATTTAGCGGGCCTGCCTGAAACTGCCTTACAGCAAGCTAAACAAACGGCAGAGCAGGAGGGTAAAAAAGGTTGGATGTTAACCTTACAGTTCCCTTCTTATATTGCTGTGATGACTTATGCCGATGATAGGCAGTTGCGCGCCGATATGTATAAAGCCTTTTCGACGCGCGCATCCGAACTAGGGGAAAAAAGTGAGTGGGATAATTCCGACATTATGGAAAAAACCATTGCCTTGCGTCATGAAAAAGCGCAATTATTAGGTTTTAGTAATTATGCCGAATTATCACTGGCAACAAAAATGGCAGATTCCCCCAAGCAGGTGACTGACTTTCTTGAAGCGTTAGCAGAAAAATCTCTGCCACAGGCAAAACAGGATTTAGCTGAACTGACTGAGTTTGCAAAGAATCAGCATGGTATTGCAAAGCTACACCCTTGGGATGTGGGTTATTATTCAGAGAAAATGCGTCAACATGCCTATGATTTATCACAAGAAGAAGTGAAGCAATACTTTCCTGCACCCAAAGTATTATCAGGGTTGTTCAGTGTCGTTGAAAAACTATATGGCTTAAATATTACCGCTGTTGAAGGTGTCGACTGCTGGCATGATGATGTGCGTTTTTTTCAAATTGAAGATAAAGAGGGTGTTTTACGCGGTAAGTTTTATATAGATTTGTACGCACGCCCTAAAAAACGCGGTGGCGCGTGGATGGATGATTGTGTTGGACGCAAGAAAATAGCCGGTACCATTCAGATTCCCGTAGCTTATTTAACCTGTAATTTTACGCCACCTACCGGAAATGACCCTGCCTTGTTAACCCATGATGAAGTACTCACTTTATTTCATGAATTTGGGCATGGCTTACAACATATGCTGACTCAGGTGGATTATTTGAGTGTCTCTGGTATTAATGGTGTGGAATGGGATGCGGTAGAATTACCCAGCCAGTTTATGGAAAACTGGTGCTGGGAGAAAGAGGCTTTAGCGCTTATTTCGGGTCATTACGAAACAGGAGAGGCATTGCCGGAGGACTTATTTAATAAAATGCTGGCTGCAAAAAACTTTCAGGCAGGGATGTTAATGGTCAGGCAATTAGAATTTAGCTTGTTTGATTTTCAGATGCATCAAAACTATTCTCCAGAGCAGGGGGCAAGAATATACGAAGTACTGGAAACGATACGTGAACAAGTCTCGGTAATGATTCCACCTGCTTTTAATCGCTTTGCGCATAGTTTCTCGCATATTTTTGCCGGCGGGTATGCAGCAGGGTATTACAGCTATAAATGGGCTGAGGTATTATCTAGTGATGCCTATTCTTTATTTGAAGAAAAGGGTATTTTTGACCCAGCAACTGGACTGTCTTTTTTGAATAATATTCTGGAAACAGGGGGGAGTGCTGATGCGATGGAGTTATTTGTAAAATTTCGTGGACGCGAACCGAAAATAGATGCCTTACTAAAACATAATGGGATTGCGGCATGAAATATAAAGATTTAAGAGATTTTATTGCTCAATTAGAAAAAAAAGGTGAGTTGGTAAGGATCACACAGGAAGTGGATCCAGTGCTGGAAATGACAGAAATTTGTGATCGAACACTTAAGCAAGGTGGCCCAGCTTTATTATTTGAAAATCCGAAAGGTTATAATATTCCGGTGCTTGGCAATTTATTTGGTACGCCTGATCGGGTCGCAATGGGGATGGGTGAAAGCTCGGTAAAAGCTTTGCGTGGGGTAGGTGAGCTATTATCACAATTGAAGGAACCAGAACCACCGAAAGGCATGAAAGATGTGATAGATAAAATCCCTGTCTTTAAAAACGTGCTGAATATGGCACCCAAACTGGTGAAAAACCCACCTTGTCAGGCATTAATTCGTATCGGTGATGAAATTGATTTAAGTCAGTACCCGATCCAAACCTGTTGGCCAGATGATGCGGGACCATTAATTACCTGGCCTTTAGTGATTACCAAGGGGCCCTATAAAGAGCGCCAGAACTTAGGTATTTATCGCTTGCAAGTGATCGCCAAAAATAAAGTAATAATGCGTTGGTTAGCCCACCGTGGCGGGGCTTTGGATTATCGAGAATGGCAAGAAACGCACCCGGGAGAGCCGTTTCCAATCTCGGTTGCATTAGGGGCAGATCCTGCAACGATTTTAGCGGCTGTCACGCCAGTGCCGGATACCTTATCTGAATATGCTTTTGCTGGACTATTACGCGGTAGTAAAACCGAGGTAGCAAAATCATTGACCAATGATCTACAGGTGCCTGCCAGTGCGGAAATAGTATTAGAGGGTTTTCTTTACCCTGGAGAAACAGCACCCGAGGGGCCCTTTGGTGATCATACCGGTTATTACAATGAAGTGGATGAATTTCCGGTGTTTACCATAGAACGCATAACACAACGTCAGGCACCTATTTATCATAGTACTTATACAGGTAAGCCACCGGATGAGCCTGCCGTTTTGGGTGTCGCTTTAAATGAAGTTTTTGTGCCGATTTTACAAAAACAATTCCCTGAAATTACTGATTTCTATTTGCCACCTGAAGGTTGTTCCTATCGTATGGCGGTGATCAGTATGAAAAAGCAATATGCCGGTCATGCAAAACGCGTGATGCTAGGAACCTGGTCTTATTTACGCCAGTTTATGTACACTAAATTTGTGATTGTCGTCGATGATGATGTTGATGTGCATAACTGGCAAGAAGTGATCTGGGCCATTACCACACGGATGGATCCCGCACGGGATTTAACCATACTGGAGAATACGCCAATTGATTATCTGGATTTTGCTTCTCCTGTGTCGGGCTTAGGGTCTAAGGTGGGGTTTGATGCCACCAATAAATGGCCGGGTGAAACAACACGCGAGTGGGGGCGAATTATTACCATGTCAGAAGATGTTGTGAAAAAAGTTGATGAGATGTGGGAGAGTCTAGGGATTGGTTAGTCGCCTGCACGAATTCAACCACTATGGAATGGGAATTGAATAAGTTGTGCATTATGACGCAGTATTTTTGTTTGC
>CAYZUM010000107.1:0-9090 GCA_964481455.1 uncultured Methylomonas sp. | reverse complement strand
ATGTGGAAAATGGACAGTAATAATAGTTAAAATTAGGTATTGACATGGTTATGACAGGAATGGGCACGAAATAAGTTGGGCAAGTTGCTTTAGGGCGTGTAGGTTTATCGGTATCGTGCGGATGAATTCGCACCTACCGTTGCCTTACTTATCCGGTTATTATTATCAGATAAGATACTTTCGCTGAAAATCAGCGAAACGGAGCGATAGCGAAGTGATAATTTTTAGTCCCTGATAGGCCGACAGGGCACACGCCAAAACCAGGTTGAAAATAGCGCGCGAGGGAGGCAAGAATTGCATTACGAAAGCCGTCTAACCATTTGAGGTAGTCATGACGAAGTGGCTTTTTATGCGTGACCGTTGCGGACGCACAGGACGCACAGGGAATCTCCCATCGCTGCGTAAACGAATGAATGAAGGTCACAGGAGTTCTGAATTTCGTGAGGTAGCATGGCGTCTGAAGGACGATGGCTTTATAGCCTACATGATCCGCAAATCGTTCAGGCTAAAGCTCACCCTACAAGCTTATAAAACACGGCTTATTATATCGGTTATTTAGCCTTTTCAAGACCAGCACCAGCCTGCACATTATACCGTTAAGCAGTACTCGCAAGAGCACGCAATACATCAGTACGACTAATAATACCGACTAAATCATGATCTCGATAGACTGGAAAGCTTCTGATTGATGTATTTTGAAATTTTTCAGCCAGGTCAACTATACTCATCTCTGACTCTATCCGCATCACATCAGAAGTCATATACTCGGTCACTTTACCTGCACTGCTTTGATTATAAGCAACTTCTAAAACCATTTTGAGTGCATCTTTCTCAGAAAACATACCAATTATCTTGTCATGCTCATCAAAAACAGGTGCGCCTGTTATCTTATGATCCAGCAGGTTCTTTATTGCATCTATACCTGTCATCTCTTTGGTTAATTTAATTAACCGTTTAGTCATAAAATCTGCAACTGTAATTTTTGCTAACATAGTTCTCTCCTTATTATTTTTTTATAATGTCAAACTTGTTGTAAGCTAAATCCCTTTACATAGTGTGTTTAGGAGCGTGCATGAAATAGTATGAGCAACGGTAGGATGGGCAAAGGTTTTTTTCGTGCCCATCTTTATAGATGTACAGCCATTAATCTGTCTGGATAGCTTGATGGGCACGCTGTCGCTTTGCCCATCCTACAGGTTTGTAACTTGCTCAAGTTATTTCGTGCTCATTCCTTAGCCAGCTCCAGCTTCCATTTTCTTTCTTTTATCACATTTCTCCACACAAATACAATTTCCGGCTCCTAAACCACCGCATGAACCCTTAATTGCATTACGCCCAAACATAACACCGACAGCCATCACCACAATGACAAATAGCATAAATGCGAATGTAACCAAAAAATATATCATTGCTTCACCTCTGTATAGTCAGAAAATAAAGGCGTTGCTCTTTCTACAAAACCTTGCTCTGTTTTAATCATAAAAAAGGCTGCCAACGCCTGCTTTTCTGCCATTTGGTAGCCCTCATCTGGCCCTAAAACCATTAAGGCTGTCGCCCAAGCATCGGCTTTCATTGTAGTATCGCTCAAAACAGTCACAGAAGCTAGTTTATGAGTAATAGGGTATCCTGTTCGCGGATCAATCGTATGCGAAAAACGCTGGCCGTCTTGCTCAAAAAAATTACGATAATCACCTGATGTTGCCATTGCTATATCAGTAATAGAGACTACTTTTTGCAATTCTCGTTTATCAGCACTGGGCTTTTCTATCGCAATACGCCAGTTTTCACCCTGTAAATTTTTACCTTTTAAGTGCAACTCACCACCAATTTCTACCATATAATGGCTAATGCCCTCCTTTTCTAGTAGTTGTGCAATCTCATCAACTGCATAGCCTTTAGCTAATGCAGACAAATCAATCGCTAACGCTGGTAATGTCTTACTAAAGGTTAATAATCGTGTCGTTAAAACGATTTTGTCATAACCAGTATTGAGGAGCACTTGTTGAATTTCATCTGCCTCAGGTGCTTGTGAACGTGCCTTGTCAGGACCAAAGCCCCATAGATTAACTAATGATCCGACAGTTATATCAAAGGCACCACCTGATAACTCACTAATATCCTGGGCAGTCGCGATCACAGTAAATAAATCAGGTGAAATAAATTGGAGCTCAGTACTTCGGGAAGTATTTATGTTAGCTATATCAGAGTCCATAATATAGGTAGACATAAGTTGATTAATTTCAAACAGCCTACGTTTTATCAGTGACTCAATTTCTTTAACCCTGACACCCTCGGGAAGTTGACTAACTTTAATAGAAAAGCTTGTACCCATAGTCGGGCCAGAGTAGCTAAAGGGATACTTCTCTACATTACTATTATTTGCACAGCCTGATAACAAAAAAACGAGGACTAAGATTAAACTTAATCCTCGTTTAGAGAGTCTATTTTGCATATTGATTTTTGAATGTTGAAGGCATCTTTCATTAGTCAGGTTGAATAATAAAAGTGTAAACTACTTTTACGTAAAAATGAAAGGTGCCATATTGAATATTGATTTTTATGGTGTGACCATAAATTCATACTTAGGAACGTGCACGAAATAAGTTGGGCAACTGGCGCAGAATTTTTATTCGTATTCAAGGCGTAGAAATAGGCACATAGCAGGTTTATACAGCCTCTATTCTCTAATAGTTGAAGCGGGCACTCGCCAACCACTGAAAACACGACTAATAATAGATGCTGTACTACGTAACTGTAACTATTTCTACAACACTGAAGACGGACAAAAAGACAAACAAGATGGGTGGGTTATTTATTGCGAGTTGCCTTAATATCGTAGGGCGGACGGTAACCCGCCCTACAACAACCCTTTAACCGCCAAAGTCATCTAACATGATATTTTCTGGCTCTACGCCATTTTCAATTAACATATTAATAACAGATGAGTTCATGATCGGAGGTCCGCACATGTAATATTCACAATCTTCTGGAGCAGGATGATCTTTAAGAAACTCATCAAACAGAACATTATGAATAAAACCTGTATAGCCATCCCAGTCATCTTCAGGAAGTGCGTCTGACAAGGCGCAATGCCATTCAAAGTTATCATTTTCAGCTGCTAGCATGTCTAGGTCTTCAACATAGAACATTTCACGCTTACTTCGTGCACCATACCAGAAAGTAATTTTACGGTCTGTTTCTAAAGTCCGTAACTGGTTGAAGAGATGAGATCGCATGGGTGCCATACCCGCTCCACCACCAATAAACACCATTTCAGCTTTAGTCTTTTTAGCATAGAACTCACCATAAGGGCCTGAAATAATACATTTATCCCCTGGTTTCAGATCAAAAATATACGATGACATTATACCGGGAGGCACTGAGTCAGGTGCCCCTGGAGGAGGCGTCGCAATACGCACATTCAACATGATTTCTTTTTCGACTGGATAAGAAGCCATAGAATAAGCACGTAGTGTATCTTCTTTTACATCAGAAACATAACGCCATAAATCAAATTTATCCCAATCTTCATGGAATTCATCTTCAATAATAAAGTCAGAATATTTCGCAATATGTGGTGGACATTCTATCTGAATATATCCTCCTGCCTCATAGTTGATTTCTTCTCCATCAGGTAACACTAACACTAACTCTTTAATAAACGTTGCAACATTATTGTTAGATTTAACGGTACATTCCCATTTTTTAACACCGAAAACACTGTCTTCGACTTCAATGTTCATGTCATGCTTAATCGCAACCTGACAAGCTAAACGCTCACCTTCGGCCGCTTCACGCTTAGTAATATGCCCTAATTCAGTCGGCAATATTTCACCACCACCTGAATGAATTTTTACTTTACATTGCGCACAGGTGCCACCACCACCACAGGCTGAGGGTACAAATAAGCCACTATCGGCTAATGCAGTTAATAATTTTCCACCCACTGGCACATTAATTTTTTTCTCATCATTGATAAGAATTTCAACATCTCCAGAGGCAACTAATTGACTCTTTGCACCGATAATAACGAATACCAGTGCAATCACGATCGCCGTGAAAATAATAATTCCTAATGCAATCTCTAGCATTATGGTACCTTCTTATAGTTGGATTCCAGAGAAAGCCATGAAGCCAAGTGACATCAGACCCGCGCTAATAAATGTTATCCCAAGACCTTCCAGGCCTTTAGGAATATCGCTGTATTTTAGTTTTTCACGAACACCTGCCATCACAGTGATAGCCAGCATCCAGCCAAAACCACTACCGACACCGTAAACTACACTTTCAGTGAAGTCATAATCACGTTCAATCATGAACAAACTACCACCTAAAATCGCACAGTTTACTGTAATCAGAGGTAAAAATACGCCTAATGCATGGTACAAAGCAGGAAAGAATTTATCTAAAATCATTTCCAGAATTTGTACCAACGCCGCAATCATACCGATACAACTTAAGAGCGCTAAAAAGCTTAAATCAACACCCGTAATGCCCATCCACTCCAATGCATCTTCTTTCAGTAAGGTGTGATATATAACATTGTTCACAGGAACTGTAATGACCTGCACGACCATCACTGCAATACCTAAGCCTATTGCTGTCGAAATTTTCTTCGACACTGCAAGGAAAGTACACATTCCCAAAAAGAATGCTAAGGCCAGGTTTTCAATGAAAACCGCTTTGATAAACAAACTAATATAAGCTTCCATTAGTGATGTCCTCCTTCACCATGAGAGATCTCCATAATTTTAAAATCAGCGGCTTCATTTTGCTCTGGTTTCCATTGACGGAAAACCCAGATAATAAAACCGATAATAAAAAATGCACTCGGTGGTAATAACATTAAGCCATTCGGATCATACCAACCACCATCTTTCGTTAAGGTAAAGACATCTATACCCAGTAATTTACCTGAACCAAATAATTCTCTGAAAAATGCAACGATGATTAAGATCAGGCTATAACCTAATCCATTACCAATACCGTCAATAAAACTTGCCATCGGCGGATTTTTCATCGCATACGCTTCAGCACGTCCCATCACGATACAGTTAGTAATAATCAAACCGACAAAAACTGATAATTGCTTACTGATATCATACACAAATGCTTTTAAGACTTGATCAACCACAATAACCAAAGAAGCAATAATCGTCATTTGTACAATGATCCGAATACTCCCTGGAATATGGTTACGAATTGAACTAATAGCAGCACTTGAACAGCCTGTGACAGCGGTTAAAGCGACTGCCATAATCAGTGATGTTGACATTTGCGATGTCACCGCCAACGCCGAACAGATTCCCAATACCTGTAAAGTAATCGGGTTATTATTGACCAGTGGATCGGTCAATGTTTTCTTTGTTTCGTTATTCATAACGGCACTCATAATAACCTCCTACCCCTTAGTTTTTACTTTATCTAAATAAGCTGCAAAACCTTCATCGCTCATCCAGAATTTAACAAGATTAGTCACCCCTACACTGGTTAGTGTAGCACCTGCTAAACCATCAACCTGAAATTCAGATCCTGATTTAGATGTATCAACCACCCCTTTAATCAAGCCTAATGCAACAGCACCTGCTTCATTATAGACTTTTTTACCTTTCCATAACGCACGCCAGTTAGGATTAACAATTTCAGCACCCAAGCCTGGAGTTTCACCTTGATCGTAAAAGTTAATACTCTGTACAGTTTGTCCATCTGCATCTAATGCAAGGAAACCATACATTGTTGACCATAGGCCATAACCATGCATGGGAAGGATAATGGATTTAATTACATCACCTTCCTTGACCAGATAGACTTTAGCAATCTTTGCACGTTTTTTAATACTGGCAATATCCTGACCTTTGGATAACATAATGCTTTGCTCAGGATCTTTTGCGGCTTTACGCTGATCATAAGTTTCAACATCACCCTCTACATAATCACCCGTCGCAACATCCACAAGTTTAGCTTCAATTTGCTCAGCAAAGGCAGCATTAATATCAGTATCTTCCTGTAACAAACCAGCAACAGCAAGAATATTCTTTTTCATGTCTAAGGCTTTATTTTCAATTTGCAAAGGCCTTAAAGCAACCGCTGCCATTGAAACCAGAATCGCACAAACAAAACACAGAGACAAAGCAATTGCAATCGTTTTTTCTAGGCTATCGTTACTTAACGCTAGAACTTTATCTCGATATTTAGCGAATTTTTGATAATGTTCACAATTATCCAGCTTTTCACAAAGTGGCCCAAAATATTTACACATTTTATTTTCGTTAGGCATGACGTTTCATCCTTCTCTTAATGTTTGCCTGAACGACAAAATAATCAATGACAGGTGCAAACATATTAGCGAATAAAATGGATAGCATCATACCTTCCGGGAAGGCAGGATTGACTACACGCACTAATACCACCATGACCCCAATTAATGCACCATAAATCCAGCGCCCTGTATTAGTCATTGCCCCTGACACAGGGTCAGTTGCCATATACACCATTCCAAAAGCAAAACCACCTAAAGTCAAATGCCAGTAAAAGGGCATTGCGAACATTGGGTTAGTATCACTACCAATAATGTTAAATAGTAAAGAAGTTGCTACCATTCCAGCGAATACTCCCGCCATAATGCGGTAGGATGCAATACGCGTGTACAGCAAGAATGCCGCTCCAATAAGTATCGCTAAAGTAGATGTTTCACCTATCGACCCAGGAATAAATCCCATGAAAGTCTGAAACCACCCATAACCCGCTGCGTTAACAGCATCAATACCACCTTGTGCAGCTAAGCCCAAAGGTGTTGCCATCGTGTAACCATCGACACCAATCCAGACAGAATCACCTGAAATTGCAGCAGGATAAGCAAAGAATAAAAAGGCTCTGCCTGTCAACGCGGGGTTCAGGAAATTTTTACCAGTACCACCAAAAACTTCTTTACCGATAACGATGCCAAATGAAATACCCAATGCAACCTGCCATAAAGGAATATCAGGCGGCAGAATCAAGGTATACAGCATAGAGGAAACAAGAAATCCCTCATTTACTTCATGCCCACGAACCGTTGCAAATAAGACTTCCCAAACACCACCAACAGCTAATGTAACAAGATAAATAGGTAAGAAAAATAATGCGCCATGAACAAAATTAGAAACCGGGTTCATCGGGTTATAGCCAAACAGCGACATAGGGATGCTACGCCAATTTGTTGTCTCACTTAACCCCATAGCTTCTATCGCTAAATTAGCCTGATAACCTGAGTTATACATCGCCATTAGAACACAGAAGAATGTCGCAATAACCACAAAAGTCATGGTACGTTTCAGATCATTACCATCACGAACGTGCGTTGTGCCCCGCGTTACATCTGCGGGTGTATATATAAAAGTATCTACCATCTCATAAAGACCGTAATACTTTTCCAGCTTGCCGCCTTTGGTAAAGATCGGCTCAACACTATCTAATACTTCTCTAGCATTCATTAGCCTTCCTTCTCGATTTTAGTTAAATTTGCTCGTAGTACCGGTGCAAAATCATGCTTTCCCGGATCAACGAATGTAAATAATGACATATCTTCTTCATCTAACTCTAGACAACCTAATAATTGAGCTTGGTCTGTATCTCCAACCACCATGGCCTTTAATAAAGGTGTCGCTAAAATATCCAGTGGCATGACAGATTCAAAAACTCCAACAGGTACAATCGCTCTGTTCGAACCATTTTTATCAGTTGATAATGGAAATAAACGTCCCGAAGCACGGTCTTTACTTGAAGTATAGACGTTCATCGCTGAATATTTATCTTTACCGGCAACTATCCAGCCAAATAGTTCACGTTCACGACCTTCACGAAGAGCAGAAATCTGATTGTTGTAAAATCCTAAAAATGCAGCCCATTCAGTTGCTTCCCGACCATATAAAACCGAACCAGAAATAACCCGGTTTTCATCGTCATTTAGCTGACCTTTCACCAAGTCATCGGTATTAGCACCTACACGTGTACGAATTAAGCGCGGTTCTTTTACTGCAGGACCAGCTAAGGACACAACACGCTCTACATTGAGCTTACCTGTCGTAAATAGTGCACCTATTGCTATCACAGCCTGATATTCCAAATGCCAGACTGCTTTATCAACACTAACTGGATCTAGCAAATGAATGTGAGTACTCGGTAGACCTGCGGGGTGATTCCCGGAAAATTCAGCCACTTCAACAGTCGCCACGTCACCTGCCGGAATATCAGCCCCAGTTGCTTTACACAGATAGGTTTTACCAGCACTTAATTTAGCGATAATGGATAAACCATTAGTAAAATCATCACTGCGTTCATTTATGATAACGACAGGATCTGCCGCTAATGGCCGTGTGTCAATGGCGGTCACAAAAATTGAGCTGGGGGTCGTCGCTATACCAGGTATTTTCCCATAAGGACGCGTTCTAAATGCAGCCCACATGCCCGATGCGACAAGGTTTTCTTTAATCAGTTCAGTTGTCAAGTTAGAGATTTCTGCAGCAGGGCATGCATGAAATGATTTTTCTTGTTTGCCTTGTAATTCAATCACAACGGATTGCAGCACACGTCGTTCTCCACGATGGATTTTTGATACTGTCCCTGCGCCAGGTGCGGTAAAAATGACACCAGGATTCTTTTTATCTTCAAAAAGAGCCTGCCCTAATTTTACTTTATCACCCTCAGCAACCAGCATTTTAGGCTTCATGCCCACATAATCCATCCCCAAGATGGCAACAGATGAAACCTGATTACCCTCTTCAATGGTCTGTTTGGGCGCTCCGGTAATCGGAAGATCCAAACTTTCTTTTATAGTAAATTGCATAGTAAATAAGCCTGTTGTCCAGACAAGTTGAGGTTCACCCCCCTTAATTTTCGAGTCAGCTAAAAATAAGAGGCACTTCAATACGAAAAACTACTAGATTATCGCATAGAATAAGGCTATTCTCAATCAGACTAACCACATCAATTGCCAAGATTCTCAAGCCTTAGGTAACTTTAAATTGGCTCATAAGCTAAGGCAGCCGCTAAAAATCAAGGACAGGCGCGCCATGCTACTTCGTGAAATTCAGGGACTCCTGTCACCTTCAT
>CAYZUM010000106.1:0-9122 GCA_964481455.1 uncultured Methylomonas sp. | reverse complement strand
TCAGGGACTAAAAATCATCACTTCGCTAAGCTCCGTTTCCCTGATTTTCAGCGCTCGAAGAGAATGGCCGCTCCCTTGTCGAGAGCGATTCTGCAGTATTTCGCGTTCAGGTTTCTTCACGAAACCATGAAGCGGCTGCCCCTCACCCAGTGGGTGAGCAGGAGTTTGAGCTTAAAAGTTATAAATTCATAAACTTATTTGAGTATCTAGCGTTCAACTGATGTTTTTAGGTTTAAGGTGAGGTTTTCAGGTTCGGGCTTTGGGGGGAGGCACACATGCGAATGAATTCGCACTGACAGATGCACCTTTTATTTCGTGCTCGTTCTTGTTCTAGGGAGAGAGCGCTATTTTCTATAACTATCGAATAATCCAAACTGCCAGTTGCGTATAGCCAGAACGACGGTTGAACCGCTACGCTGTGAGAGAGGAAGTGCTGCATCATTTTTGTTGAGGGTATCAAATTCACGTACTAACTGGCTTAGTTTTCTTTGAAAGACTGCCATAGCCTCTTTACTTAACATGCCATTAATCACAATCAGTTGTTCATTTTTCTGAGTGAATTTTGAGTTAAAAAAATCAGTTGCTAATTTTTGTTGAAAGAATTTCTGAATGGGGCCATTATCGATCCATTTAAAATTCGCTGCGACACGTAATTTAATACGGTTGTTGGGTAATAAATCAATCAACTGGAGCCGATCCAAAATGACTAGATAATGTATGCATTGATGTTCTGAAAGCTGATAATACTGCATGAGTTGTGTGATAGACCAGCTATTTACAATACATACTGCGACTAGGATTAAAGCTGTGTCAGCGGCAATTTCCTGTTCTTGTTTAGGCGATAATTCTGTGACCAGTGCATCTGTATACAAGTGCATCTGTAACACTAAATCTGAAATTTCCATACCTAATAACTGACAGATTTTATCCAGTCTATCCAGAGAAAATCTGGATTGGGAAAATAAGCGTTTTACACTGGCTTCTGATAAATTTAGCGCACTTGCTACATCGCTATAAGATAAACCTTGTGCTTTGAGCGCGCGTTTTAAGGTATCAATGAGTTGTTTAGTTTGTGCCATAATTGCGAGCTTGCCATGGTTTCAGAATGAATAGTTTGAAAAGTATCATATATTAATACTAACGGGACATAATAACGCGACTTTTGTTTTAAAGTGGCTTTATTTGTGTTTTTTTACTAAGATTGCAGCATGTTATTTTTTAGGGCAGGGGTAAATATAATGGATTCTCTTTATAAAAAAACGGGCTTTATCTCGTTTATTGCAATGATTTTTTTAAATGCATTTGTGGATTTAGGGCATAAAATCATTATTCAAAATACCGTGTTTAAAGTCTACGATGGTAACACTCAGGTGATTCTAACGGCCATTATCAATGGTCTGATTTTATTACCGTTTATATTGTTATTTACCCCCTCAGGATTTCTGGCTGATCGTTTTAAAAAACCTAAGATTATGCGCTGGTCGGCGATTGCAGCAGTCTGCTTAACGCTGATGATTACCACGGCTTATTATATGGGCTGGTTTCAATTCGCTTTTGCAATGACTTTTATGATGGCGGTACAGAGTGCGTTTTACTCACCGGCAAAATATGGCTACATTCGAGAGATAGCTGGGAAGAATCATTTAGTGACCGCAAATAGCTGGGTGCAATCGACGACGATTACTGCTATTTTATTGGGCATGTTTGTTTTTTCGGTGTTGTTTGAAAAGGCCTTGAGTGGATTGCTTATCGGATCTGAAGCCGATATTATTCGCAGCATTGCCCCGATAGGCTGGTTACTGGTATTAGGCGCTATCTGTGAACTCTATTTTGCCTACCAATTACCTGAACTGGAACAACCAGATAAAGCAGAAGCCTATCGTTGGTCGCATTATTTAACAGGCAGAACGCTGTATAGCAATATTAAGCTCTTACGTGCTGATTCAGTTATCTGGTTGTCGATAGTGGGCCTATCAGTTTTCTGGGGAGTATCGCAGGTTGTATTAGCCACTTTTCCAGCGTTTGCCAAAGAAGTGTTAGCGATTAATAATACGATTGTGATACAGGGTCTTCTGGCTTGTTCTGGCCTTGGTATTATTGCTGGCTCTATGGTGGCTGGAAAAATTTCTGATAATTATATAGAAACAGCATTGATTCCGTTGGGCGCGATGGGTATGGTACTGACTTTATTCTTATTACCGCAAATTCCCTCCCCTTATTGGCTGGCGAGTGATATTCTTGCATTCGGCTTTTTTGGGGGTTTATTTATTATTCCACTAAACTCACTGATTCAATTCCATGCTCGGGAAAAAGATCTTGGGACCGTATTGGCGGGTAATAACTGGGTGCAGAATGTAGTGATGCTCTGTTTTCTAACGATTACGGTGATATTTTCTCTAAGAGGTGTTCATAGTCAGGTATTGCTGAATTCGCTAACCGTAGTGACTTTAATCGGTGCAATTTATACTGTATGGAAGCTCCCTCAGTCTTTGGTCAGGTATGTCTTTGGTGCTGTTTTTTCGAGTAAATATCGCATTAATGTTCAAGGTCTGGACAATATGCCATCACAAGGTGGTGCGTTATTGCTGGGAAACCACATTAGCTGGCTAGACTGGGCAATGGTACAAATTGCAAGTCCGCGACCGGTGGGTTTTGTTCTGGAAAAGAAATATTACCAACGCTGGTATTTATCATGGTTTTTTGATCTTTTTGGTGTCATCCCTATTTCAAGCAGTGGTAGTAAAGGGTCGCTTGAAGAGATAAAAAGGCGTTTAAAGTTAGGTGAAGTCGTGTGCCTCTTTCCAGAAGGCGCTATTAGCCAAAATGGTCAATTAGGTGAGTTTAAAAAAGGCTTTGAACTGTGTGTAGAAGGCGTAGAGGGCTGTATTTTACCTTTTTATCTGCGTGGGTTATGGGGCAGCCGCTTCTCTCGGTCTAGTGAGAATTTGCAAACATTACGTCAAACAACAGGTTTACGCAGAGATATTGTGGTTGCCTTTGGTAAGCCCTTAGACATCAAGTCAACTGCGCCTGCGGTAAAAAGTGCGGTATTTGATCTTTCTATTAACACTTGGCAAACATACACAGACGATTTACCTGCCATTGCGCACGCGTGGATTGATCGTGTTAAGCAAAATGGTGGGGCAGATTGTGTCACTGATATTCAAACGAATACAACATTATCGCGGCGAAAAGCATTGACTGGCGCACTGCTTTTCTCCCGCCGGTTTAAAAAATACAGCCCTGAACAGAATATTGCTTTGCTATTACCTACCAGTAGTGCCGGTTTAATCGCTAATATGGGCGCGTTTATGAGTGGGAAAACAGTCGTCAATCTTAACTATACCGCGAATATTGATGCTTTGTTATCAGCTATCGACAAGGCCGATATTAAAACCATTTATACTTCGCGTAAATTTATTAAAAAATTAAGCCAGAAAGGCGTAGATCTTGATACCTTGCTTACACAGGCAAAGACCGTTTATCTGGAAGATATTAAAGATAGCTTTACTAAGATAGAGCAGATTTTAACGTTGCTTGCCGGCTATCTATTGCCTACTCGATTATTAATTTCTACTTTTGGTCATACCGTCGATATTCATCAGCCAGCGGCTATATTGTTTTCCAGCGGCAGTGAAGGCGAGCCTAAAGGAGTGGTGCTAAGTCATAAAAATATTATGGGCAATATTAAGCAGGTATCCGATGTGATGGATACTCGCGACAATGATGTGATGGTTGCCAGCTTGCCTCTGTTCCATGCTTTTGGGCTAACGGTAACAGGGTTGCTGCCTTTGATTGAAGGTGTGCCAGCAATTTGCCATCCAGACCCGACAGATGTGCTGAATATTGCTAAGGGTATTAGCCAATATCAAGCCACTATTTTCTGTACTACATCAACCTTCTTGCGCTTATTTATTAAAAACAGTCGTATTCATCCGTTGATGCTTGAATCTTTACGTATTGTCATCGCGGGGGCCGAACGGCTTAACCCGAAAATTCGCGACAGCTTTAGTTTGAAATTTAGTCAATCTGTTTATGAAGGTTATGGAACTACCGAAACAACACCCGTTGCGACTGTGAATATTCCTGATCGACTTGCGGCAAACTGGAGTATACAAACGGGTGCCAAAAAAGGTACGGTAGGTTTACCTTTGCCAGGCAGTAGCGTACGTATTGTTGATCCAGTGTCGCTGGAGAGCTTAGCAATAGGCGAGGATGGCTTGATTTTAATTGGTGGAACACAGGTGATGCAAGGTTACTTGAATGATGCAGATAAAACAGCCGAAGTGATTGTTGAAATAGATGGCCATCGCTGGTATAAAACCGGCGATAAAGGCCATCTGGATAAAGATGGGTTTCTAGTGATTGTTGATCGTTATTCACGCTTTGCCAAGATTGGCGGTGAAATGATCAGTCTAGGAGCGATAGAGGCCCGTATTAACCCAGCTCTACCAGAAGATGTTGAAATATTATCAACTACCCTTCCTGATGACAAAAAAGGCGAAAAGGTGGTGCTTTTGTATGCGGGTGAAATTGATGAGTCCGAACTTAAGGATTGTATTGCAAACTCAGGTCTTAATAGTCTTATGATGCCTGGTTTAGTGATTGCAGTTGAAGTAATACCCAAATTAGGGAGTGGTAAAAGTGATTTTAGTCGTGCCAAGCGACTTGCAGCTGATTATGTTGCGCAATAAAAGTTGCGGTGATTAATTTAAATTGAGAAGTTGTTTAGAAATGTGTTTTGGAGCGCGCTCCTACGAACAGTTGCCCGACGGTCTCAGGTTGAAAGTGTTTGATAAGCGAGGCAATCTAGTTAACTCAGCATTGTCATTAGTTACCAATACTTTATTGCCAGCCATTGGTTTAGTCTTGATCTTATTGATATTTTTTGCAATTAGAAAAATTACCGTCTATTACTCTGGAGGATTCAGTTGCACTGGATATGCGAGTACAGAAAGGTATTTTAAAAAACGTGCCCGAAGTAAAAAATCAGTGTTGGACCCCAGGATGATTTAAATGTGTTTTTTGAGCGAGTATGCATATTAAATATGAGGGATTGTACAGATAAATAACATTTAGTGGATAAGTAAATTATGATTATTTTTTTAAGAAATATTCCTGAACATACTAGGCAAAGTGATATTATTGCATTCGTTAAGCCCGCATTAAAGGTGAGTTTTTTGGGTAAAAAAGGTATTATTGAAAATATTAAAAGTACTGCATTTAAAAGATTCCTGCACCAAGATATCTGAATTTCACGCTCTGGTTACTATACAGCCAGATGTGGCAGCAAGCAGGTGATTAAGCGTTTAAACAGGAAAAGATTTCTGACTAAGAATATTGCTGTGCGTGAATTTCATCTGCGTGATTGGCATAATGATCCACGCATAAATTATAATTCACTGCCATCGGCTAAGCCTGAACATCGAACTGGGGATCGTAGAAGTATAAGTACTCAGGCATTATTATTTTAACTAAAATTACGAGGGTAGAAATTTATCATTTTCAATAAAAATTCCTATTTTTTTGTAAAAATATATTCAAATTCTCAAAAATCATACTAAAAACTGGAGATTTTATCTTTTTTCAGAAAAGTTAAATCAATTTTGCATGAGTACTTAGAAGTGGTTGTGGGTAACAGCACTACCTTTAGTAGTGATGAGGTCTTTCATAGAACCTTTTAGCTCTATCATTAAAATCCCTGTAGACAACTTGTACAGCCGTGACTAAAATCTCGTTGTTCTTGATTGAATAAGGAAAGTGAAGGTGTGTTATGCAAATAGACTTTGGAGCTCTTTATTTGAATTGGGTTTAAGGACAGCAAGGTGGTTTTTTGAATTCAGCAGGAAATTGATGTCTACCTGTGTAAGGTTTTTGGAACCAGCATAACGAGTATCAATAGCATCAGACAATCTGATCTCGCGGATAATAATGTGATACTAAAATAAATATTATTAATTGATGTTGAGTCATATGAAATTCAATTAACCTTCAATAATGACATGAATGCTGGGTTACGTTTTCTCGCTACGCTCAAAAATCTAACCCAGCCTACGATCTTGGTCTCATCTTAATTATCTTGGAAAATCTGCAAGGCTTTGATTTTATTAGGCTGGGGGTCAGGGCTCTGAGTCTATAGGTGGATCAGAGCCCAGGTCAGAAGGGTGGCAGTGCTAAATTTCTGCTTCATCTTGGTGGTTGTCTTCTTCTTTATCGTGTCCTAAGTCAGAAATTTCTTTGAGTCTTGAAATGGCTTTAAAGTTTAGACTGCCTTCAGGGTATTCGCCATTACTGCCTTTCTTGCCGGGTTTTTCTCCAGTCAGTATCTCTAGGGCTTGATCAACATTAGAGGCTGCATAAATTGTAAAGTCGCCTTGTTCAACGGCAGTGATAATTTCTTGTTTTAACATTAAGTTACGAATATTTGCCTGGGGAATAATACACCCCTGTTCTCCTGTTAGGCCGCGACCTTTACAGAGTTTGAAAAAACCTTCTATTTTTTCATTAACGCCGCCAATTGCCTGGACTTCACCGAATTGGTTAATTGAGCCTGTGACGGCAAATCCTTGCTTAATTGGAGTCAGTGTTAAGGCAGAAATAAGGCAACATAATTCGGCAAGAGAGGCGCTATCGCCATCGATATGTCCATAGGATTGCTCCAGAGCGATATTGGCTGATATTGCCAGCGGGAACTCTTGTGCATAACAGTTGCCCAGATATCCGGTTAAAATCATAACGCCTTTGGAGTGAATGGATAGCCCTAATTCAGCCTCACGTTCTATATCAACAATGCCACGTGAGCCAGGATATACGGTAACGGTAATGCGGGAGGGAGCGCCAAAGCTACTGCCACCCACTTCGAGTACAGTCAGGCCATTAATTTGACCGATAACACTGGCAGCCGTATTGATTAAGATAGTGTCGTCTAACATTTCATCAATCAGGCTTTGAGCAATCCTGCCATTACGGTATTCACGCGCTGTCAGCGCCTGTTCAATGTGCGTGCTATCAATTTCTGCTGTTTGACAAAGGAAATTAGCTTCGCCAATAATTTCCAGCGCATCATTAATATGTGCTGATAAGCGTGTTTGGTGTTCGGCTAGACGACAGCTGTGTTCCATTAAACTGATAATGGCGGATTTGGCTAAAGGTTTTGCGCCTGAGTCCTGTGCCTGTTGTTTCATGAGTTGGGCAAAGTCCTGCATATTGGTAGCACTACGGGGAATGTCATAATCAAAGTCTGCAAGAATGCGGAACATTTCATTAAATTCAGTATCCAGATCTTGCAATAAATAATAAATCTCCCGGGAGCCAACGAGAATCACCTTAATGTTCAAAGGAATGACTTCGGGTTTTAACGTGACAGTATTAATGCCAAGCTCTGAATAAGGCGATTCAATTTCTATTCGTCCTGCTTTTAGGGCGCGTTTAAGACCTTCCCAGACAAAGGGATAATTTAATAGCTTATCAGCGTCCAGAATTAAAAAACCACCATTCGCTTGATGCAATGATCCTGCACGGATAAGCTGGTAGTTAGTCGTTAACGCTCCTTGGTCGCTGCTATATTCTATGCGGCCAAACAGGTTCTGGTAGGTTGGATTGGACTCATAGATAACGGGTGCGCCTGTGCCTTCTTTATATTCAATCAGAATATTCGGCTGATACTGGTCTTTTAACAGTTGTTTTTTTGTGCTGTCATTGATGCTTTCTAGTGAACGAGCCTGAACAAACAAGTCTTTGATGGTTTCACTGAGATCTTTTTTAATCTCGCTAAGATAGGTGATAACACTATCTATGTTTTGATAGCATACAGTCAATTCTTTAAATAAGGGTGAAATTGCCAAATGTATCGTTGTGTTATCCAGTTCACGCGTTTTTTCTACTAAAGTGCGCCTCCATTGGGGGAGCTCGATGAGTGCATCGCCTAAAAAATCTTCCAGAATTTCAGTGTCTTTATGAAATGTATCTCTATCCTCTTGAGGAAGTTGATTAAATTGTTCTTCGTCTAAAACTTTGCCCTCGCGTATAGGTGCAAAAGTGATGGACTCGGTATCACGAAACAGAGCGACATTTTTTTCTTTGGCGCGTTGTTCTACTACGTCAATTGCACTGTTATATCGCTGGTTAAAAGTGCGCTCAATAGCGGTTGTTTTTTGCTGGTAGCTTGGGCTTTCAAAGGCAGCAGGGAAAGTGGCAATTAAATTGTCAATTAAAGTGTTGATATCTTTGCAGAATGCTTGAGCTTGCCCTGCTGGTAATTCTATGGCAACGGGTTCTCTATTGTTTTCAAAGTTTTCAACATAAGCATAGGCTAGTGGAGTTTCCTGTTGATGTGAAATAGGCGTTAGATGATTAGTGATCATCGACAGGCGTCCAGTGCCTGGTTCGCCCATAACATAGATATTGTAGCCAGGGTTCTGCATGGCCACGCCAAAACTTAACGCTGACTGAGCTCTTTCCTGTCCCAGGATATTTGCCACTGCTGATTCGGTTGAGTCAGTGAGAATAGAGTAGTCTGCTTGATTGATTTGCAGTTTTAATGATGTAGCAGGAAGTTTAAGCGAGTCAGTCATATCCTAAAAAGAAAACAGTAAAATAGTCTGTCGATTTTAGCATTGATGTAGCGGAAAAGGGGGCTATGTCGTATTTTATGTTGTTAAAGAGGTGTCTATCAATGATATAGCCCAGTATGAAGAATATTTCCAGTCTATTTGTCCTCCTCCTTATAGCGTAACAAATTTTATTGGATGGCAGATGTAGAGCGGACTTCAGTTCGCAATTTTTAGTTGAGACTAACAATGATAAGCAGATTAAAGTTCACGCCTTGGTTTCACTATAGACGTGTACGCAAAACAAACTGAATATCTGTAGGTGTGAATTTATTCGCACGACATGAATGGTCATTATTCACACCCCTATCATTTTAACACTCGATGTTCCAGTTTTTGTAGTGCGTTGATTTTATTATCTATTTTTAATTTCGATTAAATTATGTTTTCCTTTAAGATCAATACTTTAACTTTTATTTCAACAAAATACGAGGTCCTTCAAGCCCAGTTATAGCTGAAAACTGGAACATCGAGTGATAGGCGACAGGGCGATTCGCCAATCCGAAGTGCGCG
>CAYZUM010000105.1:0-9138 GCA_964481455.1 uncultured Methylomonas sp. | reverse complement strand
CTATTCGTAATGCAATTCTTGCCTCCCTCGCGCGCTATCGCATTATATTGGTTTTCGCCTGTGCCCTTGCCGCCTATCAGGGACTAAAAATCATCACCTCGCTAAGCTCCGTTTCCCTGATTTTCAGCGTGAGTACTGCCCATTAATCAACAAACTCTGTCCATTTACAACGCTCGGTAACAATTTCCGATGTTGTATCGCTACCAATACCATTCGCAATTAAAGCAACCACCCGAGCATCACTGTCATAACCCGTATGCGCTGTTAAAGGATTAGCAAATTTTCCAAATCCAAACATATCTATGACATGTGCAACATTAATATTAATATTCGTTATTTCAGCACATAATCGTGAATCCAGATTATTCTCTGCAAACTTCTGAGGAATTGCATAACTTAATAAATCATTTGGATCGCTAAAAGCAATGATAGAGGTTTGATTAACTAATCTTTGTTGAAAATGCTCACCACCAGCAACACAGTAAGTGTCATGCTGATTAACCACTTCAGGAGGCTGTTCACCCATTTCCAGCAAAGGCAACTGGTTAGACATTAAGTAAAAAGGGATACTTTTCTGCTGAAAACCTTCGATAAACCGAGTCTCTATTTTAGTCGCTTTTCCATCTGCAGCTTTAGCCATACGTTGTGCAATATCCTGCATGCCATCCATCACAATACGGCTACCTAAACTATGTGAAACAATGGCGTAGGAATCGCTCGGCAGAAAATCAATGGCCTTCTGGTCAATTTCACATTGAGTATCACTGACCACAGGCAGCGCCTCCCAATCTCGACCCACCATCCAGCAAAATGCCATTCTAAAGGACGCTAGAATGGTATCACGGCTCTTACCCAGGTAAATCATAGGGTCAGGGCTGGTATCATTCGAAAATTGCTTTAACATCTGGTTCACATCTGCGCGACGAAAGGCATAAGCACCTGAAGTATCATATGCAAGCAGTTCTTTTTCCGGATTAGTAATGGCAGACCAGGTCAATTCATAAAATAACATTTCTCTGCTATGATCTTCACTCAGTAAGCGTCTAATTCTCAATACCCCCAAGTCCTTGCCAGGGAAATGGTGATTCACTAATTGTATTTCTTTATATTGACTACTGCGTGCTGGTAAATTTAATTCATCAGCCAGTTTTTCCTGGAATTCAGTACTATAACCTGGGATATGTGTGCCAACGCCATGCACCATCAAGACTTTTAAAGCGTGACTGGATTTATCAAAACTATGCTGCATCCCGCCGAAACTTTTTCCCTCGACGCGACATTCACGTAGATCCACGCTCTCTTGTTTTTCTAAGAATGCGGTTGCTACGCCCTCACCAATACTAGCGCAACCAGAAAGCAGTGCACTCATCACTAATAAACCTAGTTTTTTCATTCTTTTAAGTCTCCATGTTTAAATCGCTGCGCATTGGCAGGCAATTTTTCAAAAATCTCATGTTTGGGCATGGCATAGTGATCAGGGTAGTATACTCCGCCTAAATACAAGCCATGTGGGGAAGCTGTCACTCCTGCTTTTTGTCGGTTTTTTGTAGCCAATAAGTCTTGCGTCCATTCTATCGCTTGTTCTCCTGAGCCTATTGCCAATAGAACACCCGCAATATTACGCACCATATGATGTAAAAAAGCATTCGCAGAAATATCCATAATCACTTGCTCACCCTGTCGATAGACATCAATAAAGTACATTAAGCGCATAGGGCTAACAGATTGACATTTTAAGGCCCTGAATGAAGTAAAGTCATGACTCCCTACTAAAGCTTGTGCCGCTTGATGCATCCGTTCTGCGTTTATAGGTGGATGGAACCAAGTCACACGATCTCGTTGCAATGCTGATTTTGTGGTGCGGTTAAGAATAATATAACGATAAAAGCGTGCTATTGCACTATATCGAGCATGAAAATCCGCTACAGCGACTTGTACCCAAATCACGCGTACATCAGCCGGTAAATTCGCATTAATCCCCATCAGCCAAGAATGCTCACTACGTTCTGCCTGAGTATCAAAATGCACCACTTGTTCCAATGCATGCACACCAGTATCGGTTCTCCCCGTACATACCACTGTGACTATATGATTAGCAACTTTAGAAACGGCCTTTTGTACCACGTTCTGCACCGTTCGCAAGCCATCTTCCTGCCATTGCCAGCCAAAAAATGCACTGCCATCGTATTCAATACCTAAAACAATACGCATCAATATTCCCTAGAAGTCATTTATTTAGCACTAGGCAATTTAGGTAAATGCTTCTGTTCTACCAAAACAAGGACAAAGTAATTTGCTTCGGATATTGATTTTTCCATGGCCTGAATAAGCAATGAAATATCTAAAGCAATTTCTGTAAATTCTTGTTGCAAGGCAGCAATCGCATTTGCATTAAGATTATGTTTCAAAAATAAAACCTGATCCCTGAAAGCACCGAGTACAGGTTGAATTTTTTGCTCAGCTTTATGCATTGCTTTTATTAAACGTGTGTAATGCTGCCTGGATAGTTTTAGTTGCTGCCGACTCTGTGCGCGTAAAGAGCGGTTAGTATATTCCTTTAACTCCTCTTCCCACTCATTGAACAATGCATCACTCACTTCTTCGATAGCCCTGACTCTGTTAGCAACATGCTCTGAACGCATTGCACAAAAATCAAACTGTTGTTTGAGTAAATGATATTTGTCTTCTAAAGTGCCAGATTGCACATGTACTACCGACTTGAAACGTTCTAAAGCATCTAAAAAGTGTATTTTTGTTTCTTGCAAGCTTTCGCTCGCCTCCTCTACACGCACGACGACCAGATCTCTTTTGTGCTGTCCAAACGATTCTTTAGTTCGATAATACACATGTTGAAAATTATAAGCGACAAACCGTGACAGTAACTTAGCGGATCGTTGTGTTAAACCTCTTATCGAAAACAAAGAATTAGATTGATTATATTTAGACATTGTTATTTAAACAAGTAGCAAAAACGGATATTTGATGGTGTGAAATACAATCTATTATAAAGGGCTTATTGTACACCATTCGTTTAAATGTCTGATCAATAACATCTAAAGTTGTTAGTTGATCAAGTGTCGCGCCAGCCTGAATATGTGCAGACTTAACTAAAATAAGCCTGCTGGCAGATAACTGTATCGCTAACCAAGCTGCCAGACTATCCGATGTGACTTCCCAGCTTGCAGGAATTCCGGCAACATCAAGTTCAGCTGATAAAGGAGACCATACAACAACATTATGCTGTTGCAAGGCCAAGGGAATCTCGGCCACTTTATCAACTATTAATAAATCAGCGCAAAGGCCATAAAATAATAACGCCATTTGCTGCATAGCAAGAATAGCCATGCAATGGGCCGTTTGATCATCGTACTGCCATTGTTTTTGTGTGATACGCACTTGGTCTGCAAAAACGCCACCGCCCGGCACTATCACCAACTGACCTCGCCCTTTTTGTTGTGCCAATTGCAGATACTGTATTAATACGGGCTTAGCCAATAAGCTACCCCCTAATTTTAAAACAATCATGAGGGTCGCATCAGTTGCAAAAGGCTAATCATAGCGGCCGCTTTATCAAAACATTCCTGATATTCCTCTGCTTTAACCGAGTCATTTACAATCCCGCCTCCCGCCCAAAAACGTATGCTATTCTCTGAATGGACTAATGTGCGTATGGTAATATTACTATCCATATTGCCATCAAAACCAATATAGGCAATAGAACCACAATATACTCCTCTTCGATTTGGTTCCAGTTCTTCTATAATTTCCATAGCGCGAATTTTAGGTGCTCCGGTAATTGAGCCGCCAGGAAAACAGCTGCGCAATAAATCCAGTGCATGACTCCCTTTTACCAATTGCCCAGTAACCGTGCTCACCAGATGATGAACAGTTGCATAACTCTCCACATCAAATAATTTAGGGACTTTAACAGATCCAGGAAGACAGTTTTTACTAATATCATTACGTAATAAATCGACAATCATCACATTTTCAGCTCGATCTTTATTACTTTTCTGTAAGTCTTCAATTTGTTGTTGATTGGCTTGTAGGCACTCTTTTCGAGGTCTTGTCCCTTTAATGGGCTTAGTTTCGACGGTACCATTCGACACTTTAAGAAAACGTTCGGGAGAAGAACTTAATACTTGTACACCTGGCACATTTAGGTAAGCACTAAAAGGCGCAGAATTAATCTGGCGTAGTTGGCAATAAGCTTGCCAGGAGCTTCCCTGGCAACTTGCAACAAAGCGTTGAGCCAGGTTAACTTGATAGCAATCACCTTCTTTTAAATAATGTTTAATTTTATCAAAAGCATGTCCGTAGGCTTCTTCAGACATATTAGAATGAATATCGCTGGTCACTTGAAAACTCTCTATGTTTTGATGCTGAGGATAATGACTAAATTGTTGAATTAAATCCTGCCATTGTTTAGTATTTTCTGCACAGCCTACTAAATAGCTTTTTTCTTCTTTATGATCAACAACGACAGCCCATAGATAAATACCAACAGCCATATCTGGAATGTGTTCGGCATCCTTTGCAATCTCAGGAAGTGACTCAATATTACGACCTAAGTCATAGGAAAAGTATCCTAATGCACCACCATTAAAAGGAACTTCTGAAAAAGGCTGTTGAAAGGGTAATTGCTGTTTGATAAGAGTAAACGGATCTTGATCAGAAACAAACGCACTATCTAGTGTAGAGACAGTCGTATTTTTACCTTGTGTTAATAAAGTACAAACAGGATCTGATGCAAAGATATCGTACCTACCTTGTCTTTTCTCTGCTAAACCACTATCTAAAAAAGTCGCCCAGGGCTGGTCAGCTATCACTGAAAATAATCGGGCACTATCTGGTAAATAAGGTAACGAAGAAAGTTGATGCGTAGAAAGCGACATGATCATTAATTGAATAAGGCTAGTTCAGATAGGTCAACTTCGGTATTAAGGAACGAGAATTCAATAATACCCAAGTCTGGCTTGTCTTTTGACTCCACAGTCGCGCTAGAAAAACAATGACGTAGTCTGCTATGCGCCTGCTTTCCTAATACGGCTGTGAAGCCAAAATACTGCGCCATACTTTCGGGTCTTATTAAATTCGCGCTCCTAAGTACAAAGCTTAAGACCCTGTAATAGCCATTCTTTGGCCTAGAAATGTAAACCCGAACGACTGAATCAATATTACTCAAAGCACATATCCCATAACTGAAATCCCAATTTTAGCAAATATTACAGCTTACTGATAATAAAATTCAAACGTTTGCTACGGCATCCTGCATTTACGCCTGGTCGTAATTTATACTTTTTTGATTTAAACGCAGAGTAACGCGCATGGGTGCAATTCATGATATGAAAATACGTTATAGCATACCGTGATTGAATCAAATATCCTGAACTTAGGAATGTGGATTTTATAACGCGTGCATTTGGCTTGTCTTTTTTTCCATATTCTTTGTTGCGAAAATAGTTACGTAGCTAGCTATGCGCCTGTTTCCACGCATCGAATACAAACAAAAATCCTGAGTCAAATGCACACGTAATTTTATGCCCATTCCTAGCAATAACTCCGAGCGTGGGATTTATAGAGGCGGATTATTTCATGCGAGTTAACTAGGCTAGTTAAAGCTACGCACATACTTTCATTGTATTCATCAATATATTGCATCCAGACTGACGAATGAATAATGCCCCTAATTTAGTATTTTTATTGCCCCGGGATGCTTGACCAACATGGTAAACCCGTTCTTATCTCTATTGATCCATCCTCTGACTTCAATTTTTTTCCCTATCAAAAGCTTTAAATCTTCAAAATACTGCAAATGTTCTTTTTTAATGCGCACATCAAAATGATGAGACATTTTTAAATACCTGTTCTTCCGTGTCTCTTTAATTCGGGTAACCTCACCGACAATACGCTGCCAACCTCGCTTATTATGGTGATTAATTTCACTTGTTTTCTTGATTTGATATTCTGGGTATGCCCAGATACCTAAGTGCATTTTTTCTGCAGTTTGTTCAACAGCAAGTAGTTCCATAATATATTTTAAATTTGGAGGAAATATATTTGTGCTTGCATAGCCTAAACGAACTAATTCACGATTAATGTGTACCTGATTCTCATTGAAGATATGGGCTAAAACGCGTTTATATTTATCACGTTTTTGCTGATCAAATTCCAGTCTGACTTTAGCACCCAATAACTGCTGAGTTAACCATACTCTGGCAACATCTCCACCTGCTTGTGCAACTTTGTCTGAATGCTGTATTTCTGGCGTATTAATGCCGAGTAAGCGTATTTTTCGCCCATCGCTTAGAAGTACCGTATCACCATCATAGACCTTCCTGACTACGTAGTAGCTATAACTCTTAGTCAGTTGATAAACCTTTGCGTTATCATGCTTTTTGTCAGAATAATGACTACGCCCTTGTTCATCTTGCCATTTATACACCTCAACGGCATAAACAGGGTGAGTAAATAACAAGATTAAAAAGCCAATCAGCCTGTAAACCACTTTGATTATCATTTGTTGTTGGTTATAAAAATTAAAAGGCGTATATTCAAACACTTTAAACAGATTTAAAAATCTTTGTTGTTGTTATACACTATATCAATAAGTCCCCCTGTTAAGACACCAAGAGGAAATAATGAGCGAGATTAATCCAACCATTTTTTTTGAAAAATGCCAGTCGCAACTAGACACATGTGCATATTACCAAAAACTCACAGCACTTCCCAAAAAGCAACGCTGGCTAGCATTGTTTGCACTTTTTATGGTAAGTCAGATGATCGTCTTCGGGTGTTTATATCTGTTTTTTGGAAAAATTGCAGCTATTGGATTTCTAGCGAGTATCTTAGCAGGTTTAGCAACAGGGGTTGGTGCCCTGCCTGCCGCATTTTTTAAACAAGTGTCAAATAATGTATTTAATGGATTACTGGGAGGGGCAGCTGGTGCAATGTTAGCCGCCACCTCTTTTGCATTGCTTCTTCCCGGCCTTGAATTTGGCAATGAATTATGGCCTGATAAAGGTATCTGGGTGGTTGCAGCAGGTATGATGTTCGGTGCCTTATTTCTACATTTAGCAGATAAAAAACTCCCGCATATTCATTTTAATCAGGATTTAAGTCATCACAAAGAATCATTACAAAAAATCTGGCTGTTTATATTCGCCATCACCCTCCATAACTTTCCTGAAGGTATGTCCGTCGGCGTTAGCTTTGCCAGCGGTGATATGCATAACGGCATCGTCTTAGCAATCGCGATTGGTTTACAGAATATTCCTGAAGGCTTAGCCGTTGCCCTTCCCCTTGTTGCTTTAGGCTTTGACAAATGGAGAGCAGTCGGTGTTGCAACATTAACTGGATTAGTAGAACCAGTAGGTGGATTACTAGGTATTACTATGGTCTCGGTTTTTGAACCCATTTTACCCTTTGCAATGGGCTTTGCGGCAGGCGCAATGTTATTTGTTATTTCGGAAGAAATTATTCCAGAAACACATTCGCAAGGACGCTCTCGTTATGCTACATTTGCATTGATGATTGGATTTATTATTATGATGTCTTTGGAAAGCATACTAGGGTAGCACTATTCACTCTTAACAATAGGTAGCCTTTTTTATTTGAGGTACAAATCCGACGATTAACATACATTACACTGGTATTTATCAAGTTCAATCTGAAGTCTGCTCTACAACATTTTAATATGATTACGATTATTCAACGCGTCACACAGGCACAAGTTAGTATTGCAAATCAGCAAGTAGGTAAGATAGAACGTGGTATTGTGGCATTAGTCGCAATTGAAACACAGGATTCTGAAAAATCCGCACAACGCTTACTGGAACGAATATTGAACTACCGTATATTTCCTGATAGTGAAAATCGTATGAACCTAAATTTACAAAGTATTCAAGGCGGATTACTATTAGTCCCTCAATTTACGCTGGCAGCTGATACCCAGTCAGGTAATCGCCCAAGCTTTACCCCTGTAGCATCGCCTGAAAAAGGGGAGGAATTGTTTAATTTTTTTGTCCATCATGCTAAATGTCAGTATCCTTATATAGAAACAGGGCAATTTGGTGCTGACATGCAAGTATCACTGACGAATGATGGACCCGTCACCTTTACTCTTAAAGTGTAAAATTGTTGCTATTATTTGATTCTAAAAAAACCTGTATGAACTTATTATTACTTGAAGGTTGCGCATTTTTTTTATATTTTGCCAGTAGTATTACACTTCTCATAGATATAAAAGAAAACCAACATAAGAAACTAGCTCTGTCCTTAGCCTGGCCAGCAACAATTGCTCACCTTTTATCACTCTCACTCAATAGCTGGGAAAAACAGGGTATTGATTTTAATTTTTTTCATACAGCATCGATGATTTCCCTAATCATTGCACTCTTACTACTTCTTGCCTCCTTTTCCAAGCCTGTAGAAAAGCTTGGAATCGCACTTTTTCCTATTGCTGCGCTTATGTTAGTGCTCGATGCAACTTATCCCAGTCTGACACAAACACCACAAGATTATTCATCAGCAATGAATATCCATATTCTCAGTTCTATCATAGCCTTTAGTCTACTGACTATCGCAGCCTTTCAGGCATTATTACTCGCAGTACAAAACAATCAACTCAAAAGCCATAAACCAGGCCGTTTAATGCTTGCCCTCCCCCCCCTGCAAGCAATGGAATGTTTACTATTCCAGATGATCAGCACAGGGCTTTTATTTTTAAGTGTTTCTCTGCTCAGCGGTTTTATTTTCATAGAAGATTTATTTGCCCAACACCTCGTCCATAAAACCATTCTTTCAATTATCGCCTGGGTTATTTTCAGTAGTCTATTGTTTGGCAGGAAACGCTATGGCTGGCGTGGTAAAACAGCAACACGCTGGACCTTATATGGATTCCTCTCCTTATTATTAGCCTATTTTGGTAGTAAGCTGGTTTTAGAACTCATTTTAAATAGGGTGTAAACCACGGCTTTCTCATAAAAATTTGACTTGCCTAAGCATCTCCTCCATGCTAAAGACCGAATTAGCAAAACCTTCCATTGCTGCCTGAAAGTTTTTAGCGCCAGATTTTCGTAATCATTGAAGCGTAAAACCGCGTAACCTTGCCATAATATGGGCTTGATTCGGTGCCTT
>CAYZUM010000104.1:4304-9150 GCA_964481455.1 uncultured Methylomonas sp. | reverse complement strand
AGCTGAGCACAAGCTTATTGGGAATCTTGCTTGCTTAACGAATAGATTCCGGCTACAAACCTGCCGAAACGAAGTAACCGTTAGGGTAAATGACGTTGAGAAGCTACCATTCAGACTCTATGCGCCATAGCGAAGACGGGTACCATTATTCAGAGACAATAAAATTTCTTCTGCTCGAAGCTCCGTAGGAAAATACGTACCTGAAATTTTTGCACCATGAATACTGCTGCCATTAAAACTCGCACAAACCGTAAAATCAACACCCCGCAAATCAGCCTGCCTAAAATAACTATCTGAAAAATCTAAGCCTGTAGCATTGATACCCTGCAAATTAATGTGACGAAAATCACATGAGGACAACTCGGCTTTTTCACCTGCGGCAATGCGCTGATTAAATTCATCCATTTTTCCTTCACGCAACAAGCGGTAAAGAGGATCATCTGAAATAATAGGTGCTGTCATTAAATAAACCTTTGATTAAACTGTAATATCAATTGTACCACCAAAATGATTGGCTCTAAAAGCTGTAGAAACACCTTCTGGAGCTTGAGCTACAACCTCAGCACCCTTTACTTTTGTGAGTGGCTGTCACGCATCACTTCCGTATTATGCGTTTCAACTCCCTTCACCTAACAAACATAAACTCCGTGCTAGGTGAAGAGAACGTCTAATCTAATTGAATCCAACTTCTTCTTTCACCTTTAGAGATAATTGGTAAGGATCCTGTTATTGGTACCGCTGTTGACTTATCAATAATCGTCTCAAATTCCCCGGTAGCAAGATCTGGTATTTGTGCATTACCATCATCGTAAGAGTAGCCTTCTGTATAAATTGCATTCATAAAAGCCGCTGCCTCCGCCGCATCAATAATGCCATCGCCATTTAAGTCTAGAGGTTCTCCCAGAAAGTTTGCGCCACTCTCTCTATCAAGTATATATCGACGAGAGCCACCACCAGCACATGCCTCAGAGTTCGGAATTAAAGAGTCAAATGTTAGGTATTTTCCGAATATTAACGCTTTATTTACCTGGCGCTCTCCCTCGTTACCCGCTGTAAACGTCAAGTCGATATACCAACCCGTATTGTCAATATAAGACTCCCAGCTAGGCTCACCAATATTGTGACCGGCATCCATCCAGTTAACACCATTTGCTGATGTAGCTCTACTTCCAAACGGAGGTGGTGCCTGAAAAACGACATTTTGAACCAATAGATCAGCTCGATTAACATTGCCGCTATCATAATCCCAGATCGTGTAGAGAGATTGCGTTTTCTCACCCACAATATTATTGTCAGTCAATTCCAGATATTTACCGGTACCAAAGCTAACTAAAGATCCTGCTAACGAACCTCTCGGGTGTATTTCTACTGTCGGTGCTACTGTAATAGGTTGCTTGCTTAACGGTAACCCTGTTTCATGTGCCACAAACAGAGGAGAGCCTGCAAAGCTTACATGCCAATTCGCGGGGAGAGGATCTCTGAGATCAAATCGCCACAAATTACCTTTCAAGTCGCCGGCATAGACAAAGTCTGCAATATAATCATCATTGACGTCAACAGCAGTAGGAGAGGACAGACCATTACCAACATCAGCACCATCAGCCACTATTTTTTTAATAAGTGATCCGTCAGCAAGATCGACAATATATAAAATGGCCTTGCCTGTCGCATCATCTTGATAGCCGTTGCCAAAAATCGCCGCCCACTTACCATTGGCCAGACGTACAATTTGTGGCCTGCTAAAGGTAAACCCTAAATCCGAGTCTCCATAAGGAGTAGGGTTGGTATCTGTGAACTCCCAAAGATGTTTAGCGTTGCCTATGCTTGCCTCAGTGCCTGATACCGAAGGAACAGTAGAAATATCAAGCGCATAAATAGCCTTTCCACCCCCTCTTAATCCACCCACAAGCACAGTGTGCCACGCGCCGCCAAAGAAGGCATCACGAGATACTGGCGTATCATCCACATAAAACTGATGATTGAAAGGGGTTGCCGATGAGGGCAAGTGAGACAAATAATTTAATTTAGGAATAAGCACGCTAGGAATATAAGCATATTTCTCATCGCCCGTCGCCGCATCAAAAGCATGCAACATGCCATCATTTGCACCAACAAATAACATAACAGGTCTTGGGATACCCGGCGTTGGCGGATTATGTACAGCTTTAAAGCTACTATATGCCGCTCCATTTTCCGGCTGCCCTGTGCCCCAGTTATCAGGGTAAGAGGCGTTTGGCACGTCAACCCGAAGCACCGCCGAATGAACTATATCTCCTAGTTTGTTGCCTGCACGTTCACGGAAAAGTGTACCCTCATTGGTGCTGTCTCCTCGAATGTAGTCGACATGTTTATCACCGTCCAGATCAGATACCCCTGTTATCTGTCTGACCTTCATAGCATCCTGCTGTGGTACCGACAAACTTGCAAAACGGAAAGGAACAGCCGTTGCTCCTGACGCATCTAAGGTAAATATATTTCGACTACTGTGACCAACCGAAGTCAATTGACTCTGAGCACTCCATACAACGCTAGCAAAAACGCCTGACGCATCTCTTTGCAATGATCTAACATCACCCGTCCACTCTCCTGACCGAAAAATAGTCTGATATACCCTTGTTCCCGTCGAAGTAAAGTCATTATTTATCGTAAGAGAGCTTGCTGAACCCGTTTCTTGTAAAGCAAAAAGAATCGCGGTTTTTAAGCTATTCAACAACTCTTCAGGGTTATTTGCACTTAAATATAAACCACGACTATTATAAGCAGCATGCCATAAATCATCGATTTTGAAGGCTGCATTTGAATTAGGCTTTGGATCGCCTCCCCATGTTGAGGTCTCTGTCCATGTAGAGGCACCCGATGCGTCAGGATCGCCCGGCCAACCGTCTTTAGGAATGCTTGAGTTATTTGGTTGATCCACCAGCGAACCTGAAACGCCAAAACCGACCCCTATTGTTGTAAGATGCTGTTTATTATTTGTATTAAATATATCTGTTGGCACATCATCATCCATAGAAGGCCGAAGATCTTCATCATAATATTTTTTTGCCACATCGGCTAATGTGCCATTATAAGCTGCACCAAAGGTGTCAATATCTTCATCGCCCACCGTTAGGAGGGGATCGTCTCCATTCCAATAACCATCCGTTAACATAATGGCAAAGTTCTTCTGACAGCTTTCTTTTATCGGGCTCTCCGAATGATTGTCCACGCCTGGACCAAGATTTGGACCGCGACCTGCAAAATATTCACCGGCACGTTCTAATGCTCGGCGCAAAGGCGTGCCTGTGGCCGGCCAAACATAGCTATATAATGCGCTTCTGATATCATCATTATGATCTGTTCTGATGGCATCACCATTACCTGAACCTGTGCCATCATAAATATCTTTAAATAGCGCAGAAATATTGTCCGTATTGTGTTGTTTTGTGCCCATCAAACCATAGTTCACATCGGGGATCTCGGCAATCAAACTAGCTATAGCGCCTTTAGCAACAAACGAACGCTTGCGACTGTATTGGTACCAATTGGCTGCATTTTCTTGTATTTGTGCTAAAGGTCGACAAGCTGCCTTATTACTTTTATCCCTACCAAGCAGCTTTATGCAAAGGGCGGTATCAGCATAGATCGCTGCAGTATCCCAAGTGCCTAATACGCGCGTCTCTGACATCGCCACACGCATATTGTTTAGTTCGATGTTAGTAAAGACCGTACTACCCGTACCGTTTGCACCTGCTTTATTATTATCATCCCAATAATGCTCACTTGATCGATCGTAGACCGAATCGGTATAAAGTGGCTTGCCTTTTAAGTGAGGCGTGCGTCGTACTTTTTGCACCAAAATATCAGTATCTCGCACTTCAACACGGTAGTGTGAATCCCATAAATCAACTTCACCATTACTGCTATCTGAATAAGTAAAACAGACTTTTTCACCTGCTGCTATTGTCAGTCCCGTAGCCGGATCAACCGTTGCGGCAGGCAAGGTATAGCTGCCATCTATAGCGCTACCACATTTAGAGTTTCCACGCTTCCATTCTGGTCTGGAACCAAAATAACCCGCATCATCCACCCAAACCTCATAAACAAAACCGGCCTGAACATTAACGGGGGCAATCCCTTCCGCGCCATATTCAGCTCTTGGTCGCGCTAAGTTTTCTAATATATTATAGCCTGCTGTGCCTGGCTGAGGATTACTCCGAGCACAATTGAATTTATTTGTAGTTGGGCAGGTTGTTGGTAACACTTCCTCATTCGCTTCTCCGACTTCAAAGCCCGACCACACACTATATTTACTGTCGGGGCTATAATACATCACATTGAAATCTGCTGAGCGCACTCGCCAATCAACCACTAGCGGGAAGGGATCATGTTTGCTCATCGCATGTTTTGTACCCGCAGCCCAAGGCGGCATTAACACGTCAACATTGGGGGTGCGGCGCGGCAGAATACCATTATTACCCACCCAATCACCTGAGCGGATATATCTTGGCACCTTCGCAGAAGAGTTACCTAATTGCACAAAATCCTTTTTCCCTGGACTATCTCTGTCGTGGTCTTTTGCCACTTTATTGCTGGGATTGTCATCTGGAAGATTAGGCGATGCAACAGGATAATTTCCTGGCATATAGTCATTTAATGGCGGACAAGCATTGGTCGCCATGTAATACTTGGTGTCGCTGGTGTTGCCACAGGCATTCCAATCTGCTTTCGGATAGGTATTATCGGTTAAATGCTGAATATAACGATAATTAACAACCCTGTTATCCTGCGCATCATTTTCTCTAAAACTGCCATCATTGCCCACTCCGTCACCATTTATATCAAACCGATCTCTTCCTGCTGTGGC
>CAYZUM010000104.1:0-4204 GCA_964481455.1 uncultured Methylomonas sp. | reverse complement strand
GAATGCGCATACGCCTGCTTCGAACCCGTTATAAAAGCAAAAACCTTATCTAGACTAGGCAACCAATCGCCAGCATCTGGCAAATCAGGGGCGCCACTCGGCATAGAACAGTAACCTTTCGGGTACTCCCAAAAATACCAATGCTCTAATACTAAACCCCAATCATTGTTTGCTACGACAGGGGCAATGACTGTTCTTTCACTGTCACCTCTATCGTTATCATCATTGAGATATAGCTCGTTATAACAAATGCCATCTGCATTTCTGTCTTGGCAGTAACCCGTATACGACCGCCATGTAGCATCGGTAATTTTACTCGTTGGCCTGTCTGACCAACCAACCCAACCGCCTTGCGCCCAATAACGCATCACATCGTGATCATAATTTTGTGCGCTCCAATGCGGCACGGTGAGAATATCAAAATCCATCGAACCGGAATCATCTAGAATAAACATGATATTGGGGGGAGTAGATTGGTTTAAAAACAAGGGCTTTGTTGCGATATTTACCGCAAAGGTACTGCTTGATAAAAACAGCCCCGTTAACACTAAAACCATTATATTCAGTTTTTTTACACTGTTTTTTATTTTGATAAAAACTGTTTTATTTTTCATAATTCTTGCCTCTAGCTCTGTTTAGGTGTGCCTCCTTCTATCCTAGGATACACCCTGTAAATTTATAAGTTGACTGTAATGTTGAATAACTGTTTTGATTGTCGCCGTAGCCTCGTGCTGTCACTCTATAGAAACAAGGCCCAATAGCAATCCCTGCCGCACCTGATGGGGCAATCCCATAATAATATTCTATAAAATACCTGTGATTATCGGCATCTAAATCAGCATTATTGCTATAGGTGCATTCACTTCCACTTGTCCATGTGGCAGCAGCATGGAAATCAAGGGAGTCTAAGCCCACAAGACAGCCGCCAAGAGGAAACCCGGCGATCTCTAGGTTTATCTGTCCATTTACCTTACTTTTTGCTGTAGGCACCCCATCAGCCGCCTCCTCAAGTGCCGCCTCACCGGCTCGCAACGCTGTTTCAGCACGTTGAAAAGCTAAATTAGTATTTCGACTGTTACTTGCCATGCGCTCTTCCATTATAGTTGCGCGCATTCCACTCATCGCTAAAATTGTAATAAGCAATAATATAATAAGCGATATTGCCAGCACTATACCTTGCTGGCTTTTGTTTGTTTGTTCCAATGCTTTTCTCAAAACGTTAAGTAACCTTAAAATTTAGTCTCACTCAGATTCTAACTTTATTTTTCAATTAATTGTGTGATAGGCATCACAAGGAAGTTTATTTTCTCTTTTTTGTGATAGCTATCTGATATTTAAAATAATATATTTACTAACCCTACTATAGCATTGTATGCTATAGAATAATAATCTTTTATATAAGATGTTTAAATATGCAAAAGAAAAAAACGCTTTCTGGCTTTACTCTTTTAGAGTTAATGATTACGCTAGCTATCGCCGGCATTATTACGATGATTGGCATTCCCAGCTTTCAAGGTTTAATCAATAATAGTCGCTTGACGGCTCATGCTAACGACTTACTCACCGCACTCAACTATGCGCGAAGCGAGGCGGTGTCTAGAAACACCGATATTGTGATTGCAAAAATAGGCGGGGTAGATAGTGTGTGGGAAGGCGGCTGGACTATTAGTGATGGCGCGGAACTATTAAAACAGCATGAAGCGCTTGGTAACGGTTATACTCTGCGAACCGGCGGCACCTATGAAAACACACTTACTTTTACCTCTGCTGGGTTCAGCAAAGGCGACGGAGGTTTCGCAAATGATTCCTTTACCATTTGTAACGCGGATCAAGATATAGCCTCTGCTAGAAAAATTGTTCTAAATAATATTGGTCGCTCTTATGTGCAAAAAGGTGTAGGTATAGGTGAATGCCCTTGATAAATAAGCGAAATTTATTTTTTGGAAAAGCCAGAGGGTTTACCCTCCTAGAAGTACTCATTACGCTGATTATAATGTCTATTGGTTTGCTGGGGCTTGCCGCCTTGCAAATTTCATCATTACGAAACAATCATAGTGCTGAACATCGCGGGCAGGCGACTGAACTCGCTCGAAGCATGTCTGATCGTATGCGCGCTAACGCTTTTTATGTCAGGGCTCTTAATGGGGGGCTTTATGGTACTCTTGATGAGAAAACGGCAACCGAGACGACCTCTTGTTCTGCTTTAAACCCTTGCGCCAGTGATATTCTGGCTGAAAATGATTTGTTTGAATGGAACCGATTCATTGAGGCTGTTTTACCCGGTGGTGATGCCTCTATAGCGAGAACAGGTGATGGTTCTACCGCTGTTTATACAATCTCTGTTAGATGGCTTGATGTATCTGGCGGTGATCGCAGCACCCTTAATCCTGGATTCGAAATGGAGTTCCAACCATGATCGCTGTTAACCCTATTCAGCTAAAAAAAGGCTTTACATTAATAGAAATAATGATCGCTTTATTTATAGGCATCTTTTTAGCTGCGGGCGCGGCACAAATATTTATTAATACAAATAATAGCAACCGTTTACAAGAAAACCTATCTAGAATGCAAGAAAATGCTCGGTTTGCCATGCATTTTCTCCGTGAAGATATTCAACAAACAGGTTTTTTAGGCGGCGACTGTCTTAAAAATGCAAGTTCAATTACCAACAACTTGAACCTGTTACCTTCACCGCCATATAACGCTGCACTCCACCAGTTCACAATTAATTCTTTTAAAGGTGCTGTTAGTGGGGCTAATAATGTCCCTCCCCCTTCCGCTGAAATCCCTTATCCTACTGACGAAATAACCTTGCGCGCTTTTTTTTCTACTAATCCTCAATCTGTATCCACAGCGATGGGATCAACGGTAGCAACAGTTCAAGCCAAGCCAAATAGTGGTTTTAATAAAAATGATATTATACTCATCACTAATTGTAGATTTTCTGATATTTTTCAAGTCACTAATGATCCTGCCTTATCAGGAGACCAGCTTGAGCACGCTACTGGCGCAGGGCCAGCAGGTACACCAGGCAACTCTCGAAATAGTCTGGATCAAGCATACCCTGAAGGTTCCAGGCTTTATGTGCTATCTAATGGCACCACTAATAATTTAACGAGGAACTATCGAATTGAAGAATCAGTAGGAAAACCTTCTTTATTTAGAAATGGTGACGCATTGATAGGTGATATTGAAAACATGCAAATTGTATATGGTGTAAACACCTCTGATGTTTCTGATGCTGATAATTACAATACGCCTAATTATTACACTGACGATATAGCTGCGTTAACAGCTGATGCGTTAGAGCAAATTAAGGTTGTACGAATAAGCTTATTAGTACGAAGTCCTGATGACAATCTTGTTTCGCCACGCCAAGACTATTTTTATAATGGAGAGGACGTCTCTGGTGCTGATATACCTGACAATAGAATTAGAAGAGTATATACATCAACTATCAAATTACGTAACCGTGAAAACTATTACCCTTGAGTAATACTTTTCATATCAGGGGCCTTTAAAATTATGAAAAAATCGTTTGGTTTTACACTTATTGAATTAATGATTGTTATCGCTATTATCGGAATTTTAGCGGCTATTGCCTATCCTAGTTTTCAAGGCGCTATTATAAAATCTCATCGTACCGATGCCATGGGTGATTTAATTAGCTTGCAAAGCGCTATGGAGCGGCATTATACAATTAATAATACCTATGAAGGCGCAGGCACCGACGGAGGTGGCAATACCGGTGATCCTACTATTTATTCAACAGTTAGCCCTTCTGATGGCGGAACAGCTGTTTATAACTTAGATATTGAGGCCGCTGATGATACTTCCTTTGTTCTTCGTGCTAGCCCTATTAGTGCATCAATCAATGATGGAGACGGCTTCCTTGAATTAGAAAGTACCGATCAACGTAGATGGAATAAGGGCGGTACTGATTACCCATGGAATTAAAATATTACCTAATGTATAAGTTCCGTGTAAAATAATTTTTACATAATAAATTTTAAGGTAACACCATGGCAATACAACAAGCGCTAGTCGATGAGATTGAAGTATTACTTCGCTATAATCTTGATACCACTCAAGAAGGCATAAAGGTTCATAATACTGCTCGTGAAGGGCTTATTGATGCCACTAAACGTTTACATACTAAAGGTTTGGTTGACAGTGAAGATGGTGGTTATTTAACTGATTTAGG
>CAYZUM010000103.1:0-9199 GCA_964481455.1 uncultured Methylomonas sp. | reverse complement strand
GACAAACAAAAATCCTGCGCAATATGGGTGGTTTATTTATTGCGCCTTACCTTAGTATGATACAACCAGCTGGTGTTTATCAGATTCTGAAAGTACAATATCGTCAGACGGCGTGCATCTAACTCCTCGGTGATAGAGTGATGATCAATGTGCAATGCTTCGTGGACTAGCAACAGTGAAGTAGCCGCCATGTCATTCTTCAGACTACTTTTGAGAGTAATTATAATATTGTCGCTTTTTTCAAAAAGTATCACATTACCAAGCCTTTTGTTTGGCATGTTATCGGAATATTTAATGTCGTCCTGGTGAATTTCATGTTTCAATGCCTGAACAACTCGCTTCGCCAAAGACCTTTGATGGACAGTGCCTCGCTGACTTCGTCCTGCCGGACTAGCAATAAACATACTGACTGCGTTCCAGATCGTGGAATCCATGACTTAATATTCCTCTATAACAACATAAAGTGACTGTAACACCGTTTCTCGCTGATGGGAAGAAAGTTTGGGATAAAATTTTAACGGGTGACATTCATATCAAAACCGAAAAATAGAGCACAGAGCCAAGTTGTCGAAATATCATATCTTAATCATATACACTTTAAAATCAATGGTCTGAATATTTTTTTTAGTAACAGGAGCAATATTTTGACAGAGTGAAGCAGTCTAATCTCTCCCGCCTGATAAATAATCCATGACTTATAGAGTAACGTGGGCATATTAATCTGAGAAAATTTCAGCCATATTTTTCTTTATCATTTCTCATAGTATCAATTAGCGCACTCACTCACAGCTACGAAAAAATGATAGAATCCATAAAGTGAGATTCGAAAATTCAGAAAATAGGGATATTTCGACAGTCTAGTTCCTCGTACCCTCAATAACCGAGAAAACAATATTAAATAATCAGTCATTAATATAACTGGGGAGTAGGCTTTAGCCTACACGATTTTCGGTTATTGTAGGCTAAAAAGCCTACTCCCCATTTTTTCGGTTATTTAAGGCTTACACTCGATGTTCCAGTTTTCAGCTATAACTGGGCTTGAAGGACCTCGTATTTTGTTGAAATAAAAGTTAAAGTATTGATCTTAAAGGAAAACATAATTTAATCGAAATTAAAAATAGATAATAAAATCAACGTACTACAAAAACTGGAACATCGAGTTACAGTACTCGTTTCGAACTGCCTCTAAGCTACATTGGGCAATGAAACATGTCGACTAAACGATTGGGGGCAATAAATCAGAATGATCATGGCTCTGCGCTAACAAATAATCACAGAAAGAATTTAAATGTTGCAACTGCATACTAAAGGGAAGCAACTTACGCACAGTATAGAGCTTTTTCTTAGCAAAAATTAACTGCTTTTCTGCCAGCAAACTTAGTACCTCTTGACATTGCTGCTGAATTAAAAATTCACGGAAGGTAAGCGTCAACCTTAACTTTTTTAAACCTAAAGATAGACCAGTAGCAGTAATGCTATACCCAATATTTCCTTCCAGACAATAGTTTATTGCCTGAAAAAGCCAATATTCAGCCATTTTTTCAGAACTAATTAATTGGCTCAAATCAGACTTGCAGCGCGAACACACAGTGCGTTCGCGCAAACGTGCATTACAACAAGGACATCGCTCCATCAAGATTCCAGATATATCATAATCTCGTTCAATTCAGTAACCGGAGCTTCCAAGCCCTCTACATCTTTGGCCTCTATACAATGACTAATTGTTTCTATCAGGTCAATCATATCTTCCTTATCTTCATTTGACACAGTATCAAATAAAGATTCAGCTTTAGCGATTGATTGGCTTGCCGTTTCAATTTCTGGTGCAACTTTTTCTATATTTTTTTCTAACGGTTCATGCTCGATCACACTGGGATCCATTTGTCCAAACAATGAATTAATGCGTTGTTTGGCAGTATCCAACGCATCACTTTCAAACTTGGACAGTGCATTTTTGATTGTAATGGATTTCTCTAGGCCGGTTTCTTTCTCCTGTGCCGAAACGTGTAAAATACCATTTAGGTCCAGTGCAAGAGTCAAGGTGATGACATTTCCTGCTTCGACATCCAGTAATCCTTCAACGCGAAATTCGCCTATTTTGACATTATTCAAAGCATCAGGATCTTCGCCTTGGTATACTGTCACATCAACAGCTTCCTGATTATCATGATGGGTTTGAAACGCTTCGGTTTTTCGATTAGGTAATACTGTATTTTTATGGATGATAGGCACAAACATGTGCGGATAAGGCATTCCATCGAGTACACCAAGCGCACTGGTGCCATAGGTATAGGGTGTGATATCGACTAATACCGTGTCAATTTCCTGCCCTGCTATCATGGCACCTTGAATCGCCGCTCCCATCGCCACACATAAATCAGCATCGACTTCGCTATGCGGCTGAATACCGAATTCATTCACTAATCGCTCACGGATACATGGAGTCCGCGTGGATCCCCCGACCAGAATAATTTCATCTATATCTGAACTTGTGAATTTCGCGCCTTTTAGAGCAATATGTACAGCATCCATTGTTGAATTGATATAGTCTTCAATCATCTCCTCATAAACCAGTCTGGATAATTCCAGCGATAAATGGACAGGTGCTCCTTCATGCTCAAACAAGTATTCTTCATCTATCTGTGCATAAGGTTGATCAGATAATGCAAATTTTGCATTTTCTGCGGCACGGGTAATACGCGCCATCGCTTTACTATGTTCACGAACATCAACCTCATAGGTATCTTGAATATGCTTTACTAAATGGTCAATAATTTGCTCGTCAAAATCATCTCCTCCTAGTTGGTTATCTCCATGGCTGGAGAGTACCTCAACAACGCTAGATTCAATGTTCACCACCGAGACATCAAATGTCCCTCCTCCCAAATCGTATACCAAAATACGTTTGGCCGCGGATTCATTTGCATCATATGTTAATGCTGCAGCGGTCGGCTCATTTATCATACGCACGACTTCGAGTCCGGCAATTTCACCTGCCTCCCGCGTTGCCTGACGCTGCGCATCGGAAAAGTAAGCAGGCACGGTAATCACGGCTTTGCTAACGGATTGCCCTAGATAATTTTCTGCAATCGCTTTGAGACGCTTTAGGATAATGGCTGAAATTTCTTGAGGAGTATAAGGTAAGCCCGCTAATTTAACCTGAGTATCTTGGCCCATTAAGCGCTTAATAGATTTAATGGTTCTTTCAGGATAAACCAGATACTGATTTCTCGCCATTTCCCCGACAATAATACTGCCGTTATCATCCATTCCGACAAAGGACGGCAACATCTTTTTATCTCCATCACTAATGACAGTCACTTTACCGTTTTCAACGACCGAAACTTCTGAGTTAGTTGTCCCCAAATCGATACCAATAATAATATCATTCATGTCTTTATCCATTCTTGATTTTGTTTACTTTCACTTCTGCTAAGCGCAGAACCTGATCTTGATATAAAAAGCCTTTGCGCAATTCTTGTAGCACAATACCATTGTCGAACTTTGAATTTTCACCGGTTTCAACGGCACTCATGGTCACCGGATCAAGTAATTTACCCACACATTCTATCGCTCTCACTTGATGACCTTGTAATAATTGCTCGAAACGTTTGATAGTCATTAACTGCCCTTCCCTGAAGCGTTTAATAAACCGCACATCTTTTTTCCGGGAGTGTTTAAACAGAGCTTTAACAGGTTGATAATTTTGCAACACATCCACTCCGGTACTTAAGCGATCATAAATATCAACCATTTCCAGTAGCATAGTGCGCATCATGTCAGTTTGCTGCTGTATTTGACGCTCGGTGTATGCCGCGAGTTCAGTGGCGAGCGCCTTATTATCCTCTTGCACTGTGGTCAGTGCTGAACTTAATGTATCCAGCGTATTTTTAAATTGTCTGGATTCTACCTTTACTTCTGCCTTTAAGCCCGTTAACTCTCCCAGTAGTGTATTTAAATCAGGTTGCTCGAGTTGTGCGAAGGGTTCAGGGTGTTCCTGTTCAAGGTACTTCTGAAAGTCTTCCAGTAATTCTGTTTTTTGTACTTCAGTGGTCATTATTTCTCAGGGTTCGCAATCGTATTCAGTAAAATTGTTTCATCTATACTGGCACTTAATATTTTTTTTACAGATGTTACGTTCAAACCTAAAGCGTGCTCAGTCTGTAATGCCTGATCAAGCAACGCACTAAAATTAGCACTAGGTAGCGTAAATAACTCAAACTTAAGTCTGCTTTTATGATCTTTTATCGCTGTATAGGCATCATGTATTTTCTGAAACTTTTCCGGATCACGATCAGGAGGGCTCTTTTTAACTTGCTGTAAATAGGCTTGTTTAATATCACCATCATCAGCAGCATCAGCAACATTCAGTAATTCGTAAGGGGTTTGCATTATTTGGTTCGCTACTTAAAAAGGAAAAGGACTTGATTTACCTGTCTCGTTAATTTCAAAGACTTCCATCACATCATCAATATCGACATCAATATCCACTTTTAACTCATCTGCAGCCTTTAAAATCATTAGAACTGACAATATATCAGGGTTTTGCATGACTGCCATCAGAACAATCTCTTTGTTACGAATTTTTTTCATGATACCTAGAATAAGCTGTTCCGGTCTTTGCTTTTTCATGATTAACTCTGCTTTATCATTTAATTCAGACAACAAATCTTCATCCAGATGTCCAAAAAGCTCTTCCATCGGGTCTAAATAATCGTCATCATCATTGTCATCCACAAACAGACCACCAAACAACTCATCAAGAAAATTCATTCCTTGCTGCGGATGAGCATCATAATAGTACTCCAGATATTTATCTATCAAACTACCAGTCTGATACTCTTTTGCCTCTCTCGCTTCATCATTTATATCCTGCAAATGTCGCACTTGTCTATGTGAGCACCTGCCTGCATCACCATTTGTATCCGCATAAACTCGATAATACTTCCAGACCGGTTTATTCCATTTAAGTGGGATAGACTTTACGCAATGGCGGATTAATTCAAAATGTCCAAAACTATCCAGCACTTTACAGAGGTTTATGAACAATTCCTCTGCATACTTTTGCTCGGAAAGAGAGTTTTTTAAAGGATCTTTAATTTTCTCCAGCGCCTTATACAAACAGGTACGATTATCTTCATCTATTGCGTATTGTTCTAGTTGCTGAATCAGTTCGGTCAATTCCTGAGCAGATAGCAAGAGTCCTTTTACCGGTTTCAATTCACGTAAAATGGTCGCCACTGGCAAACCACATAACATAGCTTCCATAGCTGCATGAAAATGACCATTGACTGGACTTGTATGTAATACGTTGAGTTCTTTAATTATGCGTTGCAAGCCTTGCTGTTTATCTTCATTTGCAAAACACAGCAACGATCTCATAAACTGTATTTTCTTAATATAGGCTTTACCAACATTAAGTTTTTCAGCTTGGCTAATTTCCTTTTCTACCGCGTGATACGTTTTTTTACTGATCAGTTGTCGAGCCTTAGCCAAGTGCTCCGAAAATAATGTTTGTTTTGCAAACGTATTGATTGGATCAATCTTTAATATTTTATAAGCATACTGACTGGCTTTTGTATAACTTTTGTTACGTGTTGCCGTTTTAACCGCTTGAGTTAATATTTCAACGTCTTGAGGAAATTGCTTTAAGGTTCTGGTCAGCCATTTATTATAGTCCTTGGCAGATTCTGATTGCTGACCATAGTATTGAAGAATTTGCAAATAACTTTGATGATCATCGGGGTCATAGTCCAGACTTTCTTCCAGGATCGTAATTCTCCCTTCTTCATCTGGCTCTTTTGAAGCCATGCGGCGTAAAATCAGTGCTCTTTTTAGACTGTTATCTGCATAAGAATCATCTAACATATCAAAGCAATCACGCCAATAAGATTCAGCGTCATATAACTCATTATCTCGTTCGCAAATTAACGCTTTAATTCGGGTTTCTTCAAACTTATCAAGTCCACCAAACTGTTTTTTAAATTCTTTTTTTCCTGCAGGGTAGCTAGTCAAGATGCCCTGACAAAAGTGTTTAGCTAGATCAGTTCCTAGTAAAGACTTAAATTGTATCGCCATCTTTAATTGAACTTTGTCAGTCAACTTATCATGCTGGCGAGTAAATTGACTCATTAATTCTAGCTGTTTTTTACTAAATCCTTTAACAGCGCCAATTACAGCACATTGCTGGTGACTAAAACGAATTAACTCTTCTGCTAATTCTGCGCCCTCCGCTGTACAGACAAGCAACACTTCTACTGTCTGGAAATAGACTGAATGAGACGAAATTTTGCTTAAATGCGACCTAGCCTGTTCAACAGAAGTCGGTATAAGTACAACAGCATTCAACAAAGTGCGAAAATCTCGAAAAGCGGAACGATAAGGTATTAATTTCAATGCTTTAGCAAGCTTATCATAGTCATTATCCTGATATGCCTGCAATGCTACCTTAACGATTTTGAAGTGTGCTATTAAAACAGAATCCTGCGGTAATATCTGCTCAAACTCAGGATGTTCTGTTAGCATTAATAGCCCTAAAACAACCGCTAATGTAGGATATTGCTTATCCAGCTGTTGTGCAGATAATTCACTTAGACACGCCTTAATATTCGCCTGGTTATTAATTTGTATTAACCAGAATATGTACTGATCGTTTGCATCATAGGGTGCTTGAGAAAATGGCAGATGATTTTCCCATAACACAACCGCCTCTTTGTACATGCCCTTTGCAGCAAATTGTGTGGCTCTTTGCACATAACAATAAGCCAGTTTCTGCCGCCATTCTTCATTATCGGCGGTTTGTAATAGTTTTTTAAACAGACTAATGGCTTCTTTATAATGAGTGGCATTTAACTGAGATAATGCCTGGTCTTCCAAGTCGTGTTCTTCCATTCCAGAAAGAGATGTTTGATTCGTCATTTAAATGTACAAGATCTTATGTAAAATAATCAGCAGACTATTATACAGCATTTAGAATATTCTAGTTATTTGATCATAAAGACTTACACTCGATGTTCCAGTTTCCAGCTATATCTGGGCTTGAAGGCACCTAGATTTTGTTGCAATAAAAGTTAGTGCATTGATTTTAAAGGTAAACTTAATTTTATCGAAATCAAAAATAGATAATAAAATCAACATACTACAAAAACTGGAACATCGAGTTACAAGTAAATTATTGCAAAATTTCGATAACCCCTAAAAATCATTACCGTTAACTAAATTTTGAAAAAACTCTATTTTAAGTTATTGACTTAAACCACCTGCACTATTTTGTAGAGACTCTCTAAAAAAGAGCACACGCCTCTCTATTCTGGATGAATATTATTTTCCTTTACAATACGGGATATTCACTCCGTTTCAAACATTACTAGATTGATGCACACGAGTATATTTTGTCATACAGAGAGTTTGAAAATGTTACAAACGAGGTAAATATATCGTTGATTAATGAGGCTTATGTTTAATGTGTTAGTCATGATAAATGATATGGACGGGGTGAATACCCCGTCCAGTAGCCAAGATAGGTTATTATTTTAAAAGCAATGAAGATACGGCATCTTTCATTGGTCAGTTTACACTTTTATTTTACTAACATCGTTATTTCCGCATGTTTATATCGGGAATCTCTTTGTATACGCAAGATTCCTGTTAGAAGCATACAGACATAATGATTACTCACCCTAAACATAGTGTAAACTACTTTTAGGCCAAATGAAGGATACCGAAGATACTCTGAATTCTACCATCTGCTTATATGTCGCCTTCATTCAGGTTCCATCTGGCTCTTGCAAGGTTTTAATCTCGAAAATCTCCCACCTCATCAACATCGACCTGCCCCGTAAGGCGTCTGCGAATATGTGACCAAGACATACCAATTGCCAACAGAGCAGAAAGGCTTATCAACGCCGCCCAAGTAATGGCTGTTGATGATTCAACTTCAACAATACCATAGCTGGTCATTAACCAGACAAACGTACCAATAAAAGCTGCTGCAAGTATTAATCCAAGTGTTCCTAAAGCTTGTAATGTAGATTTGACTAAGATCGCCCAGCCTATAATGATGACCACGCCAACAAAGGCGTATTCGGCAGCAAATCCAGTTCCATTAGGTCCCAGCGAATCCTTAACCCAATGAAAATAAGAATACCCGCTGGGGTTATAAGTCAGAAACACAAGCGCTACTGCGCCCAAAAAGCGGAGCACAAAACTCACAAAGTTAAATTTATTCATATTTATATTCTTTGTTGGATAACTAATTAATGATTTAACACGTTAAAGCCTACTCTATCGACAGGCACTAACCAGTCATAAATTAAATTCTTTCATTGCTACATCAAATGACAGTTACGAAGTATACCAATACCTTTGCAGTCAAGTAAAAATAATTATTTTAAAAAACAACATAGGATGCGCTGAGGCACGAAGCACATCCTATATATTAATATATCGAGTATTAGTAAACTCTCAACTTTCCTGACTGTTATAAACACGCTCCTTAATCAACCTGCAAGGAGTGCAATACAAAAAATGCAATACTAGAGTTGTTCTTTTGAATATTCAATAATAATCAGTATGTTATGTTTTTTAGTGTCCTTTTTTTTGAAGAAACCGGATAAAATTGCATTTTATCTATCTTTTTGACAAATACATTATTTTAATTAATTGATTTTAAATAAGTTTTATTTATTAATTCACAAGAACAACTCTACTGAATAAACACTACTGCCGGACTGGATATTCACCCCATCCGTAATGTTTATCATGACTATGGCTTGACTCAGTCAAAAAGATACGATTTACTATTAATGGTTTAAAGACTCTACTGGTTCCCAATCTATTAGTATGGTATCTTTTTAATCAGGTCAAGCCATAACACATTAAACATAAGCCCCATTAACCAACGAGATATTTTAGTAATTTGTTTCAAACTCCCTTTATGACAAATAGACCCGCGTGCATCAGACAATAAAAAATATTTGAGACGCGATAAATACCCCGTCTCGCAAAGGGATAAAATTACAAAGGAATGGAGATTTAATAACTTGTGCATTTAAACTCTAAGCCATTCCAACTATGATTTTAAGTGTAGGTTGTGGGTGAGGCACGAACCCCAACTAGGGATAGCACAAATCACAAAGCCATGTTGCTTAGGTAACTCGCAATAAATAAACTACCCATATTGCGCAGGATTTTTGTTCGT
>CAYZUM010000102.1:0-9239 GCA_964481455.1 uncultured Methylomonas sp. | reverse complement strand
TGAAGAAGTGAATCAATTTTTTATCCAAAAATTACAGAGTCATAGTCAGAAACCCCCACTCAATGAAGTTATCAATTCGCGGCTCAAAAAGGATATTGAAATTTTAAATAAATGAACGAATTAAAGCATAACGAGCGCCCACTAAGCTTAGCAGTTGGTAGACATAAGTGTGCTGAGGCACATCCTATGTAATAAATTTATAATGATTTGAAATTGAATGTCTGAAAGCCTAAAGCACAGGAGTAAAAACGTTAGCTTTTCCGTAGTCAGCAATCACTAAAGCTATTGCGTACCTGACAAAGTGTAAACTGATAGATGAACGATGCCGAATTCGTTTAAGCAGCTTGTACAGGAATAGAGTGGCTGGTTCTTACCATCTCATTTTTATCATTGAAATACACTAAGGTAGGTTGATAATTCTTTAGCTCTGCTTCGTCAAGTTCTGCATACGAGCAAACAATAATATAATCACCGGGGCAGGCGAGGCGAGCTGCTGCCCCGTTAATTGAAAAAATGCCCGAACCTTCCTCTGCTCGAATAGCATAAGTGGTAAACCGCTCGCCGTTATTGACATTGTATATCTGGATCTGTTCATATTCTCTTATTCCTGAGTAATCCAGTATTTTCCCATCAATAGCACAAGAGCCTTCATAACCTAATTCAGCATGAGTTACCGTTGCTCGATGTAATTTTGCTTTAAGCATTGTAATTTGCATATCAGTCTATGGTCTATAAAATCTTTAGAACTCATCATTATCCCAAATTAACAAGTCTCATACAAGTTTTCAATTTATAAGCATATCCTTATTATGCTCACTGAATAATATAGATACTCGCCTAGAATTGTGATTCATATCCAAAGTAAAGAAACAGGAGCAAAAATCCCCCTTTCAAGGTAAGGCGCAATAAATAAACCACCCAAAATGCTTAAGAAATAGACTGAAAGTGTCATAAACTCTCGTTCCCAAGCTCTGTTTGGGAACGCATGGAGAGTAAGCCCTGCTTACCGAAACATTTCACAGCAGAGTTGTTCGTCCCTTTATTTCCAAGTAGAGTTTAGGAACAAGCGGTGCTAGGGAATGAGAATTTAATAACATGTGCACTGACTGCCGTCTATATACCGGAGCTTGAAATATGCACAAGCTCTGTGTAGGTTGTGGGTGAGGTACGAACCCCAACATTATGCCGCTAGCTATATAACAGGCGCTAGAGGTCTCATCGTGTTGTAAGCAACTGGACTTTGTGATTTGTGCTATACCTAGTTGGGGTTCGTGCCTCACCCACAACCTACACTTAAAATAATAGCTTGAATAGCTTGGGGTTTAAATGCACACGTTATTAAATCTCCATTCCCTAGCTGTTTTCATTTTAATGGGTAGGTTATTATTTTCGAGTTACCCAACCAGATTAAACATCAAATTGAATATTATCAATCAACCTTGTTTTTCCGAGTCTAACTGCAAGCAAAATAACTAATTGCGTATCTGCTACCGTTGCAGCGTGTAAATCATGCCTGCTACAAATTGAAAAATAATCAGGTTTAAACCCTAGCTCGACTAGATTTTTAATGGCTTGCTGTTCTATTTCAGCATAGGCATTCTTTGCTATAACCTGTTGTTTTGCGTTGCCGAGTGCGAGATAGAGTTCTGCAGCCAGGTTTCTTTCTGCCTCAGTTAAAAATCCATTACGCGAGCTCATCGCCAGACCATCAGGTTCTCGAAATGTCGGTACTGAAATAATCTCTACGGGACAATTTAAATCAGCAACCATCGCTCTAATAACGGCCAACTGCTGAAAATCTTTCTCGCCAAAAAAGGCCGCATCAGGCTGCACAATATTAAACAGCTTACAAACAACGGTGGCAACACCCTTAAAATGCCCAGGTCTAGCAGCCCCACAAAGGTTTTCAGAAACCTGACTGACACACACTTCAGTGATACCTGTCATAGGGTACATTTCTTCTGTTTCTGGTATAAAAACCACATCAACCGTTAAAGTTTGCAGTTTTTCTATATCAGCCTCCAGAGTCCGTGGATAACTGGATACATCTTCCCCTCCACCAAATTGTGTTGGGTTTACAAATAGACTAACAACCACATGATCTGCATGTGCTTTTGCTGCACGGACTAATTGTAGATGCCCCGCGTGCAGGTTACCCATGGTCGGTACGAATGCGATGCTTTCCCTTGCTAAGCGCCAGCGCTTAATACTGCCACGTAAAGTAGCAATTTCTTTAATACGGGTTACTTTATTATCCATCAGTCTATCAAAAGCTATTCTCTAAATCAGGAAACTGACAGTCTTTGACTTCAGCAACGTACGTTTCAATTGCTTCCATAATAGAGCCCGCCTGTTGCATATAATTTTTAGTAAAACGAGGCCGCCGCCCCAGACTAATACCGAGCATATCGTATAGGACCAGTACTTGCCCATCACAATGCGGCCCTGCGCCTATGCCAATCACAGGAATGCTCAGTTGCTCACTAATTTGTTGACCAAGTGCAGCCGGAATACACTCTAATACCAACATTTGAGCCCCCGCCTGTTCAATTTTCAAAGCTTCGGTCAAAATTCTCTGCGCCTCTTTATCCTCTTTACCTTGCACAATATATTTTCCTAACTGATGAATAGATTGTGGCAAGAGGCCTAAATGAGCGCAAACAGGAATGCTTTGCTGTACCATAAATTGTATGACATCGTAGCGAGCACCTTCTAACTTGACCATTTGCGCGCCCCCTTGCTGAATCAATATTGCAGCATTTTCTGCAGCCTGCATAGGAGTTGCATAACTCATAAACGGCAAATCAGCCACAATAAACGATTGTTGCCGCCCCCGGCTAACCAGTTGTGTATGGTATAGCATATCCTGCATACTGACAGGTAAAGTACTGGTATGCCCTTGCACAACCATACCCAAGGAATCCCCTACCAACATCACATCAATACCTGCCTGATCTATTAGCGCTGAAAAAGTCGCATCATAAGCCGTTAAACTGCAAATTTTTTGCCCTGCCTGTTTCATTTTTTGCAGGTCGGAAATTGTTTTCAGCTTTAACTGACTACTTTTTGAATCTTGACTCATCAGACTATTTTCTCCAGGCCAGCCAAAGGGCATAAAGCGACCAAATCTGCGATTGTATCTTTGCCAAGAATAATTAAATCAGGTGCAATTTCTTGTAATGGATAAACAACAAACGCACGCTCTGCCAATCCGTAATGAGGTATATTCAACTCTGGCAGGTCAATTATCTGATCACCGTAAAGTAATATATCCAGATCCAGAGTCCGCGCTCCCCAGCGCTCACCTTTACGCACACGCCCTTGATCCAGCTCTATTTTTTGCAGACAGCGCAATAGCTCCATTGGCAATAAATCCGTTCTGATCGCCATAACCGCATTCACATAGTCAGGCTGGTCTTGCGGCCCCATAGGGGGACTACGGTATAAACTGGAAAAACCATCTTCGTGTACATGATCCAGAGCGCCAACCGCTTGTTTCGCTGCCATTATTTGCGCTTCCGGTGTTATTAAATTACTGCCCAGACCTATATAAGCGATACTCTTATTCATGTTCTTGTTCTTGTTGAACCTCCGGCTTACGTTTACGCCTGCGTTTTCTAGCTGTTGTTTTATTTAAACCAGACACCATATTCTTTTTCTCAGCCTCAGACACATCCTGAAACTTTGTCCACCACGCTGCAAGCTGCTCATCCGCTCCCCCTGTTTCTGCTCGCAACAGCAGAAAATCATAAGCGGCTCTAAATCTTGGGTGACCCAAGAGACGATAGGCTCGCCCTCCCTTTCGTTTGGCAAATCTTGCCTGCAAACTCCACACCTCACGCATAGCAACACTTATATGCTTAGGAAAGGCGGTATGCTTAACTTGTTCAGAAATAATAGTACTGGCAGCTTGCTGAAATGCAACAGAATCAGGCAGTCCCGCCGCCATATTCTGCTCCGCCTTATCTTTTACCGCATCCCATAAGAATGTAGAGATCAGAAAATAGGGGGCGATACTTTTGCCTTCTCCTATTCGTTGATCTGTGTTTTCCAAAGCTTTCGCGATAAAAACCTTGGGAAAACCATTTTCTTCGCGACTTAAACTTTTTTCGGCTAGCGGGTATAAATGCGCAAATAAACCATAGTGACGCAACATTTCAAAGGTTTCTACCGCATAACCTGATAAAAACAACTTTAATGCCTCATCATGTAATCTGGCAGCCGGAATATTAGCCAATAATTCAGCCAATTGAAAAACAGGTTTTTCGCATTCAGCATTAATTGAAAAGCCAAGTTTGACTGCGAAACGCACCAGCCTTATCATACGCACTGGATCTTCGCGGTAACGTGTTTCGGGATCCCCAATCAATCGCATCATACCTGCCTGATGATCCTTCATGCCACCCACAAAATCAATAATCGAAAAATCTTTTATATTGTAATACAGCGCATTAACGGTGAAATCACGACGAATAACATCTTCCTCAATGGTTCCATAATGATTATCATGCAATAGACGACCATCTTGATCCACTTTTTTGTGACCATTCGCTTGATCTCCAGCCCCACGAAACGTTGCAACTTCAATAATATCACGACCAAAAAAAACATGAGCCAGACGAAAACGCCTGCCAATCAACCGGCAATTACGGAAAGTCTGTTTAACTTCTTCTGGGCTCGCATTTGTTGCAACATCAAAATCCTTAGGCTCACGCCCCAGTAATAGATCTCTGACACAGCCACCCACTAAATAGGCATCATAACCTTCATTTTTTAGGCGATATAATACCTTTAATGCATTTTTACTAATTTGATCACGCGAGATATTATGTTCTGGACGAGTATAAACCCTCGGCTCTGACTCAGCTTTATTTTCTGCAACAGGATTAGGGGCTGCAGCTTCTTCACTTTTCGCTTTATTTATTATTTTTTTAAAAAAACTTAAAATTGGTCTCTTCCTTTATTCATTACAAACGACTTAAAACGACAAGAAAATGTTGGCACCCTTCATTTACCACTTTACACTTTCAATTCAATTCAATACTATCCTCATTGCTACTTGCTTTTGGCAGAAATCTCCCGCGTATACCCGCGTATAAGAGATGCCTACTATAAAGCATACAGGCGTGACGTGCTCGCCCAAAAAAAGATAAACTACTCTCATTCCGGTGCAATACAAAATAGTAACCCTGAATGAATACTGCTAATGGGTAGGGCATTCACCCCATCCAGAATGTTTATCATGACTATCACATTAAACATAAGTCCCATTCATTAGGTGAGCTATAACCCCATGAGTATCTTATAAAACTCCCTGTATGACAGGCATCCCCGTATGCATCAAGCTATAAACGTTTGAAACCGGGGTGAATACCCCGTCTCGCAAAGCCCATATAACTGAATACCTATCGTTAGAGTGTATCTTCAATACTATCACTTTTTCGTATTGCACCCTTTTCACACTCAAGTATGAAGGATGTCAATATTAATTGAAAATGAGCAAGGTCTATACAAAACCAGAGGTAACTCACCTTTTGCAGAATAGTAAAACCTTTGAATTGTAAATACATATTACTTGTAATAGTTAGCATATTAGTTTTTCCTAATTCATCCTACAAGAAACCAATGACTATTCCAGTCTTTTCACTCTCCCTTCCCAATGGATGTTAAAGCCTATCTTACAAATACATTAAGCAAAAAAACTGTTTATATCTGATGATTATTTTTACATAAAGATAAATTATATAGTAGAATCACGTATCACAAAAAATATATTGAATTAAACTTTTTTACTCACAAAATAGACAGGGGGAACAATGCTTCAAAAACTTTTCAGCACTCTACTAGACAATCCATTCATAGCAAGTATTGTTATATCTGACTTTTTTATCTTGCTGTTTCATAGACCGCCTTTCATATTTGCAATATGCATGTTTGCTATCTTAATTGCATACTGCCTTTTCTTAGGTCAAAAACTAGCCATTTTTAAAATTTAATTGGCTCAACAACAATACTTAAAACCTGGTTTACCTGCATCCCCTACAAAACCAGGTTTATTTCGTTATCTTGCGGCCGTTTTTTATGATCTGGTTTTAGTGATAGCACTCTTCTTTGTTGCCACAGCAATAATACTCCCTTTAAATCAGGGCGAGGCAATAAAATCAACATTTCTATTTCCTTTGTATTTGATCTGCGTCAGCTTTTTATTTTATGGCTGGTTCTGGACCCATGGCGGCCAAACCCTAGGGCTTCGTGCCTGGAAGTTACGCTTGATGAGCGAACAGCAAGAACATTCAGATATAAACTGGAAACAGGCCCTTATACGCTATCTAACAGCCTGCTTCTCGTGGATATTATTTGGCTTAGGCATTTTATGGCGCGTATGGCAAAAGGATCGCAAGACATGGCAGGATATAACTTCCAAGTCTTTTATTATTGTGATAGATCCTAAGGAACGAGAATTCAATAATACCCGAGTCTGACTTGCCTTTTGGCTCCACAGCCGCGCTCCTTAGAAGATTAGAACGTGCACGCAATAAACTGCGCATCTGTAAGTGCAACTCCTTTCGCACGGCTAACAACGCCATCCCTACAGTTCGTGCTTTAACAAAGTTTCTCAAGCTATTGCGTACATGGGCTTTACACATAAAACGCGGGGCAGATCTCTTGCAAATGCACCTCTAGCGCTAGCGAAGTCGACTAATTGCGTATAAGGCTCCCGCCAAGACCAGCCCACTTGGTAAAACAGCAACAAATAATGGATTTAAGCCATAAACAACCCCCATTTGCCCTACTGTATCGTCAATAATATTAAAACTCATTCCGATTAATATACCTGCCATCATCCTAGGCCCCAGAGAAATACCTCGCCCAACACCTACCACAAAAGGAGCAGCAACAAGTAACATTACCAAAGTAACGAATGGGTTAATAAGCCTTGCCCAAAAAGCTAACTCATATTTCGCAGAATCCTGCTTATTTTCTTGTAAAAAATCAATGTATTTTGACAAATCAATAAGCGACAGATTTTCAGGGTCTACAACCACCACATCAACAACATCTGGATCTATCACTGAGCGCCAGATAATTTTTCCTGCCCGGCGACTGACGACTTTTCCAGGTAATAATTCTGATATTTTTACATGTTCAAATTGCCACTGCTCTTTATCCAGATAACGTCCACTCTTTGCGTAAAGCACTTTCTGTAAATGATGCTGATCATCAAGCTCATAAATATAAACTTGAGCGATATTTCCTTCGGTAAAAATATCTTTAACATGAATAAACTGATTACCATCCCGCAACCATAGGCCATGACTGGTTATTGCTGCAGGCCTCTGCGTCTTTGCCACACTTTTAAGTACCTTCGCCCTTTTCTCTGCATCTGGACCTATAAATTCACCAATAACAAAGGAGGATACAACCAGAAACATGCCGGCAATCATGACCGCGCGAATAATCCCAAATACCGAGACTCCAGAGACCCGCATTGCCATTAACTCTCGATGGTTTGCCATACCGCCCAATACAAAAAGGCTTCCGAGTAAAGCTGCGGAGGGCATTAATTCGTATAAATAGTGGGGAATCATTAACCCTAAATACATTAATATATGTTTTAAATCATAGTCCCCTACCCCCCTAGAACTTAACTCATCCTTTAGTGAAAACAAGTTAAATAATGCATAAAGCATTAACAAAGCAATCAAAGTGCCCTTTAATACCTCCTTAATGATGTAACGGTCTAACGCATTCATTATACCTGCCCCCTAAGCTTTAACATTACCCAGGCAAAACCATAGAGCCTTACTAATAAAAATACAATTAATGCGGCGGCAAAAAAGTAAACACCCCAAAAACCAAGCCAGACGGGTATTTCCCCCTTTACCATCCAGCTACCGCTGACTTTCTCAAAATTTGCGAAACTAAAGTAAATAAGAAAAGCGGCAATCAAATTTCCATAGACACCACTACGAGGACTTACTTGTGCTAACGGCACCGCCATAATCGTTAAAATTAAAATACTAAGAGGCACTGATAAGCGGTGATGCAACTCTCTTAATTCATTTAAATTTTGTGAATTAAGCAATTTCACAGTAGCAATGCCTTCAATACTATTTATTTTAATGTCACTATTATCTTCCAAGCGCATACCATACTGGCCAAAGGACTCAAGCACGAAGTCCACGTCCCCTGCGATACCTTTAGCACGCTCACCGTTCATAAACACAATATATAAGTCACCTTTTATCTGGCGTATTTCAGCGGTTTCAGCGGTCAATATTCCAATTTCTTTACCCCGCTTATTTTGCACAAAAACATCGTGCATAACATTATTATCGGTCATTTTCTCGACATAAATAATCAAATCACCATGATTATATTCACTAAATTTACCTTCTCCTATAGCACGAACACCGATACTCTGTTTTTGTTCATAAATAACTTGTTCTACCTTATCTGCAGCCCAGGGAGACAGAAATAAAGACATCCAGGTAGCCAGAAATGTAACCGGAATAATCACTTTAAAGACCGCAAGGTAAAGCCGCCCAGCCCCCACTCCCGCCGATGCAAATGCTGACATCTCCTGATCCCTGTACATACGCCCTAATACCATGAGTACACTCACAAAAACAGCAGGCACCATAAACGACACACAGGCTAATAAAATTTTCAACCCTAAAATGCTGATAATCGCATCTGTGGATATCAATCCATCTACAGCCATTTTCAGTATCTTAATAAAATTTCGACTAACAATAATTACGACTAATACAATCAATACTGAAAAAATAGTTTTCAGTAAATCACTTCCCATCATGCGATCCATCACGGACAAAAATCGAATATTACGCATTAAGCCTCACTTGATATAGTAATCGCATATTATTTCTGTAGCAGTGCATTATTTTGTAAAAGAAGATAAATAAAATTAATATTCAGGCATATTATAACTTAGGTAACTCGCAATAAATAAACTACCCATATTGCGCAGGGTTTTTGTTTGTCTTCAACTCGATGTTCCAGTTTTTGTAGTATGTTGATTTTATTATCTATTTTTGATTTCGATAAAATTAAGTTTACCTTTAAAATCAATGCACTAACTTTTATTGCAACAAAATCTAGGTGCCTTCAAGCCCAGATATAGCTGGAAACTGGAACATCGAGTTCAAGGCGTAGAAATAGGCGCATAGCAGGCTACGTAACTATTTCTACAACGCAGAAGACGGACAAAAAGACAA
>CAYZUM010000101.1:0-9276 GCA_964481455.1 uncultured Methylomonas sp. | reverse complement strand
TATAAAGGCATTACGATCCGCTAAAGGAATAAATTGTAAGGTGAAATTGAGGACAACCACGGAGGCATTATCAATCTCTATATCCTGAATATCACTACAAACCAGATCAACCGGAATAGTCGCAGTATCTCTTGCTATAATATTCTGACAACGTGATAGCATGGCAGTGGAATTATCCACAGCAATAATTTTACAATTTTTTGCAGAAATTTTATGGCGCATGGACAAGGTCGCCGCACCCAATGAACACCCTAGATCATAACAGTAGCTATCTGCCTGAGCAAAGCGGCTGGCAAGTAAGCCAATGGCAGAAATAATAGCGCTATATCCAGGGACAGAACGTTGTATCATGTCCGGAAAAACATCAACCACGCTACTATCGAACTGAAATCCGTCAACATTGCCCAGCGGACTTGCGTATAAGGTATCTTTTAGTGAATTCATTTTTTTAAGATAGATAAAAGAATGTTAATTTTACTTTCTTTGTCCGTAGAAATACACATTAAGGAGAAAATGAAAATATGACTCAGCCTACTCAAACTCACCCCAGTCACCATCAAATAGAGCAAGTAAAAGCATTCTTATTAGCTTTGCAAGATAGTATTTGCGCAGGATTACAAAGCGAAGATGGCGGTGCTGTATTTGTGGAAGATGCCTGGGATAGAGATGAAGGGGGCGGTGGGCGCTCAAGGGTCTTAACTAATGGCAAGACTTTTGAACAAGCTGGTGTCAATTTTTCACATGTGTTCGGTCATAAGCTTCCTCTCTCGGCAACAGCAAAACGCCCTGAACTAGAAGGGCGAGATTTTCAGGCGATGGGCGTTTCTCTAGTGATACATCCGCATAATCCTTACATTCCAACATCACATGCGAATGTGCGATTTTTTATCGCCGAAAAAGAAGGTGAAGATCCCATTTGGTGGTTCGGTGGCGGGTTTGATTTAACGCCTTTCTACCCTTTTAAAGAAGATGCTATCGCTTGGCATCAAACAGCAAAAGACGCTTGTGATCCATTTGGTGAAGACGTGTATGCAAAATATAAAAAGTGGTGTGATGAATATTTTTATCTTAAGCATCGTAATGAAACACGCGGGGTAGGCGGTTTGTTTTTTGATGATTTAAATGAACCAGATTTTGAACAAAGCTTTGCTTTTATGCAAAGCGTTGGTGAGCATTACTTAAAAGCCTACTTGCCAATCGTACAAAAACGTAAAGCAATCACATACGGAGAGCGTGAGCGCGATTTTCAGCTTTATCGCCGTGGGCGTTATGTGGAATTTAATCTGGTTTATGATCGCGGTACCTTATTCGGTTTGCAGTCAGGTGGCCGTACTGAATCTATCTTAATGTCTTTGCCACCTATTGTGCATTGGAAATATGACTGGAGTCCAGAAGAAGGTAGCCCAGAAGCGCTGTTGTATAAGGATTATTTGCATGCACGGGATTGGTTGGCCGAGAAATAGCACGGCTCTGGGTGGGGGGGGTATCAACCCCGTCTCGCTCAGGAATTTAGTGTGTAGGCTGGGTTAGCTTGTTTCGCAAAGCGAAATAACGTAACCCAGCATTATGTGCAAATACAAGACTCTGCTGGGTTAGGTTTTTATGACTTCGCAAAAAAATTTAATCCAGCATTCAAAAATACTGGCTGATACGTTATACGATGAAAGCAACAAAGCTCCTCTAAGCTTATTGCGGCTTGCCTTATGCCCAGATAGTTGCAAATTCAAATGTAATTTGGCACTTTCCCAAGTCAAATTGATAACTTTCGTCAGTTGCATCCAGTACTTTTATATATTTCCCGTTGTGTAAACGATAAACTTTTGAGACCTGTTCTTTTGGATCAGTAATAATATAATGTTTGACCCCTTCTTCTTCATAGAGACGAAATTTAGTCCTTTTGTCTTTTGCTTCAGTGGATTTTGAGAGGATCTCAAAAATCAGTGCAGGTGCTTTGCTCAGGTATTGCCCTTTAGGTTTTTCACAGACAATAAGATTGTCTGGTTGAACCGTTGTGTTGTTATTAATTTTCCAGTCTACAGGCAATAGCGCCTGACAGTGTTCGCATTGCTCAAGAGACTTTGCCAGTGCAACAGCAATTTTATGACTGATTGCCTGGTGTTGTATAGTAGGAGCAGGGCTCATAGCATAGGGAATACCATGAATCAATTCCCACTTTCCTTCCCATTGCAGGTAATCATCATGGGTGTAGCAAGGTAGTTCTTCTACTCGTAGATGACTCATGTACTTCTCCTGCAATCAGTTGCTGTTTCATTTGTAGTATAACGTATTTTAAATAGATAAAATTCTATAACTTTCGCTTTGTCCTTGAGTTAATAAAGTATCAAAAAATAGCCCCGTACTGATAGAGATGAAACCCTTATGGTTGCTAATGCTGTGAGCGTTAAATTTACCAGATTGTATCAATTAATTCACTTGCGCGAAGGTTTTCGTCAGCAGTCACTAGTTGCGCGTTGAATACGATGGAGGTGGCCGCTATTATTCTATCAGCAGGGGGGGCTTTATTTAATTCGGTACAAAAGTTTACAGAGAGTTCTGCTATTTCAGGTGAAATGGATTGCACTGAAATGTTTCTTGTTTGAAGAAACAGGTTAAAAAAAATTAGCAGCTAGTTAAGAGTATTACGAAGCAAATCGACGTGAACTGCCAAAGGTGATGTATTGCTGTCGTTTAACATTAGATTAATCAAATTTGCCGTTTCATCTTTAGGGTCAAATGAAAGGTTTATCTATCAGGCTGGTCAATCAGTGTTAAATCCTCGAAATGGCGGATAATAAATAATCGAGGGGATCAGACATTAGCCTGCTAATATCAATCGCTGAAAATCAGGGGAGTGTACCATAGGCATACAAGTAAACGGGACAGAAGATACCGCAATATTTGTGGATAAGCTCATCAGAATATAGCGGTAGATCCACCGAAGTCTGCGGTCGGAAGTTGGCTTCAAACTACCTCAAGCTGCTTGTATTACAGGTAAAGCCAAGTTACGTTATTTCGCTACATTCAATAAGTTAAATCAGCCTGTTTTTTTTATGCATAGCGGATAAGCTAATACTCGATGTTCCAGTTTTTGTAGTACGTTGATTTTATTATCTAATTTTGATTTCGATGAAATTGATGTTTTATTTAAAATCAATGCTTTAATTTTTAATTCAATAAAATACGGGTGCCTTCAAGCCCAGTTATAGCTGAAAACTGGAACATCGAGTAATAATGGCAAAAATATCTATTTTTATCAGCTGATTTATTAATTTACAAACATCAATAAGTTATAGATTTCATTTTCTGTTATTTTTTGCAAGTATTTTTGACAAAACACTACTTTTTAGGCTATTATTCCATCTCTTTGTCATCCAATATTTAACCTTTAAGAGCTTCAGAAAATGAAAAGAACTTTCCAACCCAGTAAAATAAAGCGCGCTCGTACTCATGGTTTTCGTGCAAGAATGGCGACAAAAGGCGGTCGTAATGTGATTAATGCTCGTAGAGCAAAAGGTCGCCATACACTCGCTCTTTAAGCGTTGGCACCGAAAGCCGCTTGTTTTCCACAGCAAGTACGGTTAAGAGAACCTGCAGAATTTAAACGTGTTTTTGCTAACCCGGAAAGATCGACCGATAAATATTTTACAGTACTTGCAATTGTGAATGAACTGGATCATCCACGATTAGGTCTTGCTATTGCAAAAAAAAATATTCGACGTGCGGTTGATAGAAATAAAATCAAACGATCTGCTCGGGAAAGTTTTAGATTACAACAATATGAGATAACGAATCTCGATTTTGTTGTCATGGCACGCAGGGAAGCAGCAACAGCGAATTCAAAAACACTACAGGCCTCGTTAGATAAGCACTGGCTTAAACTAATTAAGCGATGCGCACCATTCTCATAGCCTTCCTCAGGTTTTATAAATATTTTATAAGTCCTTTGCTAGGAAACCACTGCCGCTTTCACCCTTCTTGCTCGAGTTATGCTATGCAAGCTATTTCAGTGCATGGTGCAATAGCCGGCTCTTATCTCACACTAAAACGATTATTACGATGTCACCCCTTATATCACGGTGATATTGATGATCCTGTACCCAAAAAAACTGGTAAGTAAAAATGGAGAATATAAGGTTTGTACTCATCGTCATTCTTGCGATGATTTCATTAATGATATGGGAAGCATGGCAAAAGGACTATGGTCCGCAGCCTGAAGTGGTTGCTCAAACAGCAATAGATGCAAATGGTAATCCCATCAATATCGGTACGGGAGATAATCAGGCGAATGCTGAACTGCCATTATCTCAAGAATCAGCAAACGATATTATTACTGTAACAACTGATGTATATCGTATAGAAATTGATAAACAAGGCGGGACATTTCGTAATCTTGAGTTATTAGATTATTCTGTTGTAAAAGGGGAAGATTTAAAAATTCGCCTATTTAATAGTGCGCCTGAAAAATTATTTTTAGGCCAAAGTGGTTTATTAAGTAGTGGATCATCGACAAAACTTCCTAACCATAATATTGACTTAAGCTCTGCAAAATCAAATTATGAGCTGAATGATGGTGAAAATACACTGGAAGTGCCTTTAACATGGACAGATAATAATGGATTATCCTACAATAAGACATACACCTTTACGCGGGGCAGTTATGTTGTAAAGTTAGCTCAAAAAGTAGAAAACAACTCAGTAAATGACTGGACGGGTAGACAATATACTCAGTTATTAAGAGTACCGCATTCAGATGGAAAAGGTAACACTTTTATTCGTACCTTCTCAGGTGCCGTGGTTTATACGGAAGAGGATAAATTCCAGAAAATTGATTTTGAAGATATGGCAGAAGAAGACCTAAAAGTCACATCGGTTGGTGGCTGGTCTGGAATGATACAGCATTATTTTGCAACAGCTTGGGTACCCCCTGCGCTTGATGTGGGACATTACTTTACAAAAGAATTAAGTAATAATCGGTTTGTGATTGGTTCTTATTCGGACCCGACAAAGGTTGCAGCAAATAGCAGTGTTGTATTCACGAGCCAATTATTTGTTGGTCCTAAAATTCAGCCAATGATGGAAGCGGTTGCTCCAGGCTTAGAATTAACAGTAGATTACAGCTGGCTAACTGTTATAGGTAAACCCATTTATGCATTGCTTAACTGGATTCATGACAATGTAGTGAATAACTGGGGTTTTGCGATTATGGGTGTCACTCTTTGTATCAAAGCTATATTTTTTCCATTGTCAGCGGCTAGCTATAAATCAATGGCTAAAATGCGTAAATTACAGCCTCGCTTAGCTCAGTTAAAAGAAAGCTATGGAGATGATAGGCAACGTTTTAATCAGGAAATGATGGACTTATACCGCAAGGAAAAAGTCAATCCGATGGGAGGGTGTTTACCCATCATGGTGCAGATTCCGGTCTTTATTTCGCTTTACTGGGTATTAATAGAAACGGTTGAATTACGACAAGCGCCTTTTATACTTTGGGTTCATGATTTATCAGTAAAAGATCCTTACTTTGTATTACCTGTGATTATGGGGATCACCATGTTCCTCCAGCAAAGACTAAATCCTGCACCAGTGGATCCTTTGCAAGCGAAAATCATGCGTATGTTCCCAATCGTATTTACGGTATTCTTTTTGTTCTTCCCAGCGGGTCTGGTTTTATACTGGGTAACCAATAATACCTTATCCATTTGTCAGCAATGGTATATCACTAATAAAATTGTTGGCAAAGAACCAACCCCTTCGCCAAAATAAAAAACAAGCTCTTTTTCGCATAATCTGAAATTATAACGTGTTGATTTATATGTAATCGAAAAGAGTCTTTTTCGGCAATATTAAAATTAGCGAAAGTATTGAAAGTAAAGTAATGCAAAAAGCCGGATCTGCAATATGTGGATTCGGCTTTTTTTGTTTTAAAATACTTAGAAATACGCATGAAATAACTTAAGCAAGTTAATAATCTGTAGGATGGGCAAAGCGATAGCGTGCCCATCGAGTTATTAAAAGAAATACCAGAAAATGGGCATACCTCATTTACAAGTTTACACTTTTACAGGAGTGCAATAGCTTTGGTTATTGCTGTATACGGAAAAGTTAAAGTTTTTTTACGCCTGTACTCAGTTGAACCTTAAAAGTGTCAACTACTTTTATAGGGATATGAAAGGTGCCAGAAAATGATGGCATTGGGGTGCAAAAACATTTGCCCACTCTGTACTTGCCTTTGAGGCATGTGTAAGGTGGCGCGCAATAAATAAACTACCCATATTGCGCAGAATTTTTGTTTGTCTTCCATTAGTAGAAATAGGCACATAGGAATGGGAATCAAATAACGTGTGCATTCTGACGTGTCTTTTTGTTCGCCTTCTGCGTTGCGGAAACAGTTACGTAGCTAGCTATGCGCCTGTTACCGCGCCTTGAAGGCAAACAAAAATACTGCGTCATAATGGCACAACTTATTCAATTCCCATTCCATAGCTGGCTACGAAACTGTTTCTATCAAAAAGAAGACGAATAAAAAGACTAGCAAAATGGGTGGGTGTGTGTTGCGAGTTACCTAAGTAAATAAAGTAGAGACGCTAACGGTTATTAAGCCTATTATGAATATCAATTATCAAGATACCATTACTGCTATTGCTACTCCGCCTGGAAATGGTGGTGTTGGCATTATTAGAATATCCGGCAATAAAGCGCAAGAAATTGCTCAGCAGCTTGTTAATAAAGATCTACAGCCACGTTATGCTCACTATACTCCCTTTTATGATGTCGATGGCGATGTCATTGACTCGGGAATTGCGCTCTTTTTTCCTAACCCTGCATCTTTTACGGGTGAAGACACCATAGAAATACAAGGACACGGAGGTGCTGTTATTCTGGATATGCTGCTAAAGCGTATTTTGAATTTAGGGGCCAGACTCGCGAAACCGGGAGAATTTTCAGAACGCGCCTTTTTAAATGGCAAGCTTGACTTAGCTCAGGCAGAAGCGATAGCCGATTTGATAGAAAGTAGCACTGAACAATCCGCCCGTTCAGCGCAAAAATCAATGCAGGGTGTTTTTTCCAGTCAAATTAATCAACTTGTTGAAGAATTAATCGAGTTAAGAACCTATGTTGAAGCTGCCATAGATTTTGTTGATGAAGAAATTGATTTTTTAACGGATGGCGTGGTTGAAAATCGTGTTATTAGACTATTGAAATCTATACGCACTATTCAGTCTACCGCACAACAAGGCCGCTTGCTACGGGATGGTATGACTGTCGTTCTGGCTGGAAAGCCGAATGCCGGTAAATCTAGTCTACTAAATGCACTCGCGGGGCATGATGCTGCAATTGTTACCGAGATTGCAGGGACAACTCGCGATGTACTCAAAGAGAGAATTCAAATAGAGGGTATGCCCCTGCATATTATTGATACGGCTGGTTTACGTGAGAGTGATAATGCTGTTGAGATAGAAGGGATACGCAGAGCCCATGCAGAAATACAAAAAGCTGATAAAATTCTACTATTAATTGATATTAATGACCCTGAGCCAGATAGCCTTCTAAAAACCTTACCAAGCCATATTAGTCTGACAAAAGTTTATAACAAAATTGATTTGCAGAATAGGCCTGCTGAAATGATAGATAATGAAAACGGCACAAATATTTATCTTTCTATCAAAAAAGAGTTAGGTATGGATTTATTAACCCGGCATTTACAACGCAGTGTTGGTTTTGATGCCGCAGCCGATAATGTATTTATTGCCAGGCGTCGGCATATAGAAGCTATATCTAAGGGGCTAGTGTTCGTCGAAAATGCCCTATACCAGCTACAAAACAATCAGGCGGGAGAGCTTGTTGCTGAAGATTTAAGGCAAGCACAAAACAGCTTTGCAGAAATTACAGGTGAATTTACGTCAGATGATCTTTTAGGCAAGATATTTAGTTCGTTTTGTATAGGAAAGTAATCTCAGGGGGAGGGTTTATTAGAAAAACGTTGCTCAATTTATGCTTTCCAGAGTGGAGGTCAACGGTCACTACAAAATCGACTTAAATATTTAGAATAGTTCATTTAGTCATTTAGCTATCTAGGGTCACTTGTACAGAATAAACAAGCCTAAATATATAGAGCTGGCGCATAAATTGAATTTATATAATAAATACATGTGGTTATGATTTATTACTGATTTTGTATTTTGTAAATAAGCTTTTCAATCGGTGGTAAGTCATTGAAATTCGTATTTTTCCAATAGATAACCGCTTATTTTTATCATTATTTACAATCACAAAAATCTATATCAAACTAATATTTATACTCGATCCTCAAGTTTTTAATTTTTTTATTTCTTGACTTTTTAAAACAGCCTAAAACTTTAGTTTTTGCCAAAATAAAGGTTCGATTTAGCCTAAATTTCACCCAGACATGTGGTTTTTTGTGGAATCAATTGGAAAAAACTTTTAATTTTTTCTGAGATTTTAAATTTATCAAGAATAACGGAAATAGTGACTTTATATCTAACATCATAACATGCTGTTATATAAAATACTTTTCATTTAAAGCAGTTTTTATGCCAATTTTTATATTTTGAAAAACTAAAAACTTGAGGATCGAGTTATAGTGTTTTTTAATTTATGCGCCCGCTCTATAGTAATGAGTGAGTAAAGATGCCCATTACCAACCTCTGTTTGGGAATGCATGAAAAGTAAGCTCTGCTTAGGTAACTCGCAACAAACACCCACCCACCTTGCTTGTTTTTTTGTCCGCCTTCTGCGTTGTAGAAATAGTTACGTAGCCTGCTATGCGCCTATTTCTACGCCTTGAAGACGAACAAAAATCCTGCGTAATATGGGTAGTTTATTTATTGCAAGTTACCTTACTGTAACCTCTCACAGCAGAGCTTGGGAATACATGTTGCTTGTCATTATGTGTTAGTGGGTGGGTCATCAGTGTTTCCATTGAGAGGCGAGATATCTACATAAAGTCATCTACAACCCACACGAGACAAGCACCACGAAAATATCCCCATTTTTTTGAATTTAACGCGCAAAAATGATAAAAAGAGGCTCAGGCAGTGTCGCAAAAATAATAAATAATTTAAAATAAAGCTTGCAATTTCTGTCAAAAGATTTTTAAAAATTTTCGTTTTAATCAACTCATAAATGAATATTACTCATGTTGAAAGACCTGCCCCTCTCGGAATATATTCACCAACACTGTCATGAAAGTATGGAAAATTCTCTGTTAGCAGAACGTCATCCTTCGTGGGCGCGCTCATGCCCAGAGCTGAACGA
>CAYZUM010000100.1:0-9333 GCA_964481455.1 uncultured Methylomonas sp. | reverse complement strand
TTTAAAGCGAACTCAAGTCCGCGTTACTCTTTTTTTCAACAACTATAAACCAGAAGTTGCTCTAATGCGCCCGGTATTTAAAACTGCTTCCCTAATAGTAAGCCCGCCCAAATGGCTGCACCGCATAATACTACATTACCTAAAAACACACTCAGCATCATATTAAGCTCTTTTTCAAATTGATGCCCTTCTTCAATTAAGTATAAAACAACATATAAGCTGGATAATGTTGCAAACATACCCACAATGACGATAATCAAAGCTGCCCTGTATTCTTCTGACAATGCGGATTTATGGATCAATAATGCAGCAAGAAAACCGATTAAAAAAGCAACAAGCACATTAACAGCGACCATTGCATAAGGAAACACCCATCCCATCCAGCGTATTACCCCACCTGAGAAAGAAAATAAAGCGCGCCCCACAAGCAAACCCAACCAGACAGCAAATATACAGGCACAAATACTGATGAATATATTCAGTGCCGCCTTCAACAAATTCCCCTGCTCTATTAAATACAGAGTTTCCAATGAAAATGTTGAAAATGTCGTAAAGGATCCAAATAGCCCTACTAAAATAGCAGACCTGTACTCAATGGTAATGGCAATGCGCTGCAATACCAAGGCCTCAGTCAACAAACCAATCAAAAAAGAGCCTAATACGTTGACAACAAGGGTTCCATAAGGAAAACCGCGCCCTAACCATTGATAGATACCACTGGAAACTAAAAAGCGCAATACAGCACCACAAGCACCACCTAAAGCTATTGCAACTAATGGGTTCATACTTAAGCAGCCTTAAGCTTTATAAAGTGCTCACGATAATGTTTAAGTTCATCAATCGATTCAAACACATCTTCAAGCGCCTGATGGCTTTCTTTTTTCTGAAAAGAATCTAGTATTTCAGGCGCCCAGCGAAACGCTAATTCTTTTAACGTAGAAACATCTAGATTTCGATAGTGAAAATACTCTTCCAATGGGCGCATATAGCGGTACAAAAAACGCCTATCCTGACCAATACTATTACCACACATTGGGGACTTACCCTCTGGCACCCATTGCCTTATAAAGTCTAGTGTTTGCTGCATGGCTTCTCTCTCACTAATGGCCGATGCTTTCACTCGCTCAATAAGACCTGACTTACTGTGATGCTCTTGATTCCAGTCGTCCATAGCGGCCAGCACTGCATCGCTCTGATGCAGTGCCATGACAGGCCCCGTCGCCAATATATTGAGATACTTATCTGTTACCACTGTTGCTATCTCAATAATCAGGTCATTATCGGGATCCAGCCCCGTCATCTCTAGATCGAGCCAGATTAAATTTTCTTGGTGTTGTGCCATTTATTCTATCCATATATACATTAAATTTTCGCTAAATTGTAGCATTGGCTAATCTGTATAGCTATAACTCGATGTTCCAGTTTTCAACTATAACTGGGCTTGAAGGCACCTAGATTTTGTTGCAATAAAAGTTAATCAATTGATTTTAAAGGTAATCTTAATTTTACCGAAATAAAAAAAAGATAATAAAATCAACATGCTACAAAAACTGGAACATCGAGTATAACTCACAAAAGTATCGCTCCCCTTTTAAACTGAATGTAGAAATTCAATTTTATCTCTTCACCCTATTTTAGGCACTCTATTCAATTTATAAATAAAGAGAAGTTACAAATTGTCATTATTACTCTAAAATAGTATTTTATTTCAGTCCTATTTATCCAAGCAATGAATACATTTACTTATATCTTCTTAATCGCACTGGTATTATCCTATTCTGTGCAATTCTGGTTATCCAGGCGCCAATCAGCATACGTACTTAAACATCGTGTACAGGTACCTGAAGCTTTTACAGAAACTATCACACTGGAAGCACACCAAAAAGCTGCTGACTATACCATCGAGAAAGGTAAACTGGGTGATATAGACAGTGTCATCGGCGTTGTCTTTCTATTATTATTAACCCTGGGTGGCGGTATCAGTCTAGTGTTTAATTTTTGGGCCGGCTTTGATCTTTCGCCTATTACCACCGGTATCGCCGCAATGGGCTCTATTTTCGCTATTATGTCCCTTTTTGAATTGCCAACGACTCTTTATCAAACCTTTGTCATTGAAGAAAAGTACGGTTTTAATAACAGCACTATTAAACAATTTATCACTGACCAACTAATGCAAATCGCTTTAGTTGCTATTATTGGATTACCCTTACTAGCATTAATTCTATGGGTAATGGAAGCTATAGGTAGCACATGGTGGGTCTGGACCTGGGCAATTTTAATCAGTTTTTCGCTACTATTGAGTTGGCTCTACCCAACTATTATCGCCCCTTTATTTAATAAATTTACGCCACTGGAAGAGGGTTCGCTAAAAGACCGTATCAATCAACTGCTTGAGCGTTGTGGATTTAGCAGTAATGGTATTTTTATCATGGACGGCTCTAAACGCTCTGGTCACGGCAACGCCTACTTTACAGGCATGGGAAATAATAAACGCATCGTGTTTTTTGATACCCTGGCTGAGTCTTTAGATGATGATGAAATGGAAGCGGTATTAGCACATGAATTAGGCCATTTCAAACGTAAGCACGTCATTAAAATGCTGGTAGCAAGCTCTATAATGAGTTTAATCAGTCTGGGTATTTTGGGCTGGTTAATTAATCAACTATGGTTCTTTAATGGACTAGGGGTTGATGTCCCTTCTCATGCAGCGGCTTTAATGTTATTTTTACTGGTATCACCTGTTTTTACCACTTTCATGACCCCAATAAGCGCTTATTTTCAGCGTAAATTTGAATTTGAAGCAGATGACTTTGCGGCAGAAAATGCACAGGCCAGTAAATTAATCAGTGGCTTAGTAAAGCTTTATAAGGAAAACGCCAGCACTCTAACACCTGACCCTTTGTTTTCTGCCTTTCATTACAGCCATCCACCAGCGGCTATCCGTATAGCGCATTTAGAGCCGAAATTATAGTTTAGTTGCATAGATTTCGCTTCCATTATTTGGGGAGTGGGCTTTAGCACACTCCCCTACAAATGATATTCAGAAAATAATGTTTAAACCTCATAATATTTTAATCATTAAGCATCACAACACGACTAACCCTATAGTTGTTAGCTTATGACAGATTTAGTGACCGGGCTAGTGATTTCTCATCTTGGCAAAGGTATCGCCGTTGAAGTTGAGCATCAAATTATCCTCTGTCAAACACGACGAAAATTAGCAACAGTTGCTGCAGGTGATATCGTTAAAATCACTATCGTGGCCAAAGACCAGGGCCGTATAGAAGAATTACTCCCCCGACATTCACTGTTAGAACGCCCCAGTAAAGGCACTAAAACACGCCCCGTTGCAGCCAATATTAATCAGGTTTTTATCGTTTTCGCCAACGAACCCTATTGTGATTTTTTATTAATCGACCAATACCTAGCGATCTGTGAGAACCGTAATATCAATGCATTACTTATCTATAACAAAGCAGATTTAACATACTCAGAAAATATTGAGCATGAGCTAGCAACGTATACAGAACTAGATTACCCACTTTTCAGAGTTAGTGCTAAGGAAAAAATAGGTATTGATAAACTTCAGCAGGCGCTAAGCAATCAAATCAGTATTTTTACCGGACAATCCGGGGTAGGAAAATCTTCCTTAACCAATGCTCTCATTCCAGACAAAGACCTAAAAACCAATACTGTTTCTGCGATAACCAAACATGGCAGACATACTACAACAGCCGCAACACTCTATCACCTGCCAGAAGGAGGTGATTTGATTGATAGCCCAGGAGTTGCTATCTTTGGCTTAGCAGGATTATCAGAGCAGCAATTAGCACAAGGTTATAGAGAGTTTCTACCCTTTATAGAACACTGTAAATTCAACAATTGCCGGCATGTTAAAGATAAGGGCTGCGCAATACGTGGCGCAATAGAAGAGGGTAATATTTCTAAAGTGCGTTACCAGCGGTTTTTAAAATTACGCGAAAAAATGCCGACATCTTAAGCTTTCTTAAATTTATGCATTAAGGTAATTCGCAATAAAAAAGCTCTCCATATTGCACAGGATTTTTGTTCTTCTTCAAAGCCATCCCCGTACTTGATACGGGAGCGTAGAAATAAGCGCATAGCAGGCTACGTAACTATTTTCGCAACAAAAAAGACGGACAAAAAGACAAGTCAGTTGCTCAAATTATTTCGTACACGTTCCTTAGGTAACGCGCAATAAATAAACTACCCAGAATGGTAAGGATCGACTGAAAGTGAAACATCTCTCATTCCCAAACTCTGTTTGGGAGCTGGTGCTGCTTGTCATTATGTGTTAGTGGGTGGGTTATTAATTGCGAGTTACCTTAACTGTCACTTCTAATTAACATATACTGGATTAGGAAATATAAAACAAATGTCTAATTATCTGAATGATTGCTAGAATTAATACCTTTCTGCCCTACTAAGGAAAACTATTGAACACTTTTCAAAAATTTATGACTGGTTTATTGGGCTGGTTTTTAGCTGCGCTAAAACTTCTCGTTGCAATATTTCTTTTAGCAATTGCAAAAATCACCTTACGTACTAATCCCGAAATTGCAATTCCCGTATTAGTGGCTGCTGCAGTGATGTTTCTTATTTGGTACTTTGCTCCACAAATAAAGCAGTTTTTTAGATAATGTCTGGTCAGAAAGAACGTCAAACGACTTCACTCAACCTCTCTAAAATCCATCCCTCTAACTTGATACTTAGGGGAATGGAAATAAATAATCGTCAAAATACACACCTATTAACTCTGTAGGTTGTGGTTGAGGCACGAATCCCAACCTACGCGAAATCATCACTCAACACTTTCTAACCCCGATTTCATGTCATTTCTGGATAACTATATTTTTCCAGTACCCTTAGGCATGCTCAGAGCACCTAACCTCAGTCTAATAAAATCAAAACCTTACAGATTTCCCAAGATAATAAGAGGAGACCAAGATCGTAGGCTGGGTTAGATTTTTGAGGCTCTTTAAGGTTTCAAGTGGAACATAAAATTATTATAATACATTGGGTTAAGTTGTCTTTAGCTGTGCTAAAAATACGAAAAAACGTTTAAAGTCCATAAAATTAAGCCTTTGATAAATAGGGTACTTTTTTGTTTCACTAAGAATGCATTCCTCCTAAAATAACAGATCCCAGTAATATCAGGATAGTCAGATTTATCTTGGCTTTGAAAAAAACAGGTTTCACGACTTAAAAAATAAAGGCCGTGGCTTCAACAGATTATTTTATTATATTTAGCTACCACTTGAAACCCTAAAGAGCCATTTTTGAGTGTAACGAGAAAACGTAACCCAGTATTCATGTCATTATTGAAGGTTAATTGAATTTTATATAACTCAACATCCATTAATAATTTTTTTTAGTATCGAATTATTCTCTGCGAGACCAAGTTGCCTGATGCGAGAACGCTAACCTGCTGGCCAGGTCATTTGTCGACCACCCAATAAATGCAGGTGTAGATGATAAACTTCCTGCCCACCCTCATTATTACAATTAATAACCATTCGATATCCTGTTTCTGCTATCCCTTCTGCAGTAGCAATTTGTGCTACTGTTTGTAACAAATGACCAGCCAGTTGCTCATCCTGTAATTCATTTAAGGTTGCAACATGCTGTTTTGGGATCACCAAAATATGGGTGGGCGCTTTGGGGCTAATGTCTCTGAAAGCTAAAACCTGATCATCTTCATAGACAATATCCGGTTGAATTTCTTTTGCCACCATTTTACAAAATAGACAATCTGTCATACTCTATTCCTACTCTATCTCACGCCGCCCACTAAAAGCGTGAGCCAAAGTACTGCTATCAATAAATTCTAATTCACCACCTACGGGAACACCATGTGCAATGCGGCTTGCTTTAACCTGATGTTGCGCTGCCATCTGGGCAATAAAATGTGCTGTTGCCTCTCCTTCAACCGTAGAATTTGTTGCCAGAATAAGCTCACTTATAGTGCCGCTCTGCAATTGTTGTTCAAGTTGTTCCAAGCCAATCTCATCTGGCCCTATACCATCTAATGGCGATAAACGGCCATTTAAAACAAAGAATATTCCTTTATAATCAGCAGCCTGATTAACAACCCAGACATCAGCTGGGCTTTCCACTACACAGACACTACTCACATCACGTTTTGGGCTGGCGCAAATCTCACAAAACTCATGCTCGGTTAGCGTACGACAACGCTTACAATTACCTAGCTTATCGCTGGCTAATTGCAGTACCTTAGCTAAATTTTCTGCCCCACCTCTATCACGCTGAAATAAATGCAGCGCCATTCGCTGTGCCGACTTTGGCCCCACACCCGGCAAGCAACACAAAGCATCAATGACTTCCGGCAATAAACCCTGTTTTTGCATTATTAAAATGGCATTTTAAACCCGGGAGGTAAAGGCATACCAGCGGTAACGTCACTCATTTTTTCTTTTTTAATTTTGTTAACTTTATGTACAGCATCATTAATGGCAGCCGCCACTAAGTCTTCTAGCATTTCCTTATCATCTCCCACTAATACATCATCAATAGAGACTTTACGAACTTCCCTTTTTCCCGTCATCAGAATACTCACCATGCCACCGCCAGCTTCACCTGTGACTTCAATAGCCTCAAGTTCAGCCTGAGCTTTTTGCATGTCTTCTTGCATTTTCTGCGCCTGTTGCATGATATTGCCCAATGCACCTTTCATGTTTGTCTCCTAATCATTATTATTTTCAACTGGCTCAATTGAACCAGGAATTACCCGAGCATCAAAATTTGTTTTTAATGCCTGTATATTTTCATCGTTCTCTATTGCATTAACCGCTTCTTGCTGACGGCTAAGCTTATCTTTTTGTATTTTAACAGCTGGCGTATCGCTTGCAACCGACTCAGTTTTAATCACTAATTTAAGTGGCTTGCCATAAAATTTTTGTAAAGCAAGCTGTAGTTTCTCCTCTGAACGAAGACTTCTGATTTGTGCCTGCTTAGAGTCTAAAATCAATCGACATTCTTTGTCATCAGCAGATTCCAAGACACAATTATTAGCTAATTCGCGTGTTAGACCTAGTAAATTCATCGCTATGACCATATCATGCCAGGGTACACTACCCTGTATCTCTGCAGTCTGATTGACTGTATTGAGGGAACTTACTGGAGTTGAAATCGTTGGTGCAACAGCCTGTGGTTTAACGGCAGTTTTTTGTACTTTAGCTTGTGGAGGTTTAGATATCATTGCAGGTGAGGTTTGCGGCGCCACCGTTGCCACACTATGCTGAGGATTAAACGCCAGCATTCTGAGTATTATCATTTCAAAACCAGTTTTTGGATCAGGCGATAAACTCAAGTCTTTTTGCCCCATCAGGGCGATCTGATAATACAGTTGTAACTCTTCGGATGAAAATAAAGGACTTAAAACCAGCAACATGTCGGCATCATCCTCATTATCGACTATAGAAGGCACGTGTTGAACCAACGCCAGACGATGTAACACCTGCAATATCTGCTGTAATACTTCGGCAAAATCAGGTGATAACTGTGCCATTTCCTTAATAATATTTAACACCCCAAGGGCATTATTATCGGCTAAGTTGCGTAACAAATCTTCGACTGGCTGCTGAGCAATAGTCCCCAGCATCTGGCTCACTGTTTCGGCACTCACGACATCATTACCGTACACAATTGCCTGATCTAGTAAACTCAAGCCATCACGCATACTACCATCAGCAGCACGAGCGATTAGGCGTAATGCATTTTGCTCGAATACAATTTTTTCTTCGCCTAATATATAAGCCATTTGCTCACTAATCTGAGTAGGAGACAACCGCTTCAGGTTAAATTGTAAACAGCGAGATAAAACAGTCACGGGGATTTTTTGCGGATCAGTTGTCGCTAATAGAAATTTAACATGTTCGGGGGGTTCTTCCAGCGTTTTAAGCAATGCATTAAAACTATGCCCTGACAGCATATGCACTTCATCGATCAAGTAAACTTTATATTTACCACTATTAGGTGCATATTGTGCATTATCTAATAAGTCGCGCGTATCTTCGACTTTAGTTCGTGAGGCAGCGTCAACTTCGATTAAATCCAGAAATCGCCCTTCATCTAAGGCTATACAAATATCGCATTGCCCACAGGGGTTGTAATTTTGAAGGTTTTGACAATTAATCGCTTTGGCTAAGATTCGTGCAATTGTGGTTTTTCCTACGCCGCGCGTCCCTGTAAACAAATAGGCATGGTGTAATCGTTCATGCTGTAAAGCATTAATGAGGGATTGGCTGACATGCTCCTGGCCAACAATTTCAGTGAAATTATGCGGGCGCCATTTTCTGGCGAGAACCTGATGATTCATGGCAGAGTGGTAGAGTGTAGAGATTGGGCGGATACCATGCCAGCCACATCTCGGCACACGAATCTTCTGCTACCGTTGCTCCCTTCCGGGCCTGGCGGAGTTGACAGAATATCGTTGCGAGAGGACCGACACAGTAACCATAATGTCGACAACCACTAGCGTTGAAGAGCGGCTATTATGCGTTATTTATTTCTACAGATCAAGAAAAAATCATAATTAATTTAAAGCCTGTCATTTTTCAAATATTTACCTGAAATGAATCACTCCTATTTCATGAGTTTCTGGGTAGCCTTGCTTTATCAGCTTAAACTTTGTCAGAAGTACATTATTTAAGGTAACTCGCAATAAATAAACTCCCCATATTGCGCAGGATTTTTGTTTGTCTTCAAAGCCTGCCCCGTACTTGATACGGGAACGTAGAAATAGGCACATAGCAGGATTATAGACTTGCAGAAAAATAATGTCCCGGACACCATCCCTCAAAGGGATGTTATCCGTCATACTCATGAAATTTATTTATCTGAGAAACTATATGTAACTATTTCTACAACACAGAAGGCGGACAAAAAGACAAGCAAGGTGGGTGGGTTATTTATTGCGAGTTACCTAAGTAGTGCTTGCACGGAAATTCGGAAAGCCTTGCCGGCTAAGGGTTTCAGAAAAAATAATGAGTTGAAGTTTTTTTAAAATTAGAGCGTAAGCCCTTGATTTTCTCTTAGTCATTCAGGTTTAAAGGATTTCTTCAAAAACTTCAAACAAAATAAATCGCTGTATCCCTTTCGTATCAATGCTTCTAGCTTTTCCGTTCAGACACTAAGTATTCCTGTGTACGGAAAAAGCTAAAGCCTTTTACGACTACTCTGGATTGAATCTTAAAGTAGTAAACAGGCCAATGAAGAAGGCGCGCCATGCTACCTTGCGAAATTCTGGGACTCCTGTCACCTTCATTCATTCGCCTACGCAACGAATGGGAG
>CAYZUM010000099.1:0-9524 GCA_964481455.1 uncultured Methylomonas sp. | reverse complement strand
GTGTTTATTTTCTGTCCCTAAAGACCGTTTTATCTCTCTTTTATAAGAAAAATATTGCTGAAATTTTTTGGGAATTACGACACGAAAGTAGAAAACTCCATGCCGGTTTTTGTAAAGATATGTAGGTGCTTTGATACTCATGATTAGTTTGCAGTGGCTCATCAGAGTGGCTCACTGTCGAAACTAAAAAACAAAACACCTTTAAAATCAATGCATTAAAATAAAGTGGTGGAGACGGGGGGAATTGAACCCCCGTCCGCAAGCACTCCGCCTTTGGATCTACATGTTTATTCCGCACTTTAATTTAACTAGAAGCTACCCGTCGGACCAAGATACTTTTAGCGATTTCGATTGGGTTTAGCGATACGGAACTCCGAACAAAGTTCTTAGCGCGATCTTATGTAGAGTGACTCCTGGATGTCCCGAAAGACTCTACACGCATAAGCACATGTAGCCAGGAGAATGGTGCTGGGTTTAAGCAGCTAAAGCCATTGTGTAGTTTTCGTCATTTGCGAATACTTAAAGTCAGTAGGTTTTACGAGGTGTACTGTCCTCGACATGCCCCTAAGGTTTTGCTACCCACGTCGAAGCCAGGTCGTCCCCTTTGGAAAGTTCATTATAATAGATTTAAGCAGCCATGTGTTTATATTTATAAATTAATTGTTAATTAGTAGAAGCCGCGCCTACATATTCCTTAAAATGATGTGTCGGGCATTCCTCTTCGCGTAAACTAATGATAGGCCAACTAGATTTATTGGCATACTGTTTTAATCTTTCGTCTGGGTTGACGGCTACAGGGTGGGCAACAAGCTGTAATAGGGGTAAATCATTGTGAGAATCACTATAAAACCAACTATTATCCAGAGCATTGCCGGTGTCTATGAGCCATTCGTTTAGCCGTGTCACTTTGCCATCTTGAAAGCAGGGGGTTCCAGCGACTTTTCCTGTGAATTTATCAGCAATCAGCTCAGGCGTAGTCGCTATCAGTTTGTTGACCCCATAGAGGTTTACAATAGGTTCGGTCACAAATTTATTTGTAGCTGTAATCACCAGAATTATATCACCTTGCTGTTTATGTAAATTAATAAGATCTTGAGCGGGTTGCAGCAATATCGGACGTATCACTTCCTCAATAAACTGTTTTCTCCAGCGATAAAGGTCTTGCATGGAATTATCGGCAAGTGGCTTTAAAGAAAAGTTCAGGAATTCATAAATATCTAATTTTCCCTGCTTATATTCTTGATAAAAGCGTTCATTTTTCTGTTCATAGAAAGCTGCATCAACAATTCCTTTGTCTACTAAAAATTGTCCCCATAGGTAATCGCTATCATCAGCGAGCAAGGTATTATCTAAATCGAAAATAGCTAAATTCATGATTGATTTACTTATCATTAAAAAAATTAAAAAAGGGGGATAGCATCACTTAGGTATTTATGGAACAATGGTGCTATAAGTAACGCTTAGGAGCGATAATTTCTTTAATTAGTGAATAAAAACATCGCTTCATCTGTTCGTACTGAGATTCTATCATTTTGACTCTTAGTGCGAACAGTTAAAAAATATAGGTTTTTAAATGATTGACTCAAAAGGATACCGCTCAAATGTCGGCATCATCCTTTGCAATGCCCAAGGTTATGTATTTTGGGCTAAACGTTCACGTGTCAACTCCTGGCAATTCCCTCAAGGTGGAATAGAGAAAAACGAAGAGCCAGAGCAGGCGATGTACCGTGAATTACGTGAAGAAACAGGACTGGAAAATAAACATGTACAAATTATTGGGCGCACCCGATACTGGCTAAAATATCGATTACCTGAAAAATATATCAGGCATCACTCACACCCTCTCTGTATCGGACAAAAACAGATTTGGTATATTCTAAAACTAGTGGGTGACGAGGCAAATGTTATTCTAGATCAGCAAAAAAAACCAGAATTTGATGATTGGCAGTGGGTTGGATATTGGGAGCCACTCAAATCAGTGGTTTACTTTAAACGTAAAGTTTACCGTAAGGCCATGATGGAATTAGGGGCTTTGCTCATGTTAAATTCAGTTGAGGTGGATGAAACCAGCTATTTATCAAATGAAAGCATGAGTGAACATCAATAATGAAATCGTTTTTATTCGTCATGCAAACACCCACTTATAGTAGCAATAGAATTCAAGAAGTCCTTGATGTGATCTTAATCACGGCTGCATTTGATCAGCAAGTAAGTCTATTATTGTTAGATGACGCAGTATTTCATTTAAAAAGAAATCAGCACAACGTTGCTCTTGGCTGTAAAGATATTAGTGCGATTTACCGTTCGTTAGAGCTGTATGATATTGAAAATATTTATGTTGAAGAAGATTCATTAGCGCAACGGGGCCTATCGAAAAATGATTTATTGATCTCGGTGACGCTCTTAACAAGACAAGAAATTGCAGCTACATTTAAGACATTTGACTTTGTTTTAAAGGGATAACTGCTAATACTACTCCGCCACTATCTAGCTTCTGTTAAAATATTCGGTTACTGAGTAAAACACTGTCATTAAACTTTGTTTTCCAACATTTTATTTTTGTTATTAATATCCAATGGATTTAAAAAATATACGAAATTTCTCGATTATTGCGCATATCGATCATGGGAAATCAACACTGGCTGACCGTTTTATTCAACATTGCGGTGGCCTATCAGACCGTGAAATGAATGCACAGGTTCTTGATTCTATGGAGATAGAACGAGAAAGAGGGATTACTATAAAAGCGCAAAGTGTGACGCTTAATTATACGAATAAAAGTGGTGAAACTTATCAATTAAATTTTATTGATACACCTGGACATGTCGATTTTTCCTATGAAGTTTCACGTTCTTTAGCTGCTTGTGAAGGAGCTATTCTAGTAGTCGATGCTGCACAGGGAGTTGAAGCACAAAGTGTCGCCAACTGTTATACCGCTATTGAGCTTGGCTTAGAAGTTATGCCAGTGCTAAATAAAATTGACCTACCTTCCGCTGACCCTGACAAAGTCATTCAGGAAATAGAGGATATTATTGGTATTCCTGCACATGATGCATTGCGTGTCAGTGCAAAGACAGGCTTAGGAGTTGCTGATGTTCTAGAGAAACTGGTTGATGTTATTCCTGCACCGGAAGGTGATGAGGAAGGGCCCTTACAAGCTCTCATTATTGATTCATGGTTTGATAATTATTTAGGTGTCGTTTCTCTCGTTAAAGTCATAAATGGTACCCTGCGTAAAAAACAAAAAATCACCATTATGTCGACAGGCAATAGTTTTGTGGCTGAGAAAATTGGTATTTTTACCCCTAAGCGACAAGATGAATTAGAGTTAAAAACAGGGCAGGTGGGGTTTATTGTCGCTGCGATTAAAGATATTTTTGGTGCCCCCGTCGGTGATACGATTACACTGACTGATAAGCCTTGCAGTGTCGCTTTACCCGGATTCAAAAAAGTTCAACCGAGAGTTTTCGCTGGGCTATACCCTGTCAGTTCTGATGATTATGAAGATTTACGTGAATCTTTAAACAAGTTGCACCTAAATGATGCGGCGCTACAGTTTGAGCCTGAGTCCTCTCAGGCATTAGGGTTTGGTTTTCGATGTGGTTTCTTAGGTATGTTGCATATGGAAATCATACAGGAGCGCCTGGAACGTGAATATGACGTTGATTTGATTACGACTGCTCCAACAGTGGTCTATGAAGTTGAGACAAATCAAGGAGCCATACTAAAAGTTGATAACCCTGCTAAACTCCCTGATGTTGGTTCGATTAAAATGATCAGAGAACCTATTATTCAGGCAAATATTTTAGTGCCGCAAGAATATCTAGGAAATGTTATTAGCTTGTGTATCGAAAAACGCGGTGTTCAGGTCAATATGCAGTATATGGGTACACAGGTTTCATTACATTATGAATTACCTTTAAGCGAAGTCGTGCTGGACTTTTTTGATCGTTTAAAATCTGTCAGCCGAGGTTATGCGTCATTTGAATATGAATTTAAACGTTTTGAAGAAGCGGACCTGGTTAAGTTAGACATCATGATTAATGGTGATAAAGTTGATGCTCTTTCGGTGATCGTCCATCGCGAATTAAGTCAGACACGAGGGCGTGAGTTAGTCGACAAAATGAAAGAAATTATTCCAAGACAAATGTACGAAGTCGCTATTCAAGCAGCTATTGGGGGGAAAATTATTGCTCGCTCTACGGTAAAAGCTATGCGGAAAAATGTGACCGCAAAATGCTATGGCGGGGATATTTCACGTAAGAAAAAACTATTAGAAAAACAGAAAGCAGGTAAAAAACGTATGAAGCAGGTCGGTAGTATAGAGATTCCCCAAGAAGCATTTTTGGCTGTCTTGCAAGTTAATAAAGAGTCATAGGATAAGACAACATTATGGATTTCGATTTTTCATTTTTTTTATTTTCTGCGACTGTCGTGACTGGCGTTACTTGGTACGGCTACCTTTTTTATCTTAAGCGTTCCAACATTGAATACTTGGAAGAAAATGAACCGCTACTCATTGAATATGCACGGTCATTTTTTCCAGTTGTTCTGATTGTTTTTATTCTACGCTCTTTTATTGCGGAGCCTTTTAGAATTCCATCAGGTTCAATGATGCCGACATTGTTAATAGGTGATTTTATTTTAGTGAATAAATTTACCTATGGCATACGTATACCTGTTATTAATAAAAAGATTATAAATATAGGCGAACCACAAAGAGGTGATGCTGTTGTTTTTCGTTACCCCAAAAATCCTGCTGTTGATTATATTAAGCGAGTCATCGGACTACCGGGAGATAGAATTAGCTATGAGAACAAACAACTGACGATTAACGGCAAGTTAATGAAACAGGTTTCTCTGGGCCAATATGAGGGTGTGGGCCAGGGTAAGAGCATGAGTGGTTCAGAATTATTGATAGAAGATCTTCAATCCGTCGAACATGAAATATTGATTAATCATAGAGCACCTACTCTAAATAGTACCTTTATTGTGCCTAAAGGACATTATTTTGTCATGGGTGATAATCGCGATAATAGTAATGATAGTCGTTACTGGGGAACTGTACCAGAAGCGAACCTAGTGGGCAGAGCTTTCTTTATCTGGATGAACTGGGACTGGGAGAACACAGGAATAGGTTTCAGTCGTATTGGAACGGTCATAAATTAAAGAGGAAACTGGTGTGCAAAATACTTATAAAAAACAACAAGGATTAACCTTAATATCTTTGACTTTTGTGTTGGGAGTGATTGCTTTTTTTGTTTTATTAGTTTTAAAAATCACCCCTATTTATATGAACCACAGCAAAGTGGTGCATGCTCTAGAGACTGTCAAAAATCGTACTGATATTGCTGATAAAAGTAAAAGAGAAGTATGGCACTCTCTCTCCAAACAATTTAATATGAATTATATTGAGCACATTAAAAAAGAAGATGTTAAAATTACCAGCCGTCATGGGTATTTGAAAATTGAAATAAAATACCATGTAAAGCAACTTATCATGTATAACTTGAGTGTCTGGGTTGATTTCGATAATTCAATAGAAGTTGGCAAACTGTGATTAAACCTCCTGAGCAACTGAGTAAAAAACTGAGCTTGTCTTTTAATAATCCAGCGTGGTTTGATTTGGCGCTTACACATCGAAGTATGGGCGCTAAAAACAATGAACGGCTTGAGTTTTTAGGGGATTCTATATTAGGCTTTGTCATCGCTGAAGCACTCTTCGAGAAATTTCCTCAAGCGAGTGAAGGCGTATTAAGTCGACTTAGAGCAAGTCTTGTAAATCAGGAGTCTTTAGCTAATTTGTCTCGTCTACACCATATTGGCGATTATCTTATTTTAGGTTCTGGCGAATTAAAAAGTGGTGGCTATAGGCGCGCTTCAATTCTTTCAGATGCTTTAGAAGCGATTATGGGAGCAATCTTACAAGATCAAGGTATAGAAAGCTGTAAATCCTGGATTTTACAAATATTTAAGGAACGTTTAGCTGAATTACGCTTAGATAACTGGCAAAAAGACCCAAAAACACGTCTACAGGAGTATATGCAAGCCAGACAAATTGACATTCCTAATTACACATTAATCAATGAAGCAGGGTTGCCGCATGAGAAAACCTTTAAAGTTGAATGTTCAATTAGTTTATTCGACAAAAAATTGATAGGAACAGGTGCATCTCGAAAAAAAGCTGAACAACATGGGGCTGAATTAATGTTGCAAGAAATCGCCAGGAAAACAAAATGAATTGTGGGTACGTTGCCTTTATAGGTCAGCCTAATGTGGGTAAATCAACCCTGATGAATCATTTATTAGGTCAAAAAATCAGTATCACATCTCGTAAACCTCAAACGACACGGCATCAAATATTAGGTATTAATACCAATACAAAGGGCCAAGCAATATACATGGATACCCCAGGTATGCATGAAAGCAATAAAAAAGCATTTAATCGTTATTTAAATAGAACGGCTGATACGACCTTAATGGGCGTTGATCTTGTTGTCTGGTTGATTGATTGTTTAGCCTGGCAGGATTACGATGCCGTTATTTTTGAAAAATTAGCTAAAGTCCAAATTCCTGTTATTTTAGCCGTTAATAAAATTGATAGAGTGAAGAACAAGGAAGCTATTTTTGCTTTTTTTAAAGATGCTCAAGATCGTTTTCCTTTTAAAGAGATTGTCCCTATTTCTGCATTAAAGCAGACAAACCTTGAATTGTTAAACAATCTTATTATGGATTTATTGCCTGAAGGCAATATTATTTATCCAGAAGATCAAATAACTGATCGTCCAGAACGTTTTTTAGTCGCTGAGATTATTAGGGAAAAATTAACTCGTCGATTAGGTGATGAACTTCCTTACGCATTGACAGTGGAAATAGAAAAATATGAAGAGCTTCCACATATTACTAAAATTTATGGATTGATATGGGTAGAACGTGACACTCAAAAAAACATTGTCATTGGAAAGCAAGGTGAATTGCTAAAAAGTATTGGCACGGAAGCCCGGAAAGATATTGAAAAATTAATTGGAACTAAGGTATATTTACACCTTTGGGTAAAAGTAAAATCAGGTTGGTCTGATAATGAACGCGCCCTACAAAGTTTAGGCTTTAAAAGTTAATTAATATGCCTCAACATTTAGAGGCTTGCTTCCTGTTACATTATCAAGATTATAAGGAGAGTAGTCTAATCATTGATGTCTTTACTCAAAATGAAGGACGCCTTTCCTTACTTGCAAAAGGTATTAAACGACAAAAATCACCATATGTTGGTTTAATAAGACCCTTTGTACCTTTAAACATTACTTACACGGGGAGCGGACAACTGAAGATATTAAGCCATGTAGAAACAGGAATGGCTGAATATATTTTACCTGGCATCAATACTTACTGTGGTTTTTACCTGAATGAGCTATTAAGAAATCTTATACTTGTAGGTGAACCCTATCCAGATATTTTCCTGAATTATTTAACATGCTTACAACACTTAAAAAAAAACCATAATATAGAAGTTGCTTTAAGAATTTTTGAAATCCAATTGATCAAAGCACTTGGTTATGGACTAGAACTAGAAGTTGATTTAACAAACAACAGTCCAATTCAGGCGGACTTGACTTATCGCTATGATGTAGAGCTGGGCGCAAGCATAGATGTTAAAGGAAAATTCTATGGCTCCACACTCATTGCAATGCAACAATCTCATTATACTGACCAACAACAATTAAACCAAGCAAAGTCACTTATGCGCCAAGTCATAGAATTCTACCTACAAGGAAAAACCCTCAATAGTCGAATATTAATTACTAAATTAATTAAAAAATAATCATGCAAGAGCCATTAATTTTATTGGGGGTCAATATTGACCATATTGCTACTCTAAGACAGGCGCGAGGCACACTCTATCCAGAGCCTGTTCAGGCAGCATTAATAGCAGAACAAGCAGGCGCTGATGGAATTACAGCCCACTTACGAGAAGATCGTAGACATATGCAGGATCGCGATATGTTTTTGTTAAAAGAAATGATTCATACCCGGCTTAATTTTGAAATGGCAGTAACCGATGAAATGCTTGCCATTGCTGGCCAGGTAGAGCCTTTTGCCTGTTGTTTAGTGCCAGAGAAGAGGGAAGAGCTAACCACAGAAGGTGGCTTAGATATTGCCTCAAGTCCTGAACAGATGAAACGTGCCTGTTCACTTTTAGCTGATTCAGGTATTGAAGTTTCTCTTTTTATAGACCCTGATGAAAATCAAATTGACGCTGCTGTATGTGCTGGTGCTCCTGTGATTGAACTGCATACAGGTCGTTACGCAGGCGCAAGCAATTCATTACAGCAACGGCAAGAACTTGAACGTATACAACATGCTGCTAGTTATGCACATAGTGCTGGTTTGCAGGTTAATGCAGGGCATGGCTTAACGTTACATAATGTAGAAGATATCAGTAAGATACCTGAAATAGTAGAATTGAATATTGGTCATGCAATTATTGCGCAAGCGGTTATATCAGGTTTAGACACAGCTGTTAGAGATATTAAACGAACTATGAGAAATGCCAGGTTATATGCATAAAATAAACTATCATCAACTGACAACGATAGGTGACAGGGTAATTAATCAAGATTACATGCTCAATAAACTTGAAAACGATTATGCGTTATTTATGGTCGCAGATGGCTTAGGAGGCCACCAGGCGGGTGAAATGGCCGCTCGCTATTTTTGCCAAAGTTTTGTTAAACTTTCGGTCAGATATGGTCCCTTATTAAAAAATAAACCTGCAACAGTCGTACGCAAGTGGTCCACTGCCGCAGTGGATATGATGGCAGAAGCATTTTTTGGTAATCCCGATGCTGAGAATGCTTATACAACATGTGCTATTTTGATTGTAACATCTGAGCTTGTCATTAGTGTTCATTGTGGTGATTCCCGGATTTATCGTATCAAGAAAGATGGTATTATATGGCGGACAAAAGATCATTCAATTCCACAAAAGTTATTTGATGAAGGTGAGTTAGCAGAGCATAAAATGGGGACACACCCAGAACAAAATCAACTGACTAGGAGCATTTGTATTACTAACAAATTCATGCCTGATATTGAAGTTTACCCTGCAGCTGAAATCGGTGAGACGTTTATCTTATGCAGTGATGGTTTTTGGGAGTTCACAAAAGAGCACGAGCTTATTGCATTAGCAAATGCAGACATGCAAAAATCAATCTTGTTAAAACAGGCAAAAATGGCTCTTTTTCGTGCGAGCGGTAAAGCTGACAACCTGACTGTGCAGTGGTTAAGGATTGAACATCCCTACGAAGGAACGAGAATTCAATAATACCTGAGTCTGACTTGTCTTTCGCTGAAAATCAGGGAAACGGAGCTTAGCGAAGTGATGATTTTTAGTCCCTGATAGGCGGCAGGGCACAGGCCAAAACCAATATAATGCGATAGCGCGCGAGGGAGGCAAGAATTGCATGACGACTAGCCGTCCAGCCATTTGAGGTCGCTATGACGAAGCGGCTTTGTGCGTAGTCGTG
>CAYZUM010000098.1:0-9549 GCA_964481455.1 uncultured Methylomonas sp. | reverse complement strand
CCTTAGAGATGAACCTATCATGTTTTTTGATCTATTGCCTGGCATAAAAGACAATCGCCAAAATACCTGATTTAGAAAGCAAAGAAAAAACGCGCTTGATGTATTTTGACTTGGCAACTATTAAATAATCTAATTCAAAACAGAGCATAATACAATTTGGTTAGCCTAAGCTTAGCGGCTGAAAAGTGGACTCATTCAACCACTTGGCTAACTTCCCTATTGGATGACAAACGCTTTTTGAATGGAGTGTATATGGTAGTGTTTTCCACCGATGTAAATAATTCAATATATATTAAAGCAAAAGGTGGCGGTATGGCCGAGGTATTAGCAGAGTGTAATCACAAATTTCTATCTGGAGATCGCTCATCAATTATGACGGTACTTATCGCATGTAGTATATACCAAGAAACCATACCTGACTGGGTTGCTGATGAGTTATTGGCCCTTGATATAAATATCGCCAATGGTCGGTATAAAGATATGAATGAGTTTTTTAATTTTGGAAAGCCATTAAATCAAATAACAATGGAGTTTTTATCAAACGTAAAAGCAAAAGATAGGCGCGTGGTTAGTGCTTTATTTCACCATAAAACCAGCGGTGGAAACTTTCGTAGAGTTGACCTTAGAGGCATTGCTGATGATCTGGGGATTTCCCATAAAGTAGTGGCAACTATTTATGCTAATAATCAAGACTGGATTGATGGGTTATCTAAAAAAACAGAAGCCAATTCTGGCTACATAAAAGGTGAGCTTACATCTCTATTAGAGTTAGCAAAATTCAAAAGAGAACAGAGAGACAGTTAATAAAACCACCCTCACCCCTTGTAATTCAACGCGGCGGAGCTATTTCAATTAGCTACGCCCGAAATTTATTAAATTCTAGGATAATATAAAACACTAAAAACAACCTACGGTGTTATCCATGATCCATGAACCCCCACATACAAATAACGGTTACCAAAAACTCTACACCTCACGTGAGGCGAGTTTATATCTGAAAATAAATAATGGCACCAAGGATGGATTAAAAAAATCCCGTTCCACCGGTGATTTATGGGGCCATCCCGCTCCCACGCTCATGAAAGCCAAACGCAAGGTTTTATATCGCAAATCAGACCTTGATGCTTTCTTAGCGCAGATTCCAGAATTTCGCAGTAATGCTGAGGTTTTGGAGGCCATGTAATGGAGTTGACAGGAACCACAAGCAATAGTAACCTATCCATGCCCTTGACACATTCAAGGGACGGACGTGAGAATCCGAAAATTACAGGCTGCAAGGCCGCTATTAATGCGGTTTTTTATTGCCCATCAAAAAGTGAAGCGGTATTATTCCGTTTTATGACTGCTATGACGGGTTGCTGTAGGCAGCTTTCGAGCTGGCCGGTTCCTGTATTCGGTATTCTCACCCTACGTCAACTCGTCGCCCATTCCGTGAGAAGAATAGCGACGGCTTTATACTCCAATACAGGACATAAGCCCATGCTTAACCACACCCAAAATCCGCTTAACATTTCTGTTAGCGAAATCAAACAAAACTCATTAAAAAAACAGCATGAGATTATCGGCCATGCGCTAGATATTTTCTGCACAGAGTTCAGCGAAAGCAATAAATCAGCATTAAAACATGATGCACTTGTTGCTGAGCGTGTCACATTCGACCAGGCTAAGCATTACCATGAGGCGCAAAAATAAGGGGGAGTGATTATGTTTTTTACACATAAAAAAACTCTTCACGAAGTAGCCAGCCCCAGGAAGAGTTTCTATTTTAAAACCATCAACTATCGCTGCGAAGCGAAAGGAGTAGATCATGAGAGATCGTGATAATTATAGCAGTATCAGCACTAAAAGTCAGCGCAGACGAATCTTAAACTATTTGCGTTCTAAATCATTAACAACACTAGCCGCACGTAATGAGCTGGATATTATGCACCCTGCTGCACGAGTTCAGGAGCTGAAGGCTCAGGGACATGAAATTTATACCCATTGGGAGGTAATTGATTCAGGGAAAAACAAACACCGAGTTGCAAGCTATGTTCTATTGCCTGGAGGTGCTGGTCATGATTAGTGATGCAATGCGAATAGCAGTTTCTTCAATCGAGTCACACACTAATAAGTCAGCAAAATGGATAGGTGATAAAGCAAAATTAGTTTGTACTCATGACGGTGCAAAAAACTATAACCTGGCAGTTACAGACGGCAGCGACAGAGTATTGTTTCACTGTCATAGTCATGGGTGCGACCCTAAAGATATTCTGGAAAGTGTTGGATTAAAAATTACCGATATTTATCACCAGAAATTAACTCCTGACAAAGCCAGGCAGCATAAAGCCGTCATTAATGATCGACAACTAAGAAATGAATTTGAACATGAAATATTAATTATTCTGTGCTGGATAAGTGACTCAAATAAATTACTGTTTCCTATTGGAGAGCATGACCTTGAAAGGGTGAAGCTTGCAATGAAGCGAATTAATACAGCGGCAGAGCATTATCTGGCGGAGGGTATCGTATGAGTGCTTTAGATGATATGGCCGAATTTAAAAAAGTGCCAAAAGATTATGTATGCAATGAATCTGGAGTTTATTTTCTGGATGAAGATAAAGAAGGCAACCCCAAAAAAATACAGATAACTACAAAACCCATAGTTGTGAAGGCTATTAGTCGTGATAAGTCGGGTGATAATTGGGGGGTGCTTGTCTGGTGGAAAGACTTAGATAATAAGGTGCACGAATTAGCTTTGCCTAAAAAGTTATTTCATGCTCGTGGTACTGATATACAACAATTGCTTGCTGATGGTGGTCTACCTATTCGCATAGGCAGAGAGCGTGATTTATTAAACTACCTTGCTAGCTTCAACGTAAAGGACAGATTAATAGCTGCAAGCTGTACGGGATGGCTACATGATGCCTTTGTTCTGCCTACTCATACAATACGCGAACCAGCAGGTAATAAAGTCGTTTATCAGCCATCAGGTTTTAGCAACGTACCCAAAGCGATACATTCACACGGAACACTAAAGGACTGGCAGTCAGGGCTAGCAAACGCTTCTGAGGGTTTACGTTTTCTTGTTTGCGCTAGCCTATCAGCTCCAGTTAGGTATAAAACGGGTATTGAAGCTGGAGGGTTTCATATCTACAACACCACTTCGCAAGGTAAAACGACAGCACTACAGGCGGCATCTTCTGTATGGGGTAATGGCGTTGACCCCGCTATATCGGGTGGCGATGGTGCATATATTCAACGCTGGAATGCAACAGGTAATGCGCTTGAGGCGGTGGCTGAATGCTTCAATGATTTACCACTTGTTATTGATGAAATCGGAGAAGGCGACCCAAGGGAGTTTGGTAAAACAATTTATAGAATTATATCCGGCACTGGTAAAAGCAGACTAAAGGACACGGCAAACCTAAGAAATAACCGTTCATGGCGCGTCACTGTTTTATCTGCAGGTGAGTTGGCTGTGTCAGCTTTTATTGAGTCCGGTGGCGGGCAGGTAAAGGGCGGGCAATTAGTTAGGATGATAGATGTTGATTTATCACAATTAGAAGCTTTATTTTCTGGTGCTGATGAAGCCAATGCAATGAAAAAACATTGTGCATTACATTATGGCCACGCTGGTGTTGAGCTAATAAGCAGAATAGACGACTTATCAGAGGGCTGGAAGGAGTTTGATTATTCAGTTATCGGTACAGCAAATACACCGATAGCTAAACGGGTTTTAACTAGATTTGCACTGGTAGCACATACGGGCATTATTGCTGTTAAGGCGGGTATTTTGCCCTGGACAGAAAGCCAGGTTATCAGTTCAGTAAATGCCTGTTATTCAGCATGGCATAGTCAAATAGATATTGTTTCTGATGTAGATCGCGGTGTTGATGCAATAAGAGATTTTATCTTATCTGATGATGCAAGATTTGAGCGTGATAATAGCACGCCTATCCCACAAAACAGGGCTGGGTGGTTTCGCGGAGATATGTATCATTTCGCACCTAAAGCATTTAAAGAAGCGTGTAAGGGGGTTGATGCAGTTAAGGTAAAAAAATCATTAAAAGAACTTGGTTATTTGCATATAAATAAAGTTGGAAAATTAACTTCAAACATTAGTGTCGGTAAAACTAGCACCTCTGTAGTTTCTGTAAAAGCTGAAATTCTAAACAAGTCACTACTTTCTGGGGGTATTAGGGGTAATACGGGTACTAAACCAGAAAACTCAACGAATGCGAGCAATACCCCTACCAAAATACAAGGGGTAACAGGGGTAACACCGAATCTTTGCAATACCCCTAATACCCCTACGAATTTACAAGGGGTAATGGCTGAAAGTCATGTTATTACTGGAATAGTACCCCCAGTACCCCTAATACCCCTAAAAAACAGTCAGTGCAAAAATAATTCAGGTGATGAAGAGGTGTTTTTCTAATGAGCGCATTATTAAAAATCCAGTCAGCAGGTTTTAAGTTATCTATTAAAAATCCAGATGGCCTTGGTGTAGCTCCAGCATCAAAATTAACTGATGAACAACGGGAATTTATCAGATCACATAAGGATGAGATTCTGGACGAACTAAAAGCAGCAAATGACAGCGAACCAAAATATAAGAGATTCGTTGTTATTGGTGATGGTGTTACAAATAATGTTACTTCACCCAACGGCTTAACTTTGTCGGAAATGCGTAATAAGTTTGCTAAGTCTGGTGTTGAGATATTACATTGAAAATTACATTAAAAAATCAAATTGAAATACAAACCTCTCCAGATATTGAAAGACAGATTATTGAGCAATTCACTTTTGCTAATCCGAAGTATCAGGATGCTTTAAGTTTTGGCAGGAGCACACACGGTATTGATCGTTATATTTATTTAGCCGAACAATCAGAGACTGGACTTATTGCCCCTATGGGCATACTTGATTATCTGTTACAGACATTCAAGCCCGAAGTGATTGACCAGCGTACAGAGGTATTAGTAGGTATTCCTTTTGCTGGCACATTAAGACCCTATCAAGAACAGTTTGTTGATAATGCTATTGTTGCTAAGGGCGGTGTGATGGTTGCAGCTACAGGGGCAGGAAAAACTATAGCTGGTATTGCGATGGCTTCACAGCTAAAACAGCGTACCTTGATACTGGTCAAATCAAAAGACCTGGCTGAGCAATGGCGCGAAGCAATTAAACAATTCACTGGCTTAGATGCTGGCTTAATCGGCGGTGGTAAAAGTACAGAAGGCGTAGAGTTCACTATAGGGCTAACTCAAACACTCTGTAAGCGCGATTTATCACAATTGAGCTATGGACTAGTGATTGCTGATGAATGTCATAATTTGCCAGCTAACCAAGCTTACATGGTCATGACTGGACTTAATGCTAAGTACAAGTATGGCTTAAGTGCAACACCACAAAGGCGCGATAATCTGGAATTTATGATTCATGGTGCTATCGGTAATATTTGCTCAACAATTAATCAGAACCAATTACAAGGTAAAGTCCTTCCAGTCCGTGTATCAGCCATTCGAGTTCCCTTTGATGCCGTGGTTGATAGTTGGGCAGAATTCTTAAATGTCTTGGTTGATGATGAGCAGCGTAATCAGTTAATTGTGGATCGCGCTGTTAAAGCTTCCAAAAGTATGGGAACCATTATTTTATGCGCCCAGGTACGGCACTGTGAATTGTTGGGGGTGCTGTGTACAGAAGCGGGATCTAACCCATTAGTATTACATGGCCAACTATCTACAAAGGATAGAGCCGAGCGCATGAGTCGAGCACAGGATGCTCAATTAATTATAGGGACATTATCTTTGCTATCAGAAGGTATCGACCTGCCCCACCTATCCGCACTAATATTTGGCGCGCCCGTATCAGCCGTCATTGATAAAGAAAACCCTGCCGCCACTCGATTAATTCAAAGTATTGGCAGGTGCAGAAGACCATACCCAAACAAAACAAAAGCATATGTCCTGGATATTGTAGACGAGTGTGGTTTTGGTGTGAGTGCATTTAATAAGCGCAGGACTATTTACCAGCAACAGGGCTTTGAGGTCAGACAATGACATTAATACAGAAATTAGGATATGCCAGTTATTCGGACTACTGGCAATCATTAAATGTCGTTGACAACGACAATTGAAAAATCAGATTGAAATACAAAAGAAATATTTACGCGCGTAAACAAATCTAAATGTCACCACGGAGTGACTATTGCAAAATGTTTACACGTATAAATATTTACGCGCGTAAATAATTAGGTTAAGATATTTACACAGTAAAAAAGCGAGATGATGTATGAATGATTTAACAACAAATATATTAACGAACACAGGGCTAAACCTGCCAAAGCATTTTACCGAAGAACAGTTTTTTGAAGCAGGACGATTCCTGGCAAACATCGAGCGGGGTACACAATGGGCAATAGGTGACTGGTACAACAACATTCCTTGGGGTAATAAGCAGAAGGCGTGTGAATCAGTGGGGCTTAATTATGCAACATCTAGTCAGCATGGTGTTGTGGCGGCTAAGTTTCAAATACATACGCGCGTAAACAATTTAAGCTTTGGTCATCACAAGGCAATTATGCAGGCCCCCGATAACCAGTTAGATGATTTGTTTGCACAAGCGATTCAAGAGGAGTTATCAACCAGGCAGTTAAAGGATTTAGCATTAGGTAAAAAAAATAGTGTAGCAATACCAGAAACTAACCCTGCTATTTCAGAAACTGATGATATTACAATACCTGCACAGGCCAATAACAATACTGCTAATGAGGAACATAACCCCGTTGTGGTTGACGATACAGAGAATGAAACACCAGTGGTCACTACCACCCAGCAATCAGAGCAATCCTACAATGCCACATTTGAGGCTAACAAGAAATTAACAGACCTTAAGCAGGCCAATGAAAAGCTGGTAAAGAAAAACGATGAGCTACGCGCATTAAATATTACCAAAAATAATCAGATCATGGAGCTAGAAAGCGAGGTTATGGAGCTTAAAAGGGTGGCAGCCTTAGATTGTGCAATACTTGATGATATGAGAGCAGAGCGGGATAAGTTGCATAATGATAGCGGTCAAAAGCCAGTGAAAGTAGATTTAGAACCCCATAGCTACGATGGCAACGCAAAAGAGTTCAAAACTAAGCTGGTTGCTGTTGTGGGTCGTGATAACAACGTAATAAGTGCTAAGCGAAAAAAAGCGTATGCAGCGCTAGATATAGCCCCCAAGGCTAATGGACAACTTAAGTCTGATGCAGATCGGTTTGCTGTGTATGAGTGGCTCGCGAGCAATGCCTGAGCACTTGGGATTACTGAGTTTGGGTTTGATGAAAGATACATAAGGCGCTTAGCAACATCGGCAAAAATAGAAAGTACCATTGGGCCCAATGGGCCCGTAACTGAGAGGCAGCTAAGGCCATTAACCAGCTTATTCAAATTAAAAAGGATGAAATACGCGATAAGGCCAAGGCTAAAAGATTGAATAGGAAATAGTTCTGAAAGTGATCAGGAAATAACGGTAGTATTATAGACTTAAGCCAATAAGTTATCACCTATTTTGCTGTTAGAGTTTTGAATAAAGAATCAATAAATATAACCTCATTAAATAAAAATATTTAATAGTCTATCCCTTAAATAGCGTGACTTGCGAGCAACTAATTAACGACAAGATCACGGCAAGTATTTTAAAAGCCACTGAACCATGAAAAACATTAATACAGCAGATCAAAACAATAAAAGAGTGTTAGATAAATGTTAGATAATGTTAGCCTTGCAAGGCCCGCGTGAACCCTAAGATTACGGCAGAGCTGATGCTAAATAAGCAGTAATATCACTTCATCATTGTAATATAATAAGTCCTGTTACAAATCAACATGTCGGGAGACATCATGACCACATCAATAATATTGCCAGAGTCGTTACTGGATAAAATCAAAACACGCGCTACAGAAGAATCACGAAGCGTATCATCAATGATTAGATTGCTTTTGCAGAAAGCCCTGTCAGCCTGATGAATCACGACGGCAGAACGAGACAGCAAAGGCAAGTTTAAAAAAGGTGCGCCCAGTCCCAATAAAAAAGGCCGACCACCTGGACTAGGAATATCCGCACAAATACGCAAGGCAATATCAGCCAAGGCACCTGAGATAATAGAGGTGCTCATTGCTCAGGCATTAGAAGGCGATACACAAGCAGGACTAGCCTTGATAAATAAGATTGTGCCTAATCTTAAAGCCAGTAATGAGCCTATACAGTTTGCACTTGATGCAAGTAAAGGCTTATCGACTACAGGTGAACAAATTGTACAGTCTATTGCTGATGGCAGTGTACCGTTAGACAGCGGCACACAATTATTAAGCAGCCTTGCATCACTGGCTAAGTTGCAGGAAATGGACGAGCTAACCAAACGCATTGAAGTTTTGGAGAAAAACAAATGACACTAAAAAAACGGGTTGAGAAACTGGAGAAGATATTAACACCGCCTGAGAATATTATCTTTCGAATGCTTGTATGGCCATGACTTTGAAAACAAGGATAGCCAAATTGGAACAACAAAAACCAGTCGATGAAATAATTGAGGTTCTGGGGGTGAAAATGAAAATGTCTTTTTTTAAAGAGGTTATGAGATCTGCAGAGGGTACAGCACTTAGACCACACTCTGAATCAAAGAGGTACCTATAATGAATTCAACACTAAAAAATAGACTCAAAAAACTTGAAACATTAATCCCTGACAGGGAAAACTCATTAACCCACCTAACCGATGAAGAGTTAGATGCTGAAATGTTTACTTCCTGTAAAAAACTGGCGGCAGAGGGTGTTGAGATTGATCTAAGGGCTGCACTGTACTGCATACCTGTTAGAGAGTTCTTCACTGATGAACCCTGGACGCGTGATACTAATCATCGGATCAGTGTATTCCAGAAGTTTTTGGGAATTGCACACAAACAAAACCTACCTGACAAAATAAAAGATATTTTTGGGCTTGGGTGGCGCAATGTCCCAATACCGCCTAAAGATATTAAACTTGTGCGTGAAGTTTTGCACGATGTTGATTTAGGTGATGAGACCCCGTGGTTAAAACAATATTTAGAAAATAGTGGTGTCGTGAGTGAATTTCACAATAATCAATATCGGAGTGTTGATGAACGCATCGAATGTTTATTTTATTCGAGTGATAGAACAGTGTTTAATTTAAAGTAATTGAAAGCCTAATACCTTGGGGGCATAATTGAATAGCTTGCTATCAATATTCACAAATGCAATTAATGGTATTTTTTAAATTAACTTAATAGATCGGTATCAAGGCTGCTTAGTTGGTCTGGCCTGTGGTGATGCTGTGGGAGCACCTATTGAATTCAAACAGCCAGGTACATTTACACCGATTATAGACATAGCAACTGGTGGTAAGTTTGGAATGCTTGCAGGGGAGTGGACTGATGATACTTATAGTTCAATCACCAAGCCTTTACGTTCAGCTGATTTCTATAAAAAATTACAAAGTATTTTAGATTTAGGCTCTACAAACTCTGTTGCTTCACGCGGAAGTGATGATTATGAAACTATTA
>CAYZUM010000097.1:0-9586 GCA_964481455.1 uncultured Methylomonas sp. | reverse complement strand
CTTTTTTTATTTCGCGGCTAAAGACCGCTCATACAGCTATCTACGCCTTCAACCTATATGTACAAAACTTCTTTAACCATACACTTCATAGTATTACTTCTATTGAGCTCTACTACTTTGATTTCAGGCTGTTCAACTATCATTGATGCCAGAAAGCAAAAACAACCTTTTATTTCAGCCTATTATTCAGGAAACATTAATCAGGCAGTAGAAGATTTAAGCAAAAAAAGTGACGCCCGAAAAGACTCAAACGATGAATTAATGTGGCGTCTGGATCAGGGAACGGCTTTGTTTACTGCGGGAGACTACCAACAAAGTGTTAATGTGTTCAAAAGATGTGAAACTATCATGACAGACTATGATAACCGTGCAGTGTTTAATGCACGGGCAAGTGGTGCTGAAATCGGATCTGCATTAACAAATCCCAATGCACTCCCTTATAAAGGCATGTACCTTGATAAAGTCATGCTCAATGCTTACAAAGCATTAGGGTATTTTGCACTTAACGCCCCTACTAGCGCACAAGTTGAATTACGTAGAATGCGCGATGCACAAAAAAATGTTGTTAGAGAATTTAAACTAGATATTCAGCAAAACCAAAAAGAAATTGCAGCTCAGAACCAAAAAAATCAACGCCAAAAGTCTAGAAATACCTCAATATCATTTAACGATATCGCAAAAAACCCTGTTATTAATGATGCCTATACGGCATCGGGGAATAAGGCGAATAAACTCTATGGCAACCTCAGCAATCCATTTGTCAGTTATTTTTCTGCCATGGGGTATCTGATGGACAATAACTACGGAGAAGCCTTAGTTGATTTCCGTAACCTTTATAAAATGTTACCTGATAATCAGCTTGTACAACAAGACTATGTCAGCTGTGCAAAAAAGATAGGCGGTAGAATACCAGAGGAACTCAGTCATATTAATGCATACGACTACCCCCTAAATCATAAAATGGTCTACGTCTTGCTATTCAATGGACGTGCTCCGGCACTGAAACAGGAGAAATTTCAAATAATCCTGCCTTACGTGGGCTATACGGGAATCGCTTTTCCACGTTATGAATATTTTTCTTCTTCCCTACAGGGCTTGAATATTGAATACCAGTATCGCAATAATAAACTCTCAGCACAAACCGAACAAGTTGCGAATTTTGACGCCATAATGTCACAAGAATACCACGAGCAATTACCCGCAATGATTACCCGCCTTGTTGTATCCACACTCACTAAAGAATTAGCCAGCTTAGCGGTTACTCAGGCAGCCAGAAGAGCTAGTACTGAAGCTCAAATTGGTGCATTAATCGTTACAGGTATCTACAAAGCGCTGTTTAATACTGCTGATACACGTTGCTGGGAAACACTGCCGCAGGAAATACAAATAGCACATATACCCCTTCCTGATAATAATATTTTAAATATAACACCACTAGGATCAACCCATATATCCGAAATAAAATTGAAAAATGAAACAAATAACGCTATTGTCTTCGTCAGAGCATTATCTGCAAATAAACTGATTTATAAGGTATTCGAAACTCAGTAACAACCTTTATCAATGAGATGAACAATTTGAAAACTGTCAGTCGGGCTAAGGCTCCGTGCTTCAAAATTGTTGTCATATACACTTCGCACGGCCACGGTTGCGGATTTCTAGCGGACGATCTTAGCCGATAGCTATGTTTCTGAAACAGTTACGTACCCAACTATGCGCCTATTTCAGCGCCTTGCTCTCGGCAAAAATCAGCTCGCCATATATTCGGTATCCGTGACCGTGCGAAATATATTAAATGCAAATATAAACTGGACATATATTTAATTTCACCAAAAGGAACCTACAATGAAAAGCTTTATAATCGCCATAAGCTGTTTACTACTACTGGCTTGTCAGGCAACCGTCAATACAGTTGAAAATACAGAAACAAACCTGCAGCGCCAATCAGTGGATATATCAAAAGTATCCACTGACAATTTTCTCAGTCGCCGACTTGTGATAGACCGGATTGACAAAGTGGAGTTACCTGATGGACTCCTTAAAATACAAGTAACCGCAAGCAATATCAGAACCAGCTTTTGGGATCAGGCAAGTTCCTGGTTTATGAAAGATAATCCCTATCAAATAGCCTACCGCTTTAGTTGGCTTGATGAACATGGGATGGACGTCAAAACGGGTGCACAAACATGGATCCCAAGGATCGTTATTCCAGGTGATACCATTAGAATAATGGCTGTATCACCCAATGCCAGATGTAAAGATTTCACACTGAGCTTAAAAGAAAATCAAGAAGCCAAGTCTAGCTGGTAAAGGCAAACTTGAATTCTTTTAGCTATCCTAATATACTTCGCGCGGTCACGGATGCGAAATTTATAGCGCGTTGATTTTTGTCGAGAGCAAGACGCTGAAACAGGCGCATAGCAGGCTACGAAACTGTTTCAGTAACACTGCTATCGGCTAAAATCAACTGCTAGAAATCTGCAGCCGTGGCCGCGCAAAGTATACATTAACTGATCAATAGAAAATGCCATGACACATAAAATATTAACACACCTCGTAATAGCTCTAACCCTGATTATTTTAACAGGTTGTAGCACATCAACACGACGCATCGACGCAACCTCTAATGAAGGGCTGGTAACGGTCGATGACATCAATTTTAAGGATTGGCAAATCGCCGCAGAAAAGGGAATAAATTCATTGCTCGCTTCCGGTGTCTTAAACCGTACTGATAATCGTAAAACAATACTGATGATTAGTACTATCAAAAACTCCACGAGTGAACATATAGATACCCGGATTCTAACCGACAAAATAAGGCTGGCTCTGCTACGCTCAGGCAAGGTTCAAACAACAACAGCTGTTGGTGGCAATGGACCCGATGACAGAGCGAGCAAACAGGTGCGTCGCCTAGAAGATGATGATATGTTTAATCAGGCAACCGTTAAGAAAGCGGGCACCGCTATTGCTCCAGACATGAGTTTATCAGGTGAAATAGTTCAACAAAAAGCATCTTTGGGTAGAGTAAGTGAATCCTATTTGTTCTTTCATCTAGCACTCACTGATTTAGAAACAGGTCTTGCAGTATGGGAAGATAATGTAGAAATTGCTAAACAAGCTAAAAAGCCAGTTTTTGGATGGTAAAGGATATAGAAACAAATAATCATCCAAGATGGCGGGTCTTTCTGTCCGTCTTCTTCGTTGTAGTAACAGTTGCGTAGCTTGCTATGCGCCTGTTACTACGCCTTGAATACGAACAAAAATTCTGCCCAATATTGGACGTTTTTTTATTTCCAGATCCCTAAGCTTCTGAATAATTTTTTTAAGCTTAATTAATTTTTTTAAATTCACTAGCGCCTTATTTCCGCAACAAATAATTATGCTTAACAAAATAATCGACTACTTTCGCGAAGATTTATGGCAACAGCGTAATAAACTAGAAGAACATAAGCTAAAATCACAAGTCCTTGGTTATCTAAAAGTTTTTGCCTTGTCTTCACAAGGATTTCTCAAAGACCATGGCAGCCTAAGAGCTTCAGCTTTGACACTTTATACAATGTTATCAATAGTACCCGTTTTTGCCATGCTATTTGGCATCGCAAAAGGTTTTGGTTTTGAAGCTATGTTGCAAACACGGTTGTTAGAACAGGCTCCTGAGCAAAACGCCATGATCACACAACTAATCGACATGTCGCAGAATATGCTCGATTCAACAAAAGGAGGAGTTGTTGCGGGGTTCGGGGTGGCCGTTCTATTCTTCTCGGTTCTGAAAGTTATTAGCAATATTGAAGAATCATTCAATCAAATCTGGAAAGTTAAACAGCCGAGAACACTTGGGCGAAAACTAAGTGATTATCTCTCCCTGATGTTACTAGCACCCTTGATGCTTATTGCTGCAAGCAGCATCAGTGTTTTTGTGCAAACTCAATTAGAATATTTAATCAATGCGATTTCATTACCCGGCACAGTTGCAGCATTACAGCTTCTCAGCTATTTGCCAATCTTGATTTTATGGGTCTTGTTCAGCTTCATCTTTATTTTTATGCCTAACACATCCGTGAATTACCGCTCAGGTATCTTTGCAGGTATTATTGCAGGAACGATCTATCAAGTCGTTTTGTACTTTTATGTCGCCTTACAAATCGGAGTCAGTAGTTATAATGCAATTTATGGTAGCTTTGCCGCCCTGCCCTTATTTTTGGTCTGGTTACAAATAACCTGGATCATCGTGTTATTCGGCTCAGAATTGTCTTATTTCCACCAAAATATTGAATTGTATCAATTCAATCAGAAATATAAAAAGCTCAATTTCACATCCAAGATAAAGCTCGCACAATGCCTTATGCAAGCGATAACATCTCGGTTCAGACAGGTTGATAAAAATCCCTATTCGCCTATGCAACTCAGTTTACAATCACATATTCCCATTTCTATCGTACAACCAATTCTGGATGAATTAGTTGCATGCCAGTTATTATCAATATTATATGATCAGCAAACTCAAGAGGTTAGTTACCAACCCGCTTGTGATACCAACCTTATCAATGACAGCTACATAGCACAACTATTGCATGATAACGGTGTTTCCTATGCAATCTCAGAGGCAGCAGCCTCCTGCATTCCCTCCCCGCGACAAGTGCCCTAATCTAACTAGATTGAAAATAATAGCGATTTCCAGTACTGACAAAATTTATGCCTTTGACTAAGAAACATGGAAAAAAATAATTATCCGTTCCTGTCAGTCGTATCTCCTCCTTTATCGTAGGCTGGAAATAGCGCTAGCGTTTTCCGGCATTTTTGGGTGACCTTACCAAAGGTGGAAAACGCTAACGCTATTCCACCTTACGCACTGAATAATAGAAATAAATATCTTTACCTATACATCAACACCATATTTATCTATTAGAGAATAAAGTGTTGGTCGCGTCACACCTAGCAACTTTGCTGCACCTGATATATTATTATCTGCATGAGCCAAAGCTCTCTTAATAGCCACAGTTTCAGTTTGTACACGTACTTGCTTTAAATTAAGGGGTAAGGGGGGCTCCCCTCCTTCCACATCCCCTAAAGCCAACTCTTCAACTCCAACATAAATATTCTCAGACATCACCACAGCCCGCTTGATTATATTTTCTAGTTGCCGAATATTACCTGGCCAGTGATAGGCTTCAATGACTCGTTTTGCTTCAGCAGTAAAGCCCTTTATATCTTTATTTTCGAGTTCACTGAAACGAGCCAATAACGCTTTAGCAATAACAATAGCATCACCTTCACGTTCTCTTAAAGGGGGAATCTCTATCACCATCTCGCTGATTCTATAATACAAATCGTTTCTAAAGCCCCCTGCCTCTATCAATGATTGTATGTTTTGGTGTGTTGCGCAAATAATGCGAACATCAACCGGAATTTCACCACGCCCTCCTAGACGCTCAATGACACGTTCTTGAATAAAGCGCAATAACTTTGCTTGTAAGGTAACGGATAAATCACCTATTTCATCAAGAAAAAAAGTACCTCCGTCTGCATATTCAATCTTACCAATCGTTTGGTGAGTCGCGCCAGTAAAAGCGCCTTTTTCATAGCCAAATAATTCACTTTCCAATAAATTCTCTGGAATTGCAGCACAATTGACAGCAACAAAAGGTTTATCGACTCGCGTACTTAACTCATGGATTGCACGCGCCAGAACTTCTTTACCGGTACCACTTTCGCCTAATAGCAAGGTTGTGATAGAACTGGGAGCAATTTTCTCTATCGTTCGAGATAATTTTTGCATTTTTTCACAACTGACGATAAGACCTGATAAAGGCTCATGAATTTGCTGCTGTAACTTGATATTCTCCTGCTCCAGTACTGTTAATTGAAAGGCTCTGGTCACTATCATATTCAATATATCAATATCGATAGGCTTTTGATAAAAGTCATACGCTCCCATCGCCACAGCCTTAACCGCATTCTCTCTATCATCATTGCCCGTCACTACAATCACTTTAGTTCTAGGTGCGAGAAGCAAAATTTCTTTTAAGGTTGCCAGACCTTCACTTGCATTAGCTGGGTCAGGTGGCAAACCTAAATCTAAGGTCACCACTCGTGGTGAAAATCGTCTTAGTGCTTCAATTGCACTGACTCTATCGACTGCAATCTCAACTTTATAATCTGCAAAACTCCACTTGAATTGCTTCTGCAATCCTCGGTCATCCTCTACAACTAATAAAACTTGTTTGTCTTCCATATTCTCTTCCTATGCAAAGATAGATAACACTTTCCAACCTATGATTTTAGTCTTCCCGGTGAAGTGTCTGTTGCCATAAAAACACTATGGAATGAGAATTGAATAAGTTGTGCCATTATGACGCAGTATTTTTGTTTGCCTTCAAAACGGGGTAATAGCTGGCTACGTCACTGTTTCCGCAACGCAGAAGGCGAACAAAAAGACACGTCAGAATACACGCGTTATTTGATTCCCATTCCTATATACTTTGCACAGCCACGGTTGCGGATTTCTAGCAGCCGATTTTAGCCGCGTGTGTTCGCATCCGTAACCACGTAAATTATAGGTCATTATATCCTACGTACTGCGAGCAGAAACCTAGATATTATACTTTCATCTGGCGACAGGTAAACTGATGTAAACTCGAAACAAAGCCTGACCAGTGCATAATTTCTAAACGCAAACATCAAATAGATAAATAAATCGCTTCAACTTCGCATGGTGCCCATGTGAAGAATAGCGTGAATTATCACCTCATAACGCTACCGTTTCTGAGGCAAGTGGATATTTGATACTCATGACAGTACCTTCCCCTAATTTACTTTCGACTGAAATATCACCTCCCTGGCTCAGAATATATTCACGCGCTTCATAAACGCCTATTCCCATTCCAGCATTCCCTTTAGTCGTATCAAAAGGTTTAAATAAGCGTTCATTAATAAATTTCTGATCCATTCCGCACCCTGTATCTACTATATCTATTAGCGCATAAGTATGATCGGAATTGACATGTATGTTTATTTTTCCATCATCTGGAGTAGCATCTTGTGCATTCTGTACTAAATGCCCTAGAATTGCGATAAATCGCTGCTTATCCGCTAAAATAAAACGTTCCTTTACTTCACAATCTAAACTAACCTTTGGCAAGTTACCCGCTTGCTGAACCTCAATATCTAAAAATATATCAACAATATTGATAATTGTTTTTTTTTCAGCTTTAATTTCTCCCTTTTTAAGCTGGGTTAATAAGTGCTCCATTTTGGACACCACATTTTCCAAAGTCTCAATAGCATCATCAATAAATTCAGGGTTACGCTTATGTTTCTCCGCATTACGCACAATCATCGAAACCTGAGCAACCAGGTTTTTTAAATCGTGAACCAGAAAAGCTGAAAAGCGACTGTAGGCTTCGAATTGCCTTGCTCTCGATAAATCATCAGTTACTTTACTGAGTGCCAGTGCATTGGCTAATTGCAAACCGACCGTTTTTAACAAATCATGATCTTCATGACTTAACTGCCGCATGACTAACGGCTCCGTTAAAACAACAAAGGCAACAACTCTATTTTGTTGTAATAAAGGAATAATTATCCATATATTTTTATGTTCTAGCCATAATGAGAGATCTACATCATCATATATCTCTGCATGGTTGTCATATTCACAGAAATCTATCACCCATTGCTTATCGTTCAAAAATAAAATAAATTGGTGATCTTTTTGTAATACAGCATCATATGGAAAGCCCAAAGATCTCTCATCGGCTAAATAAAACGCCCCTTTTTCATTCCTGACCCACAAACCTCCCCCCGCACTACCGGCTAGGTCAGCTAGCGTTTTAATAACAAACTGGGTTAAATCATCTAGGGAATGTAAGCTAGCTATCTCCCGACTGAGCTTAACCCATTCTTCTCTATAGTCATAATTATGCTGAAAAAAATGGGTATTAAAATAAACTTTAATATAAGCTCGAATAGTTCCTGTGGTGAAGACAATAAACAATAATACAACAGTTAAGAAAATAAAAAAAGTCTGTAGAACCCCTCCCCAGGTACCACCAAAACTTTTAATATAAAAACCCGCCAATGACATTAAAATCATATACAAGCCGGTGCCAAATAGAATAGTTGTATGCACCACAACTGTACGTGATATGGTCACCTGCTGTTTATCATCTTGTAAACGGCTAAAAGAAATAGCTAATAAAGGCGCACATAAGGCATTAATTAATCCTCTGGAATTCCAAAGGACAAAATCTAGTTGACCAAATAATAGTGATTTACTATAAATAATAAAATCAAAGGCAAAAATGGCTGCCAACCCAAGGCATAGGTATTTTATTGCCCACCGATGATCTCTATATGCACTACGATACAATTGTTCGAGTAGCATTAAACCAATAATTGCAAAACTTAAGTGTGCAAACAATCTGATATCCCTGCCTAAATACTGCTTAGTGATATCTAAAAGTTGTGGTGATAGCTCAATTGTAAAGACAAGAACGACCCAGATACACAGTAAAACGGATAATTTTGACTCTCGTACAAAGGCATACTTTCCTGAATATATTTGCCAGGAAATAAGCACACTCATAAAAAAGAACCAGGCACCATTACGTACAGTTTCAAATGCAAAAGTATCAGCAATATATAAAGACGGATTTGTTAAAGTATAAACCACATCTGCCATCCATATGACAGACGCAATAATTGCAATAATAAACTGAGGAACAAAAGGATTTTTATTGATGCGTAAAAAAGCTGCAGGCAAAATCAGTACAAAAACGATCAGGCCTACTAAATAACTGTAAAAAGGAAATTCTTGCATTAAATGATAAGGTCCACTTCAAGAATGTTTATTATTTTGCCGTTAGCACGGATGATTAAAAATGATATTGCATGCTATCGTATTAACAAAGTTAAATCGAGTATCTTGAGCTATCTTACTTAATATTTATTAAATTTGTGTAAAATCCATTCATCGGAATAGTACATTTATGCCTGAATGGTTTATACTTATTTATTTTCTTTATATTATACAAATTCAGGTCTTTATCTCATTATGAAAAGTGCAAAAACGACAAAAAAAACCTCTTCAAAAAAAGCAGCACCTAAAACTACAAAAACTGAGCTCTCTAAAAAGGTGGTAGCGACAAAATCAGCACCCAAAAAGGCAAACCCTAAGAAAAAAATGCCTAAACAAGCTCCAGCAGTGGTTTCCAATCCAGTTGAGCCAACACCAGTGGAGGCGACACCAGAAATGACCATACCTGACCGTATCGGTTCAACGGCAGGGAGCATTTGGCATTACTTGACTAAAAATGGCACGACCCCTGTTGCACAGTTGCTTCGAGAAATTACTGAAGATGAAAAAATCATCCAGCGTAGCATTGGCTGGTTAGCGCAGGAAGGCAAAATAACGCTAGATACCACTGGCCGTGGAGAGACCGTCTTCTTGAAAGATTAGCAGTGATGCTGATTTTGTAAAGTAATTAAGAGCGCTATTGGGTATATATATTACAACTTAGGTAACTCGCAACAAATTCGTGAAATTCAGGGACTCCTGTCACCTTCATTCACTCACCTACGCAGCGAA
>CAYZUM010000096.1:0-9677 GCA_964481455.1 uncultured Methylomonas sp. | reverse complement strand
AACTCTAGACCTAGCTTATAACATTCACTGGCTCGCTCTTGATCATTTTCGTCCGCTAAAAAGTTACCTAAGATACGATAAGCTTCAACGGTAGGTTCCACACCGATACTTTTAGCCAGATATTTTTTAGCTTTTTCAGCAAACTCACATTTAATGGAAATTTTACCCAGAACGCGCAATAAGATTGCATCTTCACCATGTTGTAATAACCATTTTTCTGCTATTTCAAGTTGACCACGAAAATCGATGGATTGCACACTGCCAAATAATACCAGTAAGGTCATATCCCATTTTTCATTCAGGGATTTTACCAGATATTTTTCAATTTTTGCCCCGGCTCCCGCTTCTATCATCGCGGCATAATAAATAGCGGGCACACCTGACATGGTTTTCACGTGCTCTGGAACCTCTTGCCAAAGCTCCTGGATTTCTTTTACGTCTTGACGCTCTGCGGCTTCTTTTAATAATACACTGTAGGTCTCAACTTCCCATAATTTAACTTCTGCTTCCATAAAAACCTTATTTTCATGGAAGGCAGGCAATAAGGCTCGAATCGCTTTCCAGTCACCTAATTGCTGATAAGTCTGGTGCATCATTTTCAAAACGCTGGCATGAGAGGAATCAATAGAGTGTAACTTTATCAGTGTCTCTAAAGCCTGATCAAATTGTTTCTGTGATAAATGCAATTCAGCTTGTGTTAAGCCAACAGCAACCTCAGAACCAGGTGCATCTATCGTTGCTCGCTTCAGGTATTCATCACGCTTATCCATCGCCCCGCGTGAATGCGCTGCCCGAGCCGCTGTTAGGTAATGAATTAATGGAGCACCACTGTTTGATGCATGTTTAATCAGTGTTTTTTCGGCCCGCTCCCAGTTTCCCTCTGCTGAATCGACAAGACCTGCTATCAAAGCATCCTGTGAACGGTTAAATTTAACTGATTTGCCACGCATTTTTATTTTCCCGGGCATCCTAAGCAACCATCCGAGTATTCTAAATAACACATAAAAAATAAAAAAGCTGATGATTAACCCAATGGTAAAAGCAATGAGTGATGTTTCTAAAGCCCAATGCCCAACACCAATCAAGACATAACCTGGATCATCATATTTCATCATCCATTCATGAACAACGAAGGCGAGCCCCAGAGCGGTCGCTAATGTACCCAGAAAAAGTAGAATATTTTTCATAATTAGATTCTCCTCTTATTGTTTAACCTGGGCTTCAGGTAATGTTAAAGGCTCTGTCTTTGAATCAACCGACACAGAAGAATCATCGTTTGCATCAGGTGTTGGAGAAGATTTATCTTGAACACCCGACTGCAACGCTTTATCTGTTTCTAATCTAAGCTTGGCGATATTCCTCAGCATTTTAAGAGACTGACTGATATCCGGAAAATTACTGCGTATCTGTATAGCTTTTAGTCTATTCAATTCGTTGACAAAATTAACACGTTCCGAATCTTTAGTGAAATTTTTCGTTAGCCACTGTAAAACATCATCAATACTCGCCTGATACAAGACATCATCATGTTGTACTAAAGCAAGCTTAACAATAACCAATTTAGTGCTTAGTTCCTCAGTAATAAACGCCTTTTGTTCTGGGCTAATTATCGATGTGACGGGTTGGTCTAAACGCCTAATGGTTAAAATGCCTTCAATTTCAATTAAGGCATTATCCAGCGCATCATTTAATTCATCTACGGGCTCAATCGTTACGTCACTGATACTTTCTTCCTGCTTATGCCCTTTGCCTGAGTAGGGGAGAAATACATTTAATTTAGAGACATCCTCTTCTAACATTTCCAGAGTAGAGTAAATACCGACAACATCAGCAACTTCTACTTTTTTAACTAATGCAATTTCTTTAGTGATTTGTCCACGTACTTTAAATCCTGCTGTATCGCCACTTTCGCGTAAGCGGGCATCAGCCGCTTTTAAAGCTTCAATAGTGGTTGGTACATCTCCCATTAAGTGTAAACGACGATTGGCAACACTTAACAAATATTCTGCGTCAGCAACTAACCAATCACCACGCGTTTTCCCTAACTGCCGTTGAATACGCTGTATTGATTCCTTTAATCGTTCTGATGTCATGTCTAGACGCTCTTTGTGCAAGGAGCTCTGTTGGTTTAGCTTTTGTTCATAGTTAGTTTCTTTATTACTCACTTCAGCACTTAAGCTAGTTAACTGGCCCTGAATGGCAACAAGCTGTTGCTGATAACCAGAAATCTGCTTAGTCAGCTCTTGCATCTGCTGACTCTCCTTACTTATTTCACCCCCTAAGTCCTGCTGTTTATCACGTAATTGTTGTAATACTAAAAAACCTGCACCAGCCAAACCTAAAACGATTAAAACAATAACCAATCCAAACCATGCACCATTTCTAGATTTTTTTTCAATCGGCGCTGCAGGAGCAACCTCTTGTTGTTTCTGCTCTTCAATTACATCAGCCACATTCTTCCCCATTCAGTAATGCATTTATCATCGCGCTATCAGATGCTTGATCAGCGACTATAATTTTGTTAAAGCCAATTTTTTCTGCAATTGTCTTTACTCTCTCACTAATAACCACTAACGGTACGTTCAGCAAATTTTTTATTATGTCTTGTTTAGCCAACATTTTTATCAGGTTGTGTAGTGCATCGCCACTATAAATAACAATTGCCGCCAATGATTTATTGAATATATACGCTTCTACCTCGCTATTATCATGGCAAGGTATGACTCGCTTATAGACTTCAAGATAATCGACCTTGGCACCTCTTTCAAGCAAAGTTTGTGCTAAAAGTTCCCGTCCACCTTCACCTCTGATAATCAAACAGGAAAACCCTGCCAAGGACTGCAGTTCAGGCTTTGCTAAAATAGACTCAGAATTATAACTATTAGCAGGTATTAGTGCACTTTCAATTCCACAATTAGCTAAAGCTTTAAAGGTCGCTTTACCGACAGCAATACAGGATTTTTTTTGCAAGGTTTCCATTTTGCCATTAATCAGCGGTAGGGCAAAATTTACTGCATTGGCACTGACAAAAAATAAATATTGATATTGCTGTATATTGTGTATATGCATTTGATCTCTGGCAGATAATTCCCTTGCTTGAATCTCAATCACAGGATAATGTATTGCTTGCCAACCTTGTTGTTCAATCATATAGCACAATAAGTCGGATTGGTGTACAGGCCTAGTGACTAATATCTTTTTTCTGCATTGCATAATATTATGCCAACCAAGAATCATGTGACTCTTATGCGTATAATTCCTTTAATACTTCGCCAGCACCACTCGCGAGTAATTCATCCGCGATAGCACGCCCGAGCTCTTCAGCCTCAGAAATTGGCCCGGTTCTTTGCGCACGATAGATGACACTGCCATCAGGTTTACCCACCAGGCCACGCATAAATAACTGTCCATCTTGCAACTCTGCAAAGCCGGCAATCGGCACCTGACAACCCCCCTTCAATCTAGCATTCATCGCTCGTTCAGCACGGACCCGGATAGTACTTTGCTCATCATGCAAAGGGGCCAGTAATTGATTGATTTCAACATCATCCACACGGCACTCGATTCCAACAGCGCCCTGCCCTATAGCGGGTAAACTCACTGTACTATCGAGTTGCTGAGTTATTCTATTAGCAAAACCTAATCGCTTTAGCCCTGCCGACGCTAGAATAATAGCATCATAATCACCCGCATCCAGTTTTGCTAAGCGGGTATTCACATTGCCCCGTAAAGACATTATCTGCATTTTAGGGTAATGTTCCGCAATCTGGCATTGGCGGCGTAAGCTTGAAGTGCCAATTTTAGCATTTTCAGGTAACTCTGCAATGTTCACGTAGTGATTAGAAACGAAAGCATCACTGGGGTCTTCGCGAGGCAAAATAACAGCCAAATGGAGCCCCTGAGGGAGTTCAACAGGAACATCCTTCATTGAATGGACGGCTATATCGGCTACCCCTTCTAGCATTCCTTGCTCTAATTCCTTAACAAACAATCCCTTGCCACCAATTTTAGCGAGTGGTGCATCGAGAATCTTATCGCCCTGAGTCACCATTTTTACTAATTCAGTTTTAATCCCCGGGTGTGCTTGCTGTAATCGCTCTGCGACATATTCAGCTTGCCATAATGCTAACGGGCTTTGCCTTGTTGCAATTTTAATGATTCTTTGCGTCACTATTTTACCTAGTTTACATTTGCCATAACTAGACTATTGTACCTTTTTTATTCAGTTTGATGAGCACATTTATAAAGGTTTTTATCCGTCCGCAAGACAACAGGAAAAAACACGAGACTAAAGTCATTCTTTTATTCTATCTTTGCAGAAAATAGTATTGTAATTTTCATAAGTTAACCGATGACTATGGATGATATTCAGCAAACTGCATTCTTTGCACTACACGCCAGATTACACGCCAAAACAATTCCTTTTGCTAGGTATGTTATGCCCTTGCATTACCCTTCCGGTATTATTAAGGAGCACCAACATACCCTGGCTAATGCTGGCTTATTTGATATTTCACATATGGGTAGTCCCTGCAAATCAATGCAGTTTATTTAAAATCAATGCGTTATTCGAATAGGTACCAAAAACAAAAGTCGCCATGTTAATGCCTCTTGAGTTACTCCCATTGCCATAGCGGGAGTTCGATGATTCCATTGTTTTTTGAATCGTAAAGGTTTCTGACCTTCAACTGGTAGTCGTAAGCTTTTATGATAATGTCGGTAATTATAATCGAAGAGATTAATCCACAGAAGGTGGTTAAAATTTGATTTATGCTTGCAATAACCTAACGATTTTCTTTGCAAATAAGACACTCGCTGTCTTAGAGTCAAATTGAAGCGTTCGATATAAGATGTGTTCTGTGATTTTCCCGTAAAATCAGATTTTGTTCCTTTGACAAAGTGTTTTTTGACCGTTATTAATCGCATTTTAATGCGCTGTTTTACAATTTGTAGGTAAACATAATTGGTGTTACCCAGCACCGATTCAATCGAATTTTTATAGGCTGCCAGCTTATCAGTCGTAATTTTGATTGGATTTGTGAGTAATGAGAAATCAAAATATCGCTTGATTTGTTTCACGAGTTTTGTCGCAGTATAGGTCGTTCGACTTCCTAGCTCAAAGTTAACCCAGAAGCGTGACCCAACCTCAAAACCTACAAAAATCCAGAGCTGTTTACTTTTGTTTCCCAAATAAGACCAGAGTTCATCCATTTGCAAAAAAAATGTAGCTAAAGTAACCATGAGATAGATACTCTCATGAAATATATTCGCTTTTTTACTAATGGATCGTTGCCATGTGGCGATTGTTCTTGGGTCCTTAGTCAGGACATCGGCTATCCCACCTGTTGAGATACCAAGGCAGCTCATCTTCGCAGCTTGTTCATACTCTTTAAAGCGTCCATGCTTGCAAAACAACTGGCTGTACCCTGTTTCAGAAAAGCGATGTTGACCACCATAACAATAAAACATCTGTCGAGCGATATTATCATTCTTGGTTGTATAGGTTCCATCCTTGGTTATTTTATTATCAAGAGATTGATAGCATAAGCAGGTTCGTCTTGGACAAAAAAGTTGCCATTCAGTACTCAGATTTGAGTGTTCGAGTTTCATGGCATATCAGTCACAAGTTTAGACTGATAAACTATGCCAAAAATCTTTTTAAATTGTTACCTGCATTGATTTGTAGGGACTACCGAAATTTCCGCCTTTCAATTACCCAGCTTGACTGTTACGACTTTACTCCAATAAAAAACAGCCCTACATAATATTAATTGATATTACTTTGAATTTGTATTATAAAACCGTCAATCAACTTAACCTTTTCAACATCACCTAGAAATTGATAAACAGACTTAGAGCGATTAAAATAAACAAATGCTACCTGCCATTGTTGCTTGCTTCTATAGTACTGCGCCAATTCTAATAATGTAGCAGCAATGCCCTCGCGTGACTGCTTACTTTTATATAAAGCAAGTGCTTGTAGCTTTTTTGACTCCGCCTTTCTATCTGCTTCTTGCTGTAGTAACAAATCAGATTGATAACGAAGTAAACGTGCTTCCCTGTCGGTACTTTCATTAGCTATTTTCTTTAAAGCACTGGCATATCGCTTTGTCCACAACACTTCATCATGCTTATTCAAAAAAGCTATCTTAGTCATGCTGGAAATGACTGCTAACTGGGTAGTATTTGGCATAGAAAGAAGCGTACTTTCATCAAATGCAGGCAAAATCTCCTGTAAAATATGCTCTGCTTCAGTTAACTGGTTTTGTTGTAATGCACTAAGACCATAAAGCAAGCTTATCCGTGCACTATATTTCTGAAATGCCTGATATGTTGCAATTGCTTCAGCGTTCGATAAATAAAGATTAGTTTGAGAATAATCATGCAGATTTAAGGATACTTCAGCCAGATTTATATAACTGAGTAAAGCCCCCTCCTGATCATCTACCCCTTGATATAGCTGTAATGCTTTATTAAAAAAACGCTGGGCTTTATGCCACTCTGCATTAGTATAAGCCTGTATGCCATCAGCGGTGTACTCTTCCGCATCAACAAATACAACGGGCCTGTTGACTGCCCCACCACAGCCGGAGAGAATAAAGCATATGGCAAGAAATAATAAAACTTTATTAATTACAAACGTTTTCGTATAAGGAAACAGGGTTTGCACTTTTGACAGAGTGGGCTGTTTACAATGGGGTACCACCTTAATCAGAATACTCGAGAAGTTGGTGAAAATTGCGCAGTCTATCATTAACTCGTTACATAAGGCGCTATTGGCATTGGAATAATTATTGTCATTTTTCTTATTCATGATTTGAATGTGCAGGTATCAATAACTGCTGGCTTGGTTCTTTAGCACTATTAGATAAAGGCCAGGTATTTTGTACACTATCTAGTAAGTTATCTGTTTTAGATAATGTCCGCTTCACATCTGTTGTTGTACCAGGTATTTCTTTTAATTCATCGTTAATAATTTGTAACGCAGTATTAACCTGAGCGATTATTTCATGCAGCTCTTCCACTAGCTCAGGAAGACTTCGAGAGGCCTCGCGCATATCATCAACCAAAAAATTGGCATTTTTTAATACGGGTTCTATCTGAACCAGCCGTTGTTTAGCGATAGTGATAATACCTTGTGCTTCACTTAAAATTTCTGTTCCTGATTTAACGACTATTTTTAAATTATTTTCCACTTCCTCATCAAACACCGCAGCGCCAATCACTCCGTGACCACTCGCAATTTGATCAATAATGTTATGGATATTTATCATAGTTTGTTCTAATTTTGGCACAATAACATCAAGTTTACTTAATAGCTTATTCTTGTCTACTCCCTGTATCAGGTTTGCCATACTCAAAAGTAAATCATTCAAGGATACGGTTTCTTCAACCGGCACTGTAGAACCCGCCATTAATATTGGCATCTCTTTTGAATTAGACTTTACTTCTATCAAAGCGCTGCCAATATTGCTCAAACGATTAACGACGATGATGGCTCCTTCTTTCATAAAGACTCGTTCCTTTTCATAGACCTCTATAGCAACTCGAATCTTCCCGTCTTTATACTGGCTCAGCCTGGATACTCTGCCTATCTCTGAACCCAGCGCATTAACGACTGTACCTTGAGTAATCCCTTCGCTACTATCAACATTAATATAGAAGGTTACTCGCTTTTCAAATAAGTGCTCATTTTTAACGCTGACAACAATAAAAAACAAAATCAGGATGAAACCAGAAAATATAAAAAGACCCACCCTTCGCTCTTGATGTGTATAGCTAGTCTGATGAATGTAATGCCCATTGTTATTTTCAAAACGAATATTCATATCAGCACTCTTATTGTTAAATCTATAATAAACTAAGCAATTCTTGAGCTTCAGCATCTTCGGACTGGTTAAAATCCGCCCATCCATTGAAATGGATTATTTTATACTCTGAAATAAAAATAACCTGACTTGCATATTCTGCTAAAAAATGAGGGAACTGAAGCCCTCCAATCATACAAACTGTTCGATGTTGTTGATAGTACCCTAACAACTTTCCCATTTTTTCGCGTTCTCTCGCCCCCAGATCATTAAAAGGTACGTCTAAAATGAGTAAATCCGGATCCAGTATTAAAGCACGAGCCAAGGCAAGCTGAGACTTTTGAAAACCATCCAGTTGCGCAGTAGATGCTGACAATTTAAAGTCACACTTAAATTCGGTTAATAATTCTTTTGCTTTGCACGCTGTTTCATGAAAGGATAAATTTGCGTGATAAAGCGCTGGCATCATGACATTCATTAAAGCATCTTGTCCTGATTCTAAAGGATCTGCTCCAGAAAAATAACCTATTTGACGGCGAAGCTTTCGCCACTGTAGTTGATCTAGTTCAGAAATAATCTTTCCAAAGATTTCTACGTGCCCCGCACTTGGTCGATAAACACCGGCTAACATGAGTAAATAAGCTCTTAACTGTGAGCGATAGGGACCAACCAGGCAGGTCATCTTAGAAGTAAACAACTGACAACTGATAGGGGGAAATGATAAATCAATTCCTGCTGCATGCGGTGTCGCTTTATCAGCCATTACCGAGAAGTCGTACATCGAAGCCGTCATAAGGTAAAGATGATAAAATAACCATCAGCGATAAATAAAAATATCAAGCTTCTCACCACCGCTTTTTGCAAATGCTCTGAAACGAGTGTTGATGATTTACCAGTCAGAAACCCATGAAAACAGGCAATGATACCGATGATTAACCCAAAAATTATATTTTTCAGCGTAAACCTCAAAATACCATCAAAACTGATCATACCCAGTAGGTCCGCTAATTAGGTGCTACATAATAGTCATTCAAGTCTATTCCCATATATTCCAATGGCTCCATTTCGCCACTTATACGCGCATTTCCTAAATCAACAACAATAGCAGAACAAGACCGTCCAACCAAAATAAACCCAGTGATCAATGGCCCCATTTCACTTAAAACTAACCTGGCAAGAATCACAAGAAGGTCATTATTACTTGTTAATGACTCCATGATATAAATAAGCTGGGAGGTTACCCCTACTCCGGTAAACAAAGCAAGCAGTGAGATAATAGCGATCGCATTAATACCAATCAAAACAAGTTGATCGAGCATAATTAAATAGACGGCTCTATTGAAAAGGTTACGATGAGGATTCCAAACAGCTAGCGCCTGAGCCAAGAAACATGTTAAGTCAATTATGTAAAGAGCAGTAGCGATACAATGGCGACCTATCCAGGCAAAAAAATTCATCGCTTTATCTCATGTACATGTCATATTATAAATTTGTCAGTCTTCGCTTAAGAGAAGAAGCTGGGCTTGTATACAAAATCCTATGTCTGAATTATGGCAAAAATATAGCTGTTATACAAAACTTATATGTGACAATTGAGTTTATACAGGCGCGTCTTGCCTCACGAAAGTCAGGGACACTTGTCGCCTTTATGTATTCACCTACGCAACCAATGGAAGACACCCAAACCCGCACTGCGGATTGGCGAATTACCTATCACCTACTTCGCATACCCTACCTTCCCCTGATTTTCAGCAACTGAAGCCTAATCTACTCAATATCATTACTCGTAAACCAAGGCGTTCCATCTAATCTTAGGCTACCAACTTAAGACGGGACATCCAGTAATTTCAGTGGGTTAGAAACAACTTG
>CAYZUM010000095.1:0-9687 GCA_964481455.1 uncultured Methylomonas sp. | reverse complement strand
CAACTTAAGACGGCACACTATAGGGGAGCAGGCTTTTAGCCTACGCGTATAACTCACAGGCCACACATGCAGGCTAAAGCCTACTCCCCATCGAGCGTCCCGCCTTAAAATACGTAGCCAACAAAGCTTTTCTCATAAAACCTCCCCCTTAACCTGACCAACACACTTTAATTTATATGCAAGTTGATACTGTTATTCAAGCACGCTGGATTATACCTGTAGAGCCGCATGAAGTCGTACTGGAAAATCATGCTTTAATCATTCACAAGGGGCATATACTTGAGATATTGCCGCAACATCAAGCAAACGATAAATATCAGGCAACACAGCGAGAAGAGCTGCCTACCCATGCCCTTATCCCAGGATTTATCAATGCACACACACACGTGGCAATGACTTTATTTCGGGGTATTGCTGATGATTTACCGTTAATGGAATGGCTGGAAAAGCATATCTGGCCTTTAGAAAAAAAATGGGCCAATGAAGCGTTTGTAAGAGATGGAACCGACCTTGCCATTGCAGAAATGTTACGTGGGGGAACCACCTGTTTTAATGATATGTATTTTTTTCCGGATGTCACCGCACATCAGGCAATTACTCATGGTATCCGAGCCAATATAGGGCTCATCATGATTGACTTCCCGACTGCCTGGGCAGATGGCCCTGAACAATACATCGAAAAAGGACTGGCACTGCATGAAGTACTACGCCACGAACCCTTAATACGCACACCGTTTGCACCACATGCGCCTTATACTGTTTCAGATGCCCCATTACAACAAGTCAATGCGCTGGCAGCAGAGCTTAATCTGCCGATCCATATGCATGTACATGAAACGAAAAATGAAGTCAGCCAGGGTGAACGCCCGTTAAAACGCTTACATGATTTAGGATTAATGACCCCAGCGTTTATTGCTGTGCATATGACACAATTAAAGAATAGTGAAATTAAAAAATTCGCGGCAGCAGGCGCTCATATCGTTCATTGCCCAGAATCAAATCTAAAACTGGCCAGTGGTTTCTGTCCTGTACAAAAATGCCTTGATGCAGGTATTAATGTTGCTCTGGGGACAGATGGTGCCGCCAGTAATAATGATTTAGATATGCTCGGTGAGATGCGCACTGCCGCTCTGCTGGCAAAAGGCGTTGCTGAAGATGCCAGTGCAGTGACTGCTGCAACAGCATTGCGGATGGCAACTTTGAATGGCGCTAAAGCACTGGGTATTGAAGAGATTACTGGCTCGTTAACATCTGGCAAAGCAGCTGATATCTGTGCAATCGACTTATCTGATATTGAAACCCAACCCCTGTATAACCCAATCTCACAAATTGTTTATTCCGCCTCTCGCCACCAGGTAAGTGACGTATGGGTCGCGGGAAAACGCTGCTTAAAAAATAAACAGCTGACGACCTTAAATTTAGCTGATTTAAACAGAAAAATAGCGCAATGGCAACAGAAACTACAGGCAATATGAACTTTGCATGATAAAGATGAAACGATAATACGTAGGTTGGAATAGCGTAGCGTTTTCCGACATTTTGTGTATCACCGACGTTTTGGTCTATATCTTGTGGTGGAAAACGCTACGCTATTTCACCCTACAACACAAGATGGATTTCAATGATTTTTCCGTGAATCCAGGCTATCTGCAACAAAAAATATATCATTGATTGATTCAGCCACCAATACTTTCTCAACCCAGTGATCCAACTTCTCTTTATCAGCAGAGTCAACTTGTCGCACAATATCGTCTGACAAAGAACCGAACTTGAGATTCAATAATTTTAGTAGCATTTTAGCTTCTCCTCTTGCTTCTCCTCTTGCTTCTCCTCTTGCTTCTCCTATCACTTCTCCCCTCACCTCTCCTTCTCGAACCCATTCTTGTATACGGTCGGCTAACATCGTTTTTATCTCCACTAAATCATTAATCTCAGGGGCTTCATAACCCAGATGACCTGAAGGCAGCAATACGCGATTAATCCAGAGACTAAAACTGCGCCTTAATCGGGTTTGCTCAGGTGTTGCTAGCCATTCTATCAGGTTACTAACGACTTCGAAAAGATCCTCCTTACTACTCGAATTTTCTAGCCGAAAAATGGCAGCGACTAAATTTTTCAACGGCGTTAGCGTTTCAGGCTTATAACTCCCCTCGTCAAGTATCAGATATTTAAGCGATGGCAGATAAGACTCCAATCCACCCGGTAGCTTGACGATCAAATCTTTTAGCTCAGTCGCCGCATTCCAGCGTTTTTTACCATTATAAAGTACCACTGGAAAAATAGGCGGTAAACGCTTATCAGTGGGTAATTGTTTGCTTTTAATCAAGTCCTGATACAAAAGCCCCATATACGTCATCAGCCTGACGGCCATATATTTATCCACTGTCGATTGAAACTCTATCAGTAGGTAAACATATATCCAACTCTGCCCGTATTTGACACGCCAGATAACATCATCTTCACGCGCGCGTAAATCATCCGTCACATAACTGCCGGAAACCTTCTCCAGCGTACTGAAATCTAGTTCCTTGACCCAGTCGTCATGCACAAAGCCCTGCAATAAATCAATAATGATCTCAGGTTCGGAAAAAAGTAATTTATAAGCGTGATCGTGATCTGCTGGCATTGCTAAAAACTAAAGGTATTATAAAAATTAAAGACACGGCTGATAATAAAGAAAAACGGGCATCTTTCAGATACCAGTTTACACTTTTGTAAAATGGTATCTGAAGCACTTGCTTGTAAACGCTTACTCTTATTGATTTTTCTATAAGCCAAAGAGGTTTCAAGCTAAAAAAGTGTAAACTACTTTTTGGGGCAAATGAAGGATGCCGAAAAACGGCTACGCATTTAGGGACAAGCGATAACGCGTAGGGTGGGCAATCTTTTCTGCCCACCCTACTGTTTTTTGTCTCGTGTTAATCTTATAGCCAGAAAAACACAGGGCTTTCGGCTTAAACCTACTCACCCCGTATTCCATCATCCTGACAAGTCTATTTTGCTTTACGTCCCTATTGAGCAAGGAAATAAGCTCATGGACATCAGCACAACACGCCCGAATAATCCATAAACTATTCAGCTCCGGCAAGCAGACGGACTGGCCAAACGAAAGCCCCTGTTATCGTTGCGTTTCCAGGATTTGTTCCTGTTACGGTTAGCCACACGCGCGTTAGGCGGTGTATTATTGAAAGAGCCACCACGCAAAACAAACACATCGTTTAGGCTTATTCCCTAAGTCATTGTAAGCTATCTTTAATTCTCGCGTGTAAAAACAACGTCTGCAAATATCTTTTTTCTCAGCCCCCAGGTGTCGCCATGCAAAGCATGCCCTATCCAGCTTTGTACAGAGGGCTGAAACGCTGCAAAATCACGCTGCCCATCAGCATATCGACGACTCGCCGCCCTTAATTTACGCGCAAAACGATGGCCATTATCATTGCGTAATTGACGAAAATCTGGAAAAACACGATATCCGAAAACATCCACGCCTTTATCCGTACGGAATAGATTCGCTTTCCGCGGGTGCAAACATAAATACTCATTTTCCAGAAATATTTCTATCTCCCGCAGCCTTTGATGCAATTGCGCTTTATCATCTGCCAGAATAATGAAATCATCAACATAGCGCAAATACGCTTTAACGCCGCACACCTCTTTTAAATAATGATCCATCGCATCCAGATATAAATTCGCAAAAAACTGACTGGTCAGATTTCCGATAGGTAAACCACAACGTCGCTGATAACGTGGCTCACCACAAGGCTCAGGGCTATGTTCTATAATTTTATTCAACAGCGCTAAAACAGACGGATCCTTTATTTTTTGTGCCAGTTTGCTTTGTAAACGCAGATGATCAATCGAAGGAAAATAACGCGAAATATCCATTTTAAGCGCATAAGGATACCGCCTTGCCCATGCTTGATACCTGTCTACCGCTGCATGCACGCCCTTGCCCTTACGGCAGGCATAGCTATCATGGATAAATTGCCTGTCTATAACAGGCTCAATCACGTTTAATAAAGCATGATGCACCACACGATCAACAAATGGCGCAGCGGCAATTAAGCGGGGCTTACGCTCATACAAGGTAAAAAACCGATACGTACCAGGACAATAAAGACCTTGCTGTAACTGCCTTTGCAAACGCAATAAATTAAGATCCAGACTTAAATTAAACTGCGCCACCTCAACCGACCGGGATTTACCCTTGCGCGCTTTTAAATACGCACGATATAAATTGTCAAAGGAAATAACCTCCTGCCATATCCCCCCGATACGTTTCACCTTGAGACACTCTTTAGCCAACCACCAATTTGCGCCCCTAAATCCAGCATTAAATGCGCCCCATATTCATAGCGTTTACTACTGATCACCGTTAACTCAAACGCCAACCGCCATAAATGGCGCACCGTCGCCAAGGTTAAATTCGCCTCACGCAAGGTCTGTTGTTTTTTTCCGCTAAAAGCGGCCTCTACCAATAATTTCAACACATCCAGCAAGCCCGACTCAATCCGCTCACCCAGCGTATAACGACGATTACGAGGGAATTGATCCAATAATGGAATCAACCAGAGTAATAGTTCATGACATCGCTGTACCGCTAAAGGTGAATTATCTTGTTTATGTCCTTGTACCATTCTTTCTCCCCCTTGATTTTACTTAAAAACAAAGGGGCTATCGCCCCCTTGACCCCCATGCAATTCCTCCCCCAACCCTCTGGAGCATTAAAATAGCGCTTCCTCGCCCTAAGCTTTCTGAAAAGGGTAAAAGAATAAAGAAAAAAGGTTAACGAGTCCTGGCCAAACGAAAGCCCCAGTGAGCGACGCGTTTCCAGGATAAGTACCAGCTACGGAAAGCCACACGCGCGTAAGGCGGGGAATTAACGAAAGAGCCACCACGCAAAACAAACACATCGTCACTATTGGCATGATTTTTGCTTACGCATCGTTTCTCAGCCCCACTGTATTTTGCTTCGCGTTTTGAACACGTCCATTCCCAGACATTACCCGTCATATCATAAAGCCCAAAGTCATTCACACGATAATTCCCTACCGGTGCAGTATATTTATAATCATCATCACAAGGAAAGCCATTAGCCCAATTTTTATCATTTATATTCGCATAGCGACACGCTTTAGAATCCACCTCATTTCCCCAGAAATAAGCTGACTGCGCCCCTGCTCGTGCCGCATACTCCCATTCTGCCTCTGTCGGCAGGCGATAAGCTCCAGCGCTACTCTCATTTAACCAGGCGATATAGTTTTGTACATCATTCCAGCTGACACAGACCACCGGATGCTGATCAGTCTGACTAAAACCCACCTTATCCCAATACTGCCCTGTACGCCAAGCCCATTTGTTTTCACTACTGCTATAAGCATAACACCCTTGCTGCTTGATATTTTTTTCAGCCTCGGTGCGATAGCCTGTGGTACGCACAAATTTTCTAAACTCACCCACCGTCACTTCTTTTTTGCCCATTTGAAACGCATTAACACAGACCTGATGCCGTTGTTCATTATCCTGACGATCCGCTTCCCAACTGGGACTGCCCATCTGAAAACAGTCTTTGGGGATATTAACCATACCTGGCGGAGTGCGGCTTGTGACTACCGGATCTGTTATCACCACTGCTGATTTTTCTGCTAAGACGATGGAATATATTTTCTCTTCGGCCGCTAACTCCAGCCACTCGGTATGCCGTTGATACCCCGGCTTACTGACTTCAAGATGATACGCCCCTGGCTTTAGTTCTATTCCAGCATGATATTTAGGGCCTATATTTAGGATTCTGACCCTGGCATCAGCCGGACTGGTCTTTAATGTCAGGTGGGCGACTTGCATGCGGGGTTCCACTTTAGCCCGCGCCTGATTTAGCTTGATTCTCGCCAGCGTGGCATAAGCGCCCTTCGGATATTGCTGTAGATAGCTTTCAAAATAAGCCGCATTGCTTTCATTACGGATACTGCGCCAGAAGATATTTTCGTTCTGCCCGCTTCCACTTTCAACCGGGAATGGCGGTATTGTTTCTGTACTCTGATTTTGCGCTCCGCCCGAAAAATAAAAATCACCCAGCATGACCCCGGATTGATACGGTAGCTGTTTTTTGCTGGTTGCCCGATAGACTTTATTGGCGGTGGCTTTAAAGACGTTTTCCACGGTTAAATTCGGCGTATCTATCGCTTGCAATAAATATTTAGTAAACAAACCATTACGCCCTTTCCCATCCGCCGCGACTTTGCCGGGCGACGTCGCATAGAGGATTAAGGAGCCTTCGGGTGGATCCATTCTGGCCAGTCCGCGACTGGTGCTACGAAAACTACGTGCAAAAGGGTTATTACGACAGGCATCGAGGATCACCATATTCAGATTATTACCGGCAATTTTCATATTATTCATCACTCGGCCGGCATCCACACTTTCATATTCCACATCGCCTTCGCCCTGGATATTAGCTCCAATGGGAATCAGATAATTACGCCCACCGACTTCCATGCCATGCCCGGCAAAAAAGAACAAGCCCACCGCATCTTTCTGGCTAAGCTGACGAGTAAAGGCATTAATACCATTTTTCATCTGTCGCTTACTGGCATTTTTTAAGACGGTGACCTTAAAGTGCTTCCTCTTTAGCAGCGCGGCCATATCGGTGGCATCATTGACGGGGTTTTTTAACTTGCCTATGTCAGCGGCATACTGGCTATTGCCGATAATCAAGGCATAGCGCTGGGCGTAAGCGGTGGGCAGTAAGGTAAACAGTAAAGTCAATAAAAGGCAGTAGCGCATTGCAAATTCCATGTGAGCTGTTTTATGAATGAGGGTGACAGTATTATATAACGGACAGGGAGAGTTTTTATTATAAGCGTCTCAAAACGCGCATAAAATAATGTGACCAGCTTGCCAGTCATTTACAACAGATAAACTGCCCAAATATCATTTCTATGATTTGCATGACTACCATTAAGTTAAGGGATAAAGCCCTATCAACAAAATATTATAGTGTAGGCTGGAATAGCGCTAGCGTTTTCCGGCATTTTTGGGTGACCTTACCAAAGGTGGAAAACGCTAACGCTATTCCACCCTACGTACAATGCCTATTAACGGTTATAGATGTGAGTCAAGACTCAAAAGAAACGCATGCAATTTTTGAATAATTTTAGTCAAGCCATAAATAGTAGACCACAACCCAAAAAGATTCACACTTCAATTCTGGATGATGATTATTTTCCATTTAGCTTATCTAGTGTTAGCGTAGATAACGTAACCCAGAAAATACGTCAAATAAAGCGACATAACTTGTTCCCAAGCTCTGCTTGGGAATACAGGCACGAACAGCTCTGCTGTGAGAGGCTTCGGTAAGCAGAGCTTACTCTCCATGCATTCCCAAACAGAGTTTGGGAACGAGAATCGTCACACTCCCATTATCGTCATCATTTTGGAATGAAAAATACCGATTTTTTACCGGAAATTTAGGCATCCTTCATTCGCCTGTTTACACTTTTACGATTTTAATAAGTTAAGTCAATTGAGGGGAGTAGGCTTTAGCCTACACGTATCACACTTATGCCGTACGTGTAGGCTAAAGCCTACTCCCCTATGATGCGTATCATTTTTAACATGATGCATAAAAGTGTAAACTACTTTTATGCATATATGAAGGATGCCCAAATTTAGTGTAAGCTACTGAATTAAAATCCCCGCACTGCTGATAGGAACTGCCTAAACAAGAACACTTATGCTAGAACAATTTACCTTTGCCCTCAATGTCACAGCCCCGATTCTGATACTGCTCGTTTTAGGGGTTACTTTCCGGCGTACTGGTTTTATTGACCAAAATTTTATTGATATCGCTAATCGCTTTGTGTTTAATATTACTTTACCGTGCCTGCTTTTTTTCAGTCTGGCGAAAACACCACTGACACAATCCGCCAATACCCCACTTTTCCTGTTTGGTGTATTATTTACTTTAGCGTCTGCTTTACTATTTTGGCTACTCAGCCTGATACTAATTGCCCCCGATAAACGCGGCGTCTTTATACAAGGTGCTTTTAGAGGAAACCTGGGGATTATAGGTATTGCGCTGTGCATCAATGCCTATGGGCCTGAGGTATTGGCTGTTGCAAGTTTATATATGGCATTGATTGCCATCATCGATAACCCCTTATCCATTTTAATACTTAAGTCTAAAGAACACAGCCCGCACAAAGCTATCCTGACCAACCCTATTATTATAGCGGTTGTCTCAGGCATACTTTTTTCAGCGCTACAGATTCCTTTGCCTGGCTTTATTAGCAAGTCAGGTCAATACCTGGCACAAATGACCTTACCCCTGGCTCTGATTTGTATCGGAGGAAGCTTATACTGGCACAACTTTCAACACCATCATAAAGAAGTTCTCTGGGCAACACTGTGTAAATTGATCGTCATGCCATTGTTAGGAATACTGCTGGCCATTGAACTGGGCTTTAGAGGTCAGGATTTAGGCCTGCTCTATCTCATGCTATCCGCGCCGACAGCTGTCTCTAGCTATATTATGGCTAAAAAATTAACCGCCTACGGTACAATAGCAGCAGAAATTATCGCACTGACGACTGCCAGTAGTACGCTAATCATCACCCTAGGTTTATTTTTGCTGCAAACATCAGGCTATCTTTAAGATGCGTATCGCACTCGCTTATGTGTTTATTATTTTACTCTGGGCAACAACACCCCTCGCGATAAAATGGAGTGCTGACGGTTCTAGCTTTATTTTTGGGGTTGCAACCCGTATGGCCATCGGCCTAGTGTGCATTTTCTTTATGCTATTAGTGATGCGCCAACGCCTACCTTGGCACAGCAAAGCCAAACAGACTTATTTTGCCATTGCCGTACAAATTTATGGTGCAATGATGGCCGTTTACTGGGGCGCGCAATTTATTCCCTCCGGCTGGATTTCAGTCATTTTTGGCTTAACGCCCTTTATTACGGCAGTACTCTCCGCAATATGGCTAAAAGAGCGCAGTCTAAGCTGGGATAAATTACTCTCCTATCTATTCGGTATTTCAGGTTTAACTATTATCTTCCACTCCGCTTGGCACGTTAGCTATCACACTGCGATGGGGGTACTCGGTGTACTACTGGCTACATTTTTACAGGCTTTTAGTGCCGTCTGGGTAAAACGGCTACAGGCAGGGTTACCCGCTATTACTCAGGTAAGTGGTGGTTTATTATTTGCAGTCCCCTTTTATCTAGCGAGCTGGTGGCTCATTGATGGCAATATACCCACGACCTTACCGGTGAATAGCCTATTATCCATTCTGTATTTAGGCGTGATTGCCACACCGATTGGTTTTGCACTGTATTATTATATATTGACGCACCTCCCCGCCACGCGCGTTGCACTCATTACCCTGATATCTCCGGTATTAGCCTTGTTGATAGGTCATTATTTAAATCATGAAGCGTTAACACTGGAAATTGCAACGGGTACAGGCCTTATCTTAGGCGCACTGTTTATGCATAGTTTTATTGATCGCATAAGGCGCAAAATGAAACAGACATAAAGGCTACATATTTTTGATGGAGCGCTCAATGGGAATAGCGCTTTAGCCTACATATGTAAGTTGTGAATTATACGGGTAGGCTAAAGCATACTCCCCTCAGGCGCGCCATGCTACTTCGTGAAATTCAGGGACTCCTGTCACCTTCATT
>CAYZUM010000094.1:0-9717 GCA_964481455.1 uncultured Methylomonas sp. | reverse complement strand
AATGAAGGTGACAGGAGTCCCTGAATTTCACGAAGTAGCATGGCGCGCCTGTTTTGATCCAGTCTTCTTTTGACAACAAAGCTAAATTCTTTAAACGACAATCTCCGCTCATTTCAATAGCTGTGTAAATTTATCTAAATAGTCTAAAATTACTAAAGTAGTTGTGCGAAGTATACACTACGCTAGAAATAGTTTTATACTATACACCCCCTAGGAATGGGGATTTTATAACGTGCACATTTTTGTGTCTTTTTGTCCGCCTTCTTTGTTGCGTAAAGAGTTACGTAGCCTGCTATGCGCTTATTTACGCACCTCGAAGACGAACAAAAATCCTGCGTTAAATACACACGTTATTTTAGTCCCATTCCCTAAGAAAGTAGACGAAAAGGTTTCATAAAACAGTCAATCCAATTATCCATAATTTATATGTTAGACACAGCCAAGATGTTTTCACCCTGTCCTTTTTCTAAAGGCTATAAAATTCCAGCAGAGCAAGCCTGGTATTTCTTAAAGGGGTTTTATGGATATCGTCTGGTTTTAGCCTGTCTATTTCTGGCACTTTATTATTCACAATGGGGCACATTGCTAATTTCCCCAACATACACGCAATTTTACCTGTATAGCAGTTGTAGCTATTTTCTTATCGCATTAGTGGGATGGTTTTTTAGCGTACAGCGCGTAGCAAGTTATGTCGTACAAGCACAGATTTCCATTTTTACTGATATTCTGCTGATTACTATCATTATGCATGCATCGGGAGGCATCAGCAGTGGTATCGGTGGGTTGATGCTGGTTTCCACAGCAATGGGAGGGCTATTAATCGGTGGGCGTTGCGCAATGCTATTTGCCGCCATTGCCAGTTTGTTTATTTTAGCTGAACAAGCTTATACCTTTCGTATTGGAGACTTTAAGAGTCTCTACTATCCCTATGCAGGTATGTTAGGGGCGGGATTTTTTACCATTGCCTTATTATCCTACTTACTAGCAAAACGTACTGAGCAAACTGAGCTTATCTCTTCGCAACGACAGCAAACAATTATTTCTCTAGAAGAGTTGAATCAATATATTATTCAGAATATGCAATCAGGGATTATTATTATTGATCAGCAGCAAATGATTACTAGCTACAATGAAGCAAGCCCACGATTATTAGGTATCAGCAGTTTACCTGATTCATTGTCTGGTATCTCCATTAATCTTACTAATGCATTTATTGACTGGCTAGAAAAACCAGAAAAGAACTTTATACACATTTCAACACAAGATCTAACCGGCTTGCAGGTACACTTTACTTCCTTACCAACACAACACGCGATGTTTTTTATGATAACTCTTGAAGATGTAGCGCTCCATAATCAGCGGGTTCAACAGAGCAAGCTTGCATCTTTAGGGCAATTGACGGCTAATATGGCGCATGAGATTCGTAATCCTCTGGGAGCAATTAGTCATGCAGGGCAGCTCTTGGCCGAATGTCCCGAGTTATCGCCACAGGATTTGCGTTTAACCAAAATCATTCAAACGCATACTGTGAGAATGAATTCTATTATCGAAGATATATTACAGTTATCGCGTAGAGAAGATTCAAAGCGAGAGCGTATTAACTTAGAAAACTGGCTTAAGGCATTTTTGCGAATATTTGAATCAGAGAATAGTGGCTATCAGAACCAGTTTCATTTATCTCTTGAGCCAGAATTACAGGATGCATTGTTTGATTCGGGTCACTTAACGCAAATATTAAATAATCTTTGTGAAAACGCTCTAAAATATGGTTCGGTAGATGGCAAAAAAATTCAAATCAAAGTGAGGAATCTATTTTATCAGCCGTGTATTGATGTGATTGATTTTGGAGAAGGGGTACCGGAATCCTCTGTTAAGCATTTGTTTGAACCTTTTTTTACCACCTCGAATTCAGGAACTGGCTTAGGCCTGTATATTTCGCGTGAGTTAGCTGAATTAAATCAAGCAGTGTTAAGTTATCATCCTTTAGCAGGTGAGCAAGGCTGTTATTTTAGACTTAGTTTAGCCACTGTGAAATAAATAAAGATGGAAATATGAATAAATCACTGGCCTTAATTATTGATGATGAAGTAGATATCCTGGAATTACTGGAAATTACTCTCAATCGCATGGATATAGAGACTATAACGGCTGAAAATATCCACAGCGCTCAAATCCTGTTGCATGAAAGAGAATTTGATATTTGTTTAACGGATATGCGCTTACCGGATGGTGATGGCTTAGAGTTATTACAAGCTATTCAAGTGAAACAGCCTCACTTACCTGTTATTGTGATTACCGCACATGGCAGCACAGATATTGCCGTTAAAGCAATGAAACACGGTGCTTTTGATTTTCTAAATAAGCCTGTAGACCTAAAAATATTGCGGCAGTTAGTGAGTAATGCTTTAAAGATGAGTTTATCACCGGCTAAGGATAGGCGTTCTAGGCATATATTACTAGGTGATTCAGAGGTGATGTGTGAGATTCGGTCCAAAATAAGTAAAATATCACGCAGTCAGGCCCCTGTTTATATTAAAGGAGAGTCAGGTTCTGGTAAAGAAATGGTCGCGCGGGTAATTCATAAACAAAGTTCGCGGGCTGAAGAAGCTTTTATTGCAGTAAACTGTGGAGCAATCCCACAAGAACTGATGGAAAGTGAATTTTTTGGGCATAAGAAAGGCAGTTTTACGGGAGCAACAGCGGATAAGGTTGGGTTATTTCAGGCGGCAAAAGGGGGAACCTTATTTTTAGATGAAGTCGCTGATTTACCTTTAGTATTACAGGTTAAATTACTACGTGCCATACAGGAAAAGAAAATACGGCCGATTGGTGGGCAGCTTGAAGAAAGTGTCGATATCCGCATATTGAGCGCAACCCATCAAAATCTAGCGCAATTAGTTCAGGACGGTAAGTTCAGGCAGGATTTATATTATCGTATTAATGTCATTGAACTGTGTGTTCCGGCACTACGTGAACGTATTAGTGATATTCCTCAATTATGTGAGCACTTTTTAAAGAAAATATCAAAAAATAATGAGCTTGCAGAGGGTATATTATCGACCGAGGCGATTAAAGCTTTAAAGCAATACAATTTTCCTGGTAATGTGAGAGAGTTAGAAAATATTCTGGAAAGAGCAATCGCTTTACACGAAGGTGAGAAAATTTCGGTGAAGGATTTGGGACTGATATCAGAAATTCCCTCTCCAACCATAGATCCAACATTAGCAATACCCCTGCAAGCAACAACACCCTTAGTGGAGGCAAGTACATTTGATCCCGGGATGGGATCTCTGGGAGATTTTTTAGAAGAGATAGAAAAGCAGGCAATTACCGAAGCATTAGAGAAAAATAGATGGAACCGGACAGCAACGGCTAAACAATTGGGTATGAGTTTTAGATCATTACGTTATCGCTTAAAAAAATTAGGTTTGGAACTGTAGGCATACTTCGAGTGTCTTAACACTCTCGGTCTCAGTTCAAAAATGTGCACGTTATAGGGTCATATTCCTGAGCTGCCGTTTCTAGGTTAATGTGAATCAAAATACGATAGGTTTTGAATTATTCATCCAGGGTGCATATTTTTCCATCACAGAATTGAATAATTCTGAAATAATAAAATTCTCTAGCCATGCTTGTAATTGACTGTAAGGAGATTGCTCGAACCAGTCTCTATCTACATTGGCGAATTGGCGTATAAAGGGGAAAATACCAATATCAGCGATTGAAACTTTGTCTCCAATAAGAAATTGATGGGTACTGAGCCTGTTTTCTAGTACACTCAGAAATTTCTCAGCTTGAGAGCGGTAATATTCCGCGCTTTGTTCAGGGTAGCGAGCAGAGTATTTATATCTATCCAGATTTTTTTTGAACTTGAAGTCATTATTATCGAGTAGTTGCGCGATTAATATAGCTTTCTCAGTATCGAGCCATTGCTCTGGGTCATTATACGTTAAAGCCCAGTGCATAATTCCCCGGCTTTCGTCGATAACAGTCCCGTCACTTAATTCCACTACGGGGACAGTTCCTTTCGCTGAGCACTTAAGAAGTTCCTCAGGTTTATCACGTAATACCACTTCACGTATGTGCACTGCAATCCCACTTATTTTTATTGCCATACGTGCCCGCATTGCATACGGGCAGCGTCGGAAAGAATAGAGGACTGGTAAAATAGTATTATGCTCTTGAATTATTTTTAGCATTGCTTAAGTCACATAGGACATGATGTATATAAGCTTTTCTTAAAGTTGCTTATGAACTGTGTAGAGCGGACTTTTTGTCCGCTGGAGGCGCTTGTTTAAAGTTCTTTTTCGTGCCCATCTTTTATGGTAGGTAACTCGCAATCAATAAACTACCCATATTGCGCAGGATTTTTGTTCGTCTTCAAGGCGTAGAAATAGGCGCATAGCAGGCTACGTAACTATTTCTACAACGCAGAAGACGGACAAAAAAACAGGCAAGGTGGGTGGGTGTGTTGCGAGTTACCTTATAGCCGTCAGTCTATTGGGAGGAGCTTGATGGGCGCGTTATTGCTTTGCTCATACTAATTTTAATTTGCTTAAGGTTGTTTCATGCAAGTTCTTTAGTATTGAGAAAATAAGCACTTTCTATCAACCGAGTTAAACCTTTTTGTTTAAATCGCTCATTTTGTTCTAGAATATCCTCACTATACAGGCACTCAATAGTACTAGCGGCAGCAAATAAAGTGTGTACTTCATTTTTAGTCACAGAAAAGGGAGGTCCCTGCATTTTATTCTGATTGTATTCCAGTGTGACTAATAAGGTCTTGCTGAGTGCTGGCACTATATTACTTAAATGCTGAGAGTACTGTTGGCGCATCTCGACGGGTAAGGCAATTAGTGATGCCCTATCATATATTGCACAGCAACTTTGCAAATCTTCGCCGGATAAATCAAAGAAGTTTCCCTGAAAAATAGTCAGTCCATCCATCTTCCAGCGTTGAAATGCGCCATACTCGCTTACCTGTGCTTCCAGGGAATTCTCAGCAAAGAAATTTTTGACCGCTAACGGGCTAAGTTCAACTCCGAATACCTGAAAGCCTTTAGAGAGCAGCCACAACATATCACTGCTTTTACCACAAAGTGGCACAAATATTTTACTGCCAGTAGGAATGTTGAGTTTATCCCAGAATTTTTGTAAATGGCTGTTTATTTCTTTTTCATGAAAGCCAATCTGGTTTTGTTCCCAGCGTTCTAGCCAAAAATCTGCCTGCATAATACGACCTTTTAAAATTATTTAGGAGCGAGGATTTAATAATACCCGAAAGTATGGCGCAGTATTTTGGCTACACAGGCGTGTTAGGAAAACAGGCGCATAGCACGCTACATAATTGTTTTTCTAGCGCGGCTGTGGAGTCAAAAGACAAGTCAGACTCGGATATGATTGAATTCTCGTTCCCGCTTTATTATAGATACTTCACGCGGTCACAGTTGCTGAATTCAAGGGGCTGAGTTTTTGCCGTTAGCAAATCCTGCCTGGTATCAAGTACGGGGCAAGCTTTGCTAACGATAAAAATAGCTTACTATACTACCGCATCTGTGCTGCGCGAAGTATAGCACTTTATCAGGAGTAGAGCGCAGTTGGGTAGAAGCCTGTTAAATGTATGAATTAATGCCATAAAAACTGCATTAATTGGCTCTTTTACTTTTGGCGTGACGATATAAAAACATAATAATCAATAAGTTATATATAATTTAATCAGATCTTTAACACTATTTGTAACCCGTTTTCGAGAGTTAAAATACCACAACAACGTCGCTATTACTGAGTTCTTCAAGAAAACTACCCTTAAATCTAAGAATAATAGCGAAAATAATGGTTATTTTTTAGAAAAAACTTTAGACTCAAATGTTATGTATCATATTGTTTTTAAATTATTTTATTCATCACGCTAAAAGGAAAAGAGCGCATTAATTTTGACAGCTGCTGACCCTTTTAGCACAATGAGGATAACAATACCCATAATAGAGAGGCATGCTTTGGCTCAGCTACAATCAAATTTTAACAGTGCTGTACATGATTATCGGTTAGTCTGGAAAACCTTGGCGATAACCGATATTGTGTATAAAATCATCGCCTTCCTGATACTGACCTCAGTCGTTGGTCTTGCATTTCGAACGATGCTCAGGCTCTCTGGTAGAACAGTACTTGCTGATGAAGACATACTATACTTTTTAATTGAACCCGTGGGATGGGTAAGTGTGATTATTGTCGGTGCGCTATGGTTAGGTATTTTTGCACTTGAGCAAGCGGCACTCATGGCTATTTTAAGCGCAGCAGCGCAGGGCCACCATTTGAGTTACATCGGTGCTTTACAATTTGCATTAGTTCATTCGAGGGCGGTGCTGCGCCTGACTGCTCGCCTCGTTAGCACAATGCTACTGGTGATAGCCCCTTTTCTGTTAGTAGTAGGTTTTATTTATATTAAATTGCTTACTGAATATGATATTAACTTTTACCTCACTGAACGACCCCCAGTCTTTATACTTGCAGTTAGTCTGACAACTATCATTTTAATAGCAGCGATGAGTTTGATACTACGTTTATTGAGCAGCTGGTTTTTTGCTTTACCTTTGGTATTGTTTGAAAATACTAAGGTCTCTAAAGCACTTTCGCTGAGTGGTAAGCGAGCGCAGGGACATCGATTACGGATATTAAAGTGGCTTGTAGGCTGGGCTTTGGTCAACGTTATACTTTCCGCCAGCATACCATTTCTAGTCATCTCTCTGGGGAGGCTAATGGTTCCAGGAGCAACGGCTGCACTACTCTTTTTAGTGCTTACAATAGGCGTAATTCTAGCTCTCTGGCTAGTATCCAATCTGCTTTTGAATATGTTAGCGTCAACCTCATTTGCAGCAGTATTGTTTAATGTGTACTGTCATTTTGGAAAAAATGGCGAACTCTATAGGGCGCCATCGATTCATAAAACTATTCATTCGTATCAGTCACGCGTAAAGGTAACCCGAAAAAAAATATTAATTTCTTCTTTAGCAGCACTAATAATGTCTTTTGCGATAGGGTTGGGGGTACTCTATGACGTTCAGCTGGAAGATCATACTGATATTATTGCCCATCGAGGTGCATCGGCTACCACACCAGAAAATACTATGGCAGCCGTTATACAAGCCATAGCGGAAAAGGCAGACTGGGTTGAAATTGATGTTCAAGAAACAGCGGATGGTGACGTTGTGGTTTTTCATGATAGTGACTTTATGAAACTCGCTAATAACAATTTAAAAATCTGGGACGCGACAATCTCTGACCTGAAAAGTATTGATATTGGTAGCCATTTTAGTCAGCAGTTTAAAGAGCAACGCGTTCCATTATTGTGTCAGGTTCTGGTTGCTAGCAAAGGGAAAATTCGTGTGATTATCGAACTAAAATACTATGGCCATGACCAGCAATTAGAACAGCGCGTAGCAGAGATTGTTGAGGCTGAAGGTATGCAATCAGAGGTCATGATTATGTCATTAAAAAGTGATAAAGTGCAGAAAATGAAAGCACTACGCCCTTTGTGGAAAGTAGGTTTGTTAGCATCAGCTGCAATAGGTAACTTAGCTAATGCAGATGCTGATTTTCTAGCGGTTAATGCCGGACTTGCGACGCGTGATTTTATTCGTTCGGTGCATGAAAATGATAAGCAAATTTATGCCTGGACAGTAAATGATACGTCGACTATGTCTACTCTGATTGGACGCGGTGTTGATGGGCTTATTACAGACAAACCTGCACTGGCACAGACAGTATTGGAGCATCGTAGCAATATAAACCTATTGGGCCGAATATTACTGGAATTAACTGAGATTTTAGGGGTTCCGCCCGAAATTAGAGAGCAGTAAGGTAACGCGCAATAAATAAACCACACATATTGTGCAGCATTTTTGTTTGTCTACAACACAGAAGACGGACAAAAAGACAAGCAAAATGGGTGGGTGGGTTATTTATTGCGCGTTGCCTAAGTTAATAGTCAATGAATTCTGGTAACTACTCAGGCTATGATTTATTGAGCTGTAGCGATTTGGGTACTTCATTTTGGATGATAAAGGCAGAAAAATAGGCATTTTTTAACTGTTTAGCTACTTTTTATACCACAAATCCCCCTACAGCCCAGGAAACAATAGCCTGAGTAGTTACGAACGCTGAAAATCAGGGAAACGGAGCTTAGCGAAGTGATGATTTTTAGCGTTTGAAAATCCACCTCGCTTTAGAGTGAGAATTTGGGCGCTATTTTATTGATTTAGCCTTATGCAATACTATAATTAGCGTCCATTCTATATTCACTATCAGGCAGAATTTCAACACTATTTGGCGCCGCATTGGCAATCTCCAGACAAATAAAATGTTTATAATCATCATTTTCAAGATCGGCGATTGCAGCAGAGCCTTTGACCCAGGGGTTCCAGACAACAACATTTTTATTGCCTGATGAACTGATTTTAATCTTACGCTTAAAGGCAGGATCATCAATTGTTAATTGATGCTTAATATCGGTATGTATATGATCCGTTTCTTCGGCAATGGTAATAGAACCCACCTGACAGGCTTTAACAAAATCTTCATTTTTATCTATATACTCTGTATGCTCAAGCCCAAGGATCGTTGCTTGAGTTGCATCACCGATATTAAAATAAGTATGGAAGGCTTCCGTAATAGAAAAAGCTTTGTTTCCTGTATTTCGAGTTAGGAGTTCAAGAGTGAGTGAATCACCAATCACGACCTCTAAAGAAAGATAAAAACGAAAAGGCCAGATTTCTCTTGTTTTTTCTGAATCCTCAAGTTGCAGAACTATTTTGTTATCTCCATTTTCTAATACAGCGGTAGATAACACCGACCAGAATCGAGTGCGTACGAAACCATGATCAGGTTTTTTAGAGTGTTCTGTAATGTCAGCTTCGGGTGCTGCGCCAAACCAGGGCCAGCAAATCGGAATCCCTCCTTTTGTTGCCTTGCCTTCTTGAAAATAAGCGTTGGCACTGATAAACATTAAGTCTGCATCTTCATTCACGGGTTTAAATGATAAAACCTGTGCCGCATAGATTGAAATTAAAGCAGACGCTTTAGAGTTATTAATTTGTATACAAGGCAAACCGCCTTTTCCTGTCACGAATTTAATTTGATTCGCAATACCAAAATTGGTATTTAAGTGTTGAATATTAATTTTGTTTCCCATATTTTTCAATATTTCTTAGCAATACGCTTGTCTGCTAAGTTTTTTATTCTATTAAGGTGTAAAATAAGCAAATGATTATACCCTACCTTGCTGATGAACCCATCTTCAACTGATGGGTGAGTATGGTTTTTATAAAGCATCCTGATGACGTACAATTCTTAGTCAAATGACATGAAACTTGTATCATCAGTCTGTATTAAGTACCGATGCAAAATTAATTTAACCTTTATAAAAATTCCACTTTATGATTTTTCCCAATATTTGCAAGTACATTGAATAGCTCCTGCTCAAGTGACTCATAAGATTCATAGGCCGAAAAAGGTAGCCATTCGTACTTTATTTTACGCCATATAATTTCAATGATATTGAGTTCAGGTGAATAAGGAGGAATCGGGTAAATCGTTAAATTTTGCTCTTGCCATCTTTCAATATTTTCTTTAAATTCATGACGTGTATGAGTCGATGCATTATCAATAACCAGGCGCGCCATGCTACTTCGTGAAATTCAGGGACTCCTGTCACCTTCATTC
>CAYZUM010000093.1:0-9897 GCA_964481455.1 uncultured Methylomonas sp. | reverse complement strand
GTTGTTGTTGTTGTTGTTGTTGTTGTTGTTGTTGTTGTTGTTGTTGTTGTTGTTGATTGTTTTCTTTAGGGTGAGTGGTGCTACTGATATTGGGGCGCTGGTATTTAATATGTAGTTGTTGCGAATATAAGCGAATTTGCTTAATATTTTTGCTGATTAATTCTAAATATTGATTTAAGCGTGAATGTGTAAGGGCATATTCAATGAATAGTCCGGCATAAAGATCTGCAATCGCTATTTTTCCGATATGCAGGTTCTTTATTGTCGGTACTCGGTAGGCTGGAAAATGTAGCTGAAACTGGAGCGGGATAAATTTTCCAAAATCATTTTCTGGCAAGGTAAACAGAAGGTTAAAGGCAATATAATCGCTTTTAAGGCGTATATGAGATTGGCTATCAGCATAGAGGTTTAGCAAATAGGTACAGGCAATGTTGAGGTCACGCTCAGTAAGAGCCAGGCTTATGAACTGGCCTGTCGCTTGCTGATTTGCATGAATAATGTCTTTAGCACGTTGGATGTCAGCATGGCTGAGTTTCCATATAGGAATTTCGGTGCTAGTGTTGCTGGTGCTAAGCGCGATAATCACGGCAATGAAAAGAGCTGGGATACCAATGCTATATAAAATCGTGCGTAGCAGGCTAAGCATTTAACTAAGCTGTAAGTCAATAGAGGCTTTCGCTAAGTAGTCAGCTTCCAGTATCAGGTCAGCTTGAGTCAAAGGCGCATTTTTTAACCAACCCTCAGGAAACTGCAGAGTGACGTTTTTCTTTTCCAGAGAAATCATAAAATCAGGTAATGCGGTGTGGCTACGATTACGCAGTAGAATCACGGCAAGCCTGAGTATGATCACCATATAGATAGAACTCTTATTCCAGGGAGGCGGGAGATTCTTGATTTGTTTGACGGGAATTTTTCGCCGATGTGCCAATACTAGTGTGGAAAGCAGGTTTTGATTTTGCTGTGAAAAGCCAGCAAGATCGCCATATTTGATAATATAGGCACCATGTTTATGGTACTGACTATGTGCGATATTACGACCAATTTCATGCAGGTCAGCCGCCCAGCACAGGTATTGCTGCATCACTTTGGTTTGTGCGCCCAAAAAAGGCTTGAGTTGTGTCAATATATTATCGATGGTGGTTTTTATGCGTTCTGATTGTGAGGTATCGGTATGATAATGTTCAATGAGTAGTTGGACTGTTTCGGAGCGTACATCATGATTAAACATTGCGCCAAGATAATCATAGATAAGACCTTCGCGTAAAGCGCCATCGGAGACGCTCATGGTGGTAATATTGAGCGTTTTAAAGGTAGTATATAAAATCGCCAGGCCACCGAGAAAGACAGGGAGCCTTTCCGGGTCGAGTTCTGGTAGATCCATTTCAGACGTGTGTTTACACTCGAGAATATGTTTTTTTAATTTTTCTAGACCTTCTAGCGTAATGCCTCCTGGACTCCATTCTGTTGCGATTAATACTTTTCGAATCGAACGGATACTCCCCGATGCGCCAATGGCTTCATCCCAGTTCTTGTGATTAAACATTTTTTTGTATGAGCGCAGCTGCTGGTTGACAAAGATAACCGCTTTCTGGAAACGCTGGGGACTAATTTCGCCATCTGCAAAGAAGCGATTACTGACGGTGACACAGCCCATACGTAAACTTTCTTTTTGTGATGGCTGAGAATTGGTGCCAATAATATATTCAGTACTACCGCCACCAATGTCCATTACTAGCCGACGATTAGCATTACTTTGCAGGCTATGGGCAACACCTTGATAAATCAGTCGCGCTTCTTCTATCCCGGAGATAATATGAATGGGGTAGCCGATCGCTTGTTCAGCTTTTTGTAAAAATTGTTCCGCATTTTTGGCTGTTCGCAAGGTATTCGTGCCGACGATACGGACATTATTTTGCGGAAAATTCTGAATGCGATGACCAAAGCGTTGCAGACAGGCAAGAGCGCGTTGCTGTGTGGGTTCATCCAGAACATTTTTAGGGTTTAAACCAGACGCGAGCCTGACCATGTCTTTGAGTTGATCTATAGTTTGGAGTTGTCCCTTATTGATACTACACACAATCATATGAAAGCTATTAGAGCCTAAATCGACAGCCGCAACGAGTTCGGGAGCTTGTTCCTGTTCTGTGATATTTGTCATTTTTCTATTTATGGTTGGATTATCTGCTAAAATTCAAACTATTTTTTGCAAAAAACAATATCTGTGCAAGTTTGTAAAATAAGCTAATGTACCGCATTTAGTGGCTTAGGTTAAGTATTGATATGGTTTTAGTTGATTTTTCCGGACATGACGACATTGAAAGCCTTATCTATTCGAAACTTAAAGAAAACCTATGCTAATGGTCTGGTCGCTGTTAAAGGGATTGATCTGGATGTCGCAGAAGGTGATTTTTTTGCTTTATTAGGTCCCAACGGTGCTGGAAAATCGACAACTATTGGTATTATCAGTTCCTTAGTCAATGCCAGTAGCGGTGAAGTGCGTATATTTGATGCTGATTTAAAGCGTCATAAGCAACTTGCTAAAAGTTATATTGGCTTAGTCCCACAGGAAGTTAATTTTAATCAGTTTGAAACGGCACGTAATATCGTGATGAATCAGGCGGGCTATTATGGTTTGCCGAGAAAACAGGCTTTAAAGCAAACAGAACGTAGTCTTAAAGTAATGCATTTATGGGATCAGCGTAATATGGTTTCTAGGCGCTTATCAGGTGGCATGAAGCGTCGAGTGATGATTGCGCGTGCCTTGGTGCATCAGCCTAGATTATTGATTTTAGATGAGCCTACTGCTGGGGTTGATATCGAAATTCGGCGCTCTATGTGGGAAACCATGAAACAAATTAATGAGCAGGGCACGACGATTATTTTAACCACGCATTATCTGGAAGAAGCAGAGAGTCTGTGCCGCAATATTGCGATTATTAATCATGGTGAAATTGTTGAAAATACGGATATGCAAAGTTTGCTAGCGCGTTTAAACGAAGAGCATTTTGTGTGTGATTTAAAACAGAGCTTGCAGCGTGCACCAGTGATAAAAGGTTATAAAATAAGTTTAATCAATGCGATGCAATTAAGTGTATCCGTGCCGAAGGCTTTAGGTTTAAATCAGTTATTTCAGGCTCTCACAGAACAGAAAATAGAAGTGATTAGCCTCAAGAATAAATCCAATCGCTTAGAGCAGTTATTTCTGGATTTGATTGATAAGGATAAGAAATAATGGCTATGAACTTAAGGCAGGAGTGACATGCGTTAGCTATTTCCGAAACAGCAATATCTAAAGCTATTGCACTCCTGCATAGCGTATTGAATCTCCATTGTCCCGTCTTAAGTTTGTAGCCGAAATTATCATTATGGACAATTTATGGGGGATTAGAATAACGCGCAATCAATACACCATCCAAAATGATAAGGATAAGCTGAAAGTGTAGTTCACCATTGATTTCCTCGGAGGTGGGCAATAAGTTACACAGCTGGAAAACTTAGTTGCTTAATAAAAAAATGAATAAAGAATATATTCTACAAAAAATTGAGGTGGCATTTGCAGGTGTTGCCCTGGGGAACGGAATTGGCTTAAATGAGGCCCAGGCGATTGATGACTATCAGTCTTCAGAGGGGCAGGCAATGGCTCGCCAGAAAGATGAAAAAGAAAACTGGAAGCAGCTAAATTATAATGCGTTACAGAGGTGCTATAGTAGCTTATCTTTTTTTGATGCAGATGGCATGCGGTTTCATTTGCCAGCTTATATCATTGCAGAACTAAAAGAACAAATAGATGATTTAGTGATATTCCATTTAACTCACATAAATGATTATGGCCAATCAAACTTTACCTTATTAAATGATGCTCAGTGTGAAGTAATTATTATGTTCTTAGAGTGGTGTCTTCAGCAAGATGACTACGAATTTGATCATTTAGTGATTAAACAGGCATTAAATGAGTATTGGCAAAAAAGGTTATTAATTTTAAAGGGAACAAATGGTAATTAAAGTAACGGCAGGAGTGCAATAGCTTTAGCTATTTCCGAAACAGCAATATCTAAAGCTATTGCACTCCTGCCTTATGTTACGTCTTAAGTTGGTAGACAATAAAATTTAAGAGAAAGTCGTTTTAAACACTTAAAATCATAGGATGTGCTTCGTACCTTAGCATCCTGTTTTTTTGATAATATTGAGTTACTTTATATGCGCATTCATGCACTCCCCCCCCAATTAGTCAACCAGATTGCCGCAGGCGAAGTGGTTGAGCGTCCCGCATCTGTGGTTAAAGAACTCGTTGAAAACTGCTTTGATGCCGGTGCAAGTCAGATTACTGTCGAAATAGAACAAGGCGGTGCACGACTGATTAAGGTCAGAGATAACGGTTGCGGGATCGAAAAAGAGGATTTACCGTTGGCGCTATCACGTCATGCCACGAGTAAGATTCAATCTTTACACGACTTAGAGCAGGTCGCAACGATGGGCTTCCGTGGTGAGGCATTGCCGAGTATTAGTTCAGTCTCGCGTTTGAATCTTATTTCACGAGTCAAGGGGGCTGATTGTGCCTGGAAAGTGCAGGCCGATGGTTCGGAGGAAGAATTAGACCCTCAGCCCGACCCGCACCCACTAGGGACAACGATTGAAGTCTGTGATTTGTTTTATAACACCCCCGCGCGACGCAAGTTCTTAAAAACAGATAAAACAGAATTTGTGCATATTGATACGTTGTTTAAACGTATGGCACTTAGTCGTTTCGATATTGCCTTTGAGCTTAAGCATAATCAACGTGAAATATTCAACTTTAAACAAGCGTCGAGCGAAGCTGAACAAGAGCAACGCGTTGCCCATGTTTTTGGCAGTTCCTTTTTAGATAATTCGGTTAGTGTTGAGTTTAATGCGTCGGGCATGCGTCTCTATGGCTGGGTAGGGCTGCCAACTTTTTCGCGTAGTCAACAGGATATGCAGTATTTTTATGTCAATGGCCGATTGATCAAAGATCGTCTGGTAACACATGCGGTTAAGCAAGCCTATCAAGATGTCTTGTTTCATGGCCGACACCCTGTGTATGTTTTATATTTAGAATTAGATCCAGAACTGGTTGATGTGAATGCGCACCCACAAAAGCTGGAGGTACGTTTTCGTGAAGGACGTACCGTACATGATTTTTTGTTTAAAGCCCTGCATCGCTCTCTGGCTGATGTACGCCCTGAGACACCGACAACAGAGACTCACTCCGAAAGTGATGCGCCTGTTGCAGAAACACGGGGTGATGTGCCAAAAGTTGTGGATTTTCAGCCTTTGCCTGCGGCAGAGAGCAAACCAGTTGCCCGACAGAGTTACCAGCCTTCAGCTGCGCCACGCCAGTCGTCATTACCGCTGGATGTTGATGCTCAGATTGAAGCGTATACAAAACTGGTTACTCCAGGTAATACCTTAAACATTCAAGAACCCCCTGTCGTTAATTTACCTAAGGCTGATATTACGCCACCGTTAGGTTACGCTGTTGCACATTTGCATGGTGTGTATATTTTGTCGGAAACGCAGAACGGAATTATTCTAGTGGATGCCCATGCGGCACATGAGCGTGTGACTTATGAGAGTTTTAAACGCCAATATCATCAAGGTGAGGTTCCCTCACAACCCTTATTATTGCCGATACAAATACAGGTAAGTAGTGCTGAGGCTGATTTAGCCGATGACCAGCAAGCTTTCTTTATGAATCTAGGGCTGGAGTTGAATCGAATGGGCGAAGAGTTGATTGTGGTGAGGACCATACCTGCTTTATTATCTGGCGTGGATATCGCGACATTAGTAAAGGATGTCTTAGCCGATATTATCGAGCATGGTATGAGCCAACGGGTTGAAGAGCAGTGTAATGAAATATTGTCTAGCATCGCCTGTCATGGTTCAGTCAGAGCAAATCGGCGTTTAACAGTGCCTGAAATGGATGCCTTACTGAGAGATATGGAAAAAACCGAGCGTAGTGGTCAGTGTAATCATGGCAGACCAACCTGGGTCGAGTTGAGTAAAAAGGAACTGGATAAGTTGTTTTTAAGGGGGCAGTGAAATAAGTATGACAGTGGCTAAAGCTCCCCCTGCAATTTTCCTGATGGGCCCGACCGCCTCAGGAAAAACTGCATTATCAGTAAAGCTCGCGCAGCAACTCAATGCCGAAATTATTAGTGTTGATTCCGCATTGGTTTTTAAAGAGATGGATATTGGTACGGCAAAACCGACCCAGGAAGAAAGGGCGGGAATTCCGCATCATCTGATTGATATTTTAGACCCAGCGGAAAGGTTTTCGACCGGTGCTTTTAGGCAGCAAGCATTAAATATAATGGCAGACATCACGGCCCGGGGAAAAGTGCCGATATTAACCGGTGGTACCTTGCTTTATTTTAATGCCTTGTACTATGGACTTGCCCAGCTACCAACAGCGGATGCTGGCATACGGGCACAATTAGACGCAGAGGCAGCCGACATTGGTAAGCTTGCGATGCACCAAAAGCTAGAGCTTGTTGATCCTGTCGCGGCGGCGCGGATACATCCAAATGATCCTCAGCGAGTACAGCGTGCATTAGAAGTGTATAGGCTAACAGGCACATCAATGACTCAGTTGCATGCTGAAGCAAAAGTTGAAGACATTCCTTATCAGAAAATTAAAGTGATTATTGCGCCGCGTGACAGAGCAATATTACACGAAAAAATTGCCCAACGTTTTAAGCGCATGTTACAACAAGGTTTTGTTGCAGAAGTAGAGCGTTTATATCAACGTGGTGATTTAACGGAACATATGCCGGCCATGCGAGCTGTCGGTTATCGGCAAATTTGGTCTTATCTGCAGGGGGAAATGGATTACCAGGCGATGCAGGAGAAAGGTATCGCTGCGACACGGCAATTAGCGAAGCGGCAATTTACCTGGTTAAGAAGGGAGACGGATGCAGATCAATTTTATACCGAAGAGGGGAATGTTTTTAAAAGCGTATTTGAGGCCGTGCAGCAGAAAATGGTATGAAAAGAGTTGATAGTATAGGCCGTCAGCTTAAGGATATGGTGTTTTTATGAAACTGATGGCAAAATATATTTGCTGTGGGTTCCTGGTGTTGAGTTTTAGTCACAGCGTTTATGCGGATAGATTTGTTCGGCTTAATAATGATCAAACCGATATTTTAACGGTTGATGCAAAGGAGATTACCTCAATTGAGGTTAAGCAAAACCAGAGGCAGAGCAGAAAGAATGGGCGTTTAAAATCGTCCATTGAATACTCTAAAATTCATCGGAATCAAATTTTTAAAGCGGGTCCATCGTCTATGTTTAGAACCCCTAGTGATATTTCGCGGCTTGCTTCGGATGGTTCGATTGTTGAAATAGAAGCAGGGGAATATTCAGGAGATGTGACTGTCTGGAATCAAAACAATATCACTATTCGAGGTGTCGGTGGAATAGTGCATTTGAAAGCCAATGGCAAATTATCTCAACGTAAAGCCATCTGGGTGATTAAAGGCAATAATGTCGTCATTGAACATATTGAATTTTCGGGTGCTAAAGCGCCTTCCAGAAATGGCGCAGGTATTCGTATGGAAGGTAGCAACTTAACACTGCGTCATTGTCACTTTCATGATAATGAGATGGGGATATTAACGGGGAAAAACCCCACAAGTGAAATCCTTATTGAAAATTCCGAGTTTAACCATAATACCGTTGATTATAAAACACATCAAAGCCTAGGGCATAATATATACATCGGTGAAATAGCAAAATTTACCTTACGCGGTAGTTATATTCATGATGCTGAGACTGGCCATAATGTTAAGTCGCGGGCTCATGAAAATTACATTCTTTATAATAGAATCACTGACGAAAAACTAGGCTCAAGTTATCTACTGGATCTACCGAATGGGGGTAATGCTTATATTATTGGCAATATATTTCATCAAAACAGTAACAATGATAACTTTACGCTATTGTCTTTTGCCGCAGAAAGAAACAGGGATAATGTCTTATCATTCATGTATGTTGTTAATAATACCCTTGTTAATTCAGCAAAGGACTCTATCTTTATTAGAAATCATGGTGTGGGATCAACAATTTTAGTCAATAATTTATTTGTTGGCCCGGGAAAAATGATTCAGAAAGCTGATGAACAAGGTCGTTACGATGGGAGCCAAGGTAATAACAGCCACCTATTAGAAGCCGATTTTATTAATATTGACGGTTTTGATTATCGCTTAAAGCCATCAATGCAGCAGCTTATTAATCAGGGAGTGGCACCTGGGGTGGCCAAAAACGGGTTTATGCTCAATCCGGGATACCAGTATGTTCATCCTAGGGCGACACAACTTCGACCTGTTCATGGAAAGTTAGAGATAGGAGCCTTTGAATTTGTGCCGTAATGGCTTAGAGAAATGGAAAAATATAATCACCCAAAACCAGGTATCCTTCATTATCATGATGACACGTAATCGCACATCAGCTTTGAATTAAAGACGGAGTGATACACACTTGTGGGGCGTAGAGCAGACTTTAGTCCGCTCTACAGTTTCTATATGTTCCGTATTTCGCACAAGTATTTGACAGGGTGCCCAAAACACTCTAGAAATATCACTTAAACTAGCTTATCAGCTTTAAAAATTAGATGATTATTAATTTCCATCTCCCTTATGCATAAGGGAACATTTGATGATTATTTTCAGGTATATTGTTTAGTAACCATTCAGTTTCCCTCATTGGCAAGAAGGGGAGTCGGGGATATTTGAAAAACTCTTTTTAACTTGCAAAGTACACATGCGTGATTATGCTTAACTTCACTTAAACCAAGCAATATGAAAACTCTAAAAATAAATAAGTCTAAAGTTAAATCGTTTGTTGTTAAAACATTTGAAAGTATTCTGGTGATTGGATACATCTTTTTTGAAGAATTGATCTGGAATGTTTTTGCCAAACCGATTTATCAATACTTTAAACGTCTTATCGCAATTGAGCCTCTTAAAAAGTATTTCTTGGGGCTGAACAAGTCTCTTTTACTGGTAGTCTTTATTGTCATTTTACTAGTGGCTGAAGCCATGGGGCTACTGGCAGCTTATTATTTTATTGGAGGGGATGTTTTTACCGGAATTCTTGTTTATGGGTTGAAAATCCCGATTGCAGCTTTTACCTTTTGGCTGTTTGATTTAACCAAGCCTCAATTGATGGGGTTTGTCTGGTTGAAGGTAAGCTATGAATGGATCATAGGGGTGATAGACACATTGATCAGTTCTGCCATTCATGTCTATATCAAGGGAAGAATGATGGCCATTAGACGACAATTGAGACGGTTAATTAGCCAATATTTTGGAGAGGCAGGTTTTTTAGCCAGTGTTAAGTCTCACTATCGGTATTATAAACCTTATATTGGCCGCGTTTTTAAAAGGTAGTGTTATCCATCGTATGGCGGCATCTGGTGGTGCGAATTCATTCGCAAGGCGGAGTATTTTTCCCGTATCAAACCTTTATAGTTTGATGCACATGGGTATATTTTGTCTGGCAGGGAGTTTGAACAAGTGACCAATGGGATAAATTTATCTATTGATTAATAGGACTTAGGAACGTGTATGAAATAATATGAGCAACGGTAGGATGGGCAAAGGTCTTTTTCGTGCCCATCTTTATAGTGTACAGCCTTTAACCTGTCTGGTATAGCCTTGATGGGAACGCTGTCGCTTTGCCCATCCTACAAGGATTGTAACTTGCTTACGTTATTTCGTGCTCATTCCTTATGTTGAATGCGTTAGTGATGATAAACGTTATGGACGGACTGAATACCCCGTCCAGCAGTAGTCTTCATTCAGTATTGCTATTTTGTATTGCGCTTGTTGCATAGGAATGGGAATCAAATAACTTGTGCATTCTGACTTGTCTTTTTGTTCG
>CAYZUM010000092.1:0-9912 GCA_964481455.1 uncultured Methylomonas sp. | reverse complement strand
AAGGGCATGACATCAGCAATCCAACTGCACGCTGGGTATTTCAGTTTTTTAGTGGCATACATCTCTTACTGTTGACAGACTCTCAAGTCATTGTTTTAAATATGAATTCTCACCATATTCTGTTACTAAGCCTGTTACTCGATGTTCCAGTTTTTGTAGTATGTTGATTTTATTATCTATTTTTGATTTCGATAAAATTAAGTTTACCTTTAAAATCAATGCACTAACTTTTATTGCAACAAAATATAGGTGCATTCAAGCCCAGATATAGCTGAAAACTGGAACATCGAGTGTTAGGCGAAAAATATGAGAAATTATATTCAGGAGATGGTTAATTTGGGGTGCGGAATGTAGGATACTATATAACTTATTGATTATTATTTTTTTACCGTCACGCCAAAAGGAAAAGAGCCACAAGTATCCCGGATCATATGGTCGTTTATTTATTGTTTATTGCGCGTTACCTTAAAAGTACCTGATTACCCATAGCTCTCAGCTATATACGTAATTCCTGCATGCTACCCAGTCAAGCGTTGGCACAAGCTTTAGCAGAAATCCCATGGATTAAGCAAAGATTCCCGATAAAAGACTTCGGGAATGGCGAGACTCTTAACATACTCATATTTAAAATTTATTTTAGGAATGGAAATAAAATAACTTGTGCATTTGACGTAGGGTTTTTGTTTGTATTCGAGGCGTGGAAACAGGCGAATAGCTAGCTACGTAACGATTTCCGCAACAAGGAATACGGACAAAAAGACAAGCCAAATGCACGAGTTTTAAAATTCACATTCCTTAATATGGCTGTGAGTTGTACGTAATCAGGTAAAAGTATGAACTACTTTCATGTTCAACTTGTTAGCCTGATACAACAGATTTTTTCTGTTTCCAAAATAAATAACCAAAACCCCCCGCTAGTAATAAACCAATAATATAAGGTACTTTATTCATGACATTAACGGGTTGCTTAACGCTGGTGAAGACAAATTTAGTTAACACACCTAGGCCAGAATCATTCACATCGATGGTAATCGACCTTGCACCTAAAAAAGGTATCTGTATCTCTCCACCATCAAAAGTCTTGTAGTTTTTAGATCTGATCTGGACAAAATTGGGATAAATAGGCGTCGAAGAATAACTTGCAATTGAACCTAAGGCATTTACCAGTTCTTTCTCTATTTCTTTTGTCGTCTTACTGTCTGTTATTATTTTTATCGGTGCATTATTATCTATGCTAATGCTCACATAGCCTCCTGCTGTTTCTTGTTTTACTGCAGTCGAAAAACCAGCAATGTATTCAACAGCTGCTGAATAAACAATATCAATGGCGATTCCAGTCGATGCAGCTTTAAAGCTTTTATCTGGGATAGAATATTTCAATGCCTGGTTACTGTAATCTCTAGTGGTAATTCTGGTTAATTCAAACCCTGCCTTATTGCTGACAATAACCTCAGATTTTTTATTTTTTGCGATAGCACCTCGATCAAGAGGCGTTCTGGTAACCACTGCAGCATTCAATGCCTTTGTAATCTTATAAGCTATGTCAACATCGGATGAAGGCGATGGCGTGCTTGTTCCATTAACAAACATGAGCCCATTGATATCCCGCAATTGCTCATCCCCTTTACGCCAGGAAACAAGGTACGAAAATGCTGTTTCCCCCGTTCTTTTAGAAACACCTGTTTGCATACGTAATTGGTTTGTACCTTCGATCGCTGAATAGACTACTCCAGCCGAAGTAAGGGTCGATATAAAGAACAAGGCCAGACTTAGTTTTTTTATAGTTATCATTTTAGCGACCAATTTAAGATGTGCAATAAGGGATTGCCTTATTATGCAGGAGTACAAAAGCTTTAGCTATTGCTGATTCGGACATAGCGAAAACCTGTCACTCCTGTTGTATGCACTGTCTTAAATTAGTCATCATTCCCCCCGTTTCCAATAGCCAGCTAAGGGGGGTACCAATGCAACATTTAACACTGTTATATTAAATTTAACAAACGGGATGCACACCCAGTCTCAATCAAGATAGCATTCAATATTACGATCATTTCTGATTTAATTCAACTCTCTACCCCTGAGTATTGTATTTTTTTAGTAATTTGTTACGCAACTTATCACCCATCAATAATCAAGCACTTTTACTTTTTATAGGCTAACACTTCCACTTAGCTATATTTTCTTGATAACATAGGTCTAACAGCCTAAGATATCATAACCTGTACGCTAAACTGGACTTTTTCATGAGTAACTTGCTTCAATTTTTTCAAGATACCTCTGCTCTATATGGAAGTAATGCACCTTATATAGAAGAATTATACGAAAAATTTCTAGAAGACCCCGATTCGGTAGAACAATCCTGGCGGGAAAAATTTTCGCAATTACCCCAGAAACACAATAAGCGAGATATTGCACATAGCCCTGTCATAGAACGATTCGCCCAGCTTGCTTTATCTAATTCTTCCCGTATTGCGAAATTGCAAGGTTTTACCGAAGAAAGTGTCAAAAAGCAATCTTCTGTTGCACGCCTGATTAATCATTTCCGTTCTCATGGGCACGAAATGGCAACCAATAATCCACTAGGCACTATCCATCGAGCTGTCCCAGACCTTGACCCAAATTATTATGGTTTATCCGAGCCAGACCTAGATACTTTATTTGATACTGGCACACTTTACGGAGTAGACCGGTTACCCTTAAAAGAGATCATTTCGACTCTTAAAGAAATTTATTGTGGCAATATCGGGACAGAATATATGCATATATTCGATGCTGATACTAAGCGCTGGATTAAAAATCGTCTGGAAGGCTCTAAGCCCGGTAAAAACCTTGATAATAAAAAAAGAATCTGGCTATTAGAGCAATTAATAGCGGCTGAAGGTATTGAAAAATACCTACATCGTAATTTTGTCGGCCAGAAACGTTTTTCGCTTGAAGGGGGAGAGTGCCTTATCCCTATTCTGGATGAAATTATCCAGCGTTCAGGTAAGTATAAAACCAAAGAACTGGTTATCGGTATGGCCCACAGGGGACGCCTAAATGTACTGATTAATATTTTAGGAAAAAGCCCAGCGCAACTTTTTAGTGAATTTAAAGGGACTGCATCGGCTGATCGAGGCGTTATTACCGGGGATGTTAAATATCATATGGGGTTTTCATCTAATATGCAGACCGAAGGGGGCGATATTGCGCATGTGACAATGGCCTTCAACCCTTCTCATCTGGAAATTATTAACCCTGTCGTAGAAGGTACGGTAAAAGCACGCCAGGATAGGTATGGAAAGGATCGTTCTAATACTGTCATTCCTATTCTTATTCATGGTGATGCAGCATTTGCCGGGCAAGGTATCGTCATGGAAACCCTGAATATGGCGCAAACTCGCGCCTTTGCAACAGGTGGCACTGTACATATCGTCATTAATAATCAAATTGGTTTCACTACCAGCGATCCATTTGATGCACGCTCTACTTTATATTGCACTGATGTTGCCAATATGATTCAAGCCCCCGTGTTTCATGTTAATGGAGATGACCCTGAAGCAGTACTCTTTGTGACTCAACTAGCGCTTGATTATCGAGCTACCTTTAATAAAGATGTTGTCATTGACCTGATTTGCTATCGTCGCCGCGGCCATAATGAAGCAGATGAACCATCGACTACACAGCCGATGATGTACAAAAAAATAAATGCATTAGACACTACCTGTACACTCTATGCCGCTAAACTGGTTCAGCAAGAAACCTTAACCGAGCAACAGGTACTTGATATGGAACAATCTTATCAAGATTTGCTAGATGCTGGAAAATCTGTTTCTCGTCCTATTATTGAAACTAACTATTCCTATTCTAAACTTTGGGATAAGTATGTTGGCCAGCATTGGGACTCTCCCTGTGATACCCATGTTCCTTTAGAACGAATTCGTTTTTGTAATAATCAGTCACAACGCTTACCACCAGGGTTTGAATTACATGCCCGCGTCACAAAAATCCTGGAAAACCGGCGAAAAATGGCAGCAGGCGCCATGCCAATAGACTGGGGCTTTGCTGAAAACATGGCCTACGCCACATTGCTGATGGATCAGTATAACGTTCGTTTAGTGGGACAGGATGTTGGCCGGGGCACTTTTTTTCATCGGCATATTATCCTGCATAATCAACTCAATGGGGAGTCCTATATTCCGATAAAACACCTTGATATAAAACAGGGTAATGCTCAGGTTTATGACTCCATTCTTTCTGAAGCTGGCGTATTAGGCTTTGAATATGGATACAGCTCTACCGTACCGGAGACCTTGTGCATCTGGGAGGCTCAATTCGGTGATTTTGCCAATGGTGCGCAAGTATTAATAGATCAATTTATTAGTTCTGGTGAAAGTAAATGGGGGCGCTTAACAGGCTTAGTCATGTTACTACCTCATGGCCTTGAAGGTCAGGGCCCCGAGCATTCATCAGCACGATTAGAGCGATACTTACAACTCTGTGCGGATCAGAACATACAAGTTTGTGTGCCCTCTACTCCGGCTCAAATATTTCATTTGTTACGTAGACAGGTGATAAGAACTTATCGTAAGCCACTTATCGTTATGTCTCCCAAAAGCCTATTGCGGCATAAAGCGGCCGTGTCCACTCTGGAAGATTTAGTAGAGGGGAATTTCCAGACTATTATTTCCGAAACTGATCCCAGTATAGAGGCAAAAAGGGTCACCCGGTTAGTACTTTGCTCTGGAAAAGTATATTATGATTTACTTGAGGCGCGTACGCAAAACAATCCTGAAAATGTTGCTATTATCCGTATTGAGCAACTTTACCCCTTTCCTGGCAAGAACTATACAGCAGAAATTGAAAAATATCCCAATGTAGACACGATTGTCTGGTGCCAGGAAGAGCCCCAAAATCAGGGTGCCTGGTACCAGTCACGACATAATTTTACTCACTTTAAACCCGATAAACTGGCTCTGGTATATTGTGGTCGACCCGCATCTGCTTCACCTGCAGTTGGAAGTTTAGCTAAACATATAGAACAACAAAAAGAAGTCGTAGAAATGGCATTATACGGCCAGAAAGCTTCTGCAAGGAAAATATTATGAGCATTGAAATACGCGTTCCAGCACTACCCGAATCAGTTGCAGATGCAACATTAATCACATGGCATAAACAACCTGGCGATACAATACAGAAAGATGACAATCTAGTTGATCTGGAAACGGATAAAGTGGTTCTTGAAGTCCCTGCCCCTGTATCGGGTATTCTTGGTGAAATCATTGCTCAGGATGGGAGCATTGTTACTAATGGTGACTTACTCACCACTATCAATACCGATTCTGATCCTGTAGCTCAAAAAACAGTCCCCGAATCAAAGACAAGTGATGTAAAGAGTGATATCCCACTTAGCCCCGCTGTACGCCGTATTATCTTTGAAAATGACCTGGATCCCAGTCTGATTTCAGGCTCCGGAAAAGGCGGACGACTTACGAAAGCCGACGTGCAAGATTATTTGACAAAAAGAAATACACCCGAGCCAGCTAAAGCGAGTAGCGCTCAAGCCGTTGTAGAAATCACACCGACACCGGCACCCAGTGCTGTTAGCAGTATAGCTGACACCTTAAAGGGCAATAACCTAAGACCTGAACAACGCGTTCCCATGACACGCTTGCGAGCTAAAGTGGCTGAACGTTTACTGCAAGCGCAACAAAATGCCGCTATGTTAACCACCTTTAATGAGGTTAACATGCAAAGTGTTATTGACTTGCGTAAGCAATATCAAGATCGCTTTATTGCTAAACACGATGTTAAATTAGGCTTTATGTCCTTTTTTATTAAAGCTTCAATAGAAGCACTTAAACGCTTTCCGGCCATCAATGCCTCTATAGATGGTGAAGATATTATTTATCATGGCTATTATGATATCGGCATTGCAGTTGCATCACCTCGTGGCTTGATTGTGCCGGTTTTACGAGATGCAGATCAACTCGACTTCGCTGGGATAGAAAAGAATATCGTTGATTTCGGGGCAAAATCTAAAGCTGGAACCTTGTCTTATGAAGAGTTAAATGGAGGAACATTTACCATTACCAATGGTGGTATTTTTGGATCTATGTTATCCACGCCTATTCTTAACCCCCCTCAATGTGCCATTCTGGGGATGCATGCCATTACCGAGCGCCCTGTTGTTGAACATGGAGAAATTGTTATTCGCCCAGTCATGTATCTTGCGCTATCGTATGATCATCGCCTGGTTGATGGACGAGACGCAGTACAATTTCTTGTCGCAATAAAAGAAGGTCTGGAATCGCCTGCACATTTATTGCTTAATATTTAAAGTAGGACAATCTTATGTCTCATACAAGCTATGATTTCGATGTTATTGTTATCGGTGCAGGTCCCGCAGGATACGTTGCAGCGACACGCGCCACCCAGCTAGGTTTAAAAACTGCCTGCATTGATAATTGGAATCCGGAAGAATCCTCTCCATGCTTCGGTGGAAACTATGTCAATGGAGGCTGTATTTCTGCTGTTGCCTTACTTGAGTCAGCAAAATTATTTAATCTGCTTAATCATGGCATTGAGGATCATGGTATTAGTGCGAATAATATTCAGATAGACGTTCCTCGCATGCAAAAAAGAAAAGAATCCATTGTTGCTGCACTCAATCAACAAGTGGAAAAAATATTTGCTGATAATAAAGTAGAAACAATGCGTGCGCATGCCCAGCTTGTTAACCCCAACCGAGTGGAAATCACACCCTTTAGTGATGGCTTACCCAAAGTCATTACTGCGGAAAAAATCATCCTGGCAGCAGGTTCAAGCTCGGTTGAATTAGGCTTTGCTCCTATCGATAATGAATTCATCATTGATATTCAAAGCGCACTAAACCTACAAAGTGCCCCTAAAACACTTGGTATTATCGGTGCAGGCGCTATTGGTATTGAACTTGCCGGTATCTGGAATAAATTAGGTACAAACGTGATCCTGCTAGAAGCACAAGAATCGTTTATGACAATGGCTGATCAGGAAATATCAGATGAAGCATTTAAGCTCTACAGCAAACAAGGTATGGATATACGTTTGGGCGCGCGTGTTACTTCGACTAACGTTATTGATAATCAAGTAAGCGTAGAATACGAAGACAATGACGGGCAGCATCAATGCTTTTTTGAAAAACTGGTGGTTGCATCTGGCAGGAAACCCAATACAGAAACACTGATTGCCGCTTCTGCAGATTTATTACTTGACGAAGAAGGCTTTGTTCATGTTGATGAAAGTTGCTGCACTACCCTCCCGGGTGTATATGCTATCGGAGACTTGACGCTATCGGGACCGATGCTTGCGCATAAAGGTGTTGAAGAAGGTATTTTTGTTGCTGAACATATTGCTGAGCAACAATCCCCTATAAATTATCATACTATTCCCAATGTTATCTATACTGATCCTGAAATTGCCTGGGTAGGACAAACGGAACAAGACCTGTTAGCTATCGGCGAGAATATAAAAACCACCTGCGTTCCTTTTAGTGCCACCAGTCGTTCTAAAATCATGGGGACAACTGAAGGCATGGTCAAAATGATTATGCAGGCGGATACTGATATTATTTTAGGTGTGCATATTATCGGCTCTTTTGCATCAGAATTAATTGCAGAAGCAGTTCTGGCGATGGAATTTTCAGCAACAGCCGAAGATTTAGCACGTACGATACATGCTCATCCGACCATATCTGAAGCCATACATGAAAGTGCATTAACGCTCACTGGGCGGTCATTGCATGTATCTACTTCATAGAGCAAATGGCTACTTAGGAGCATGCACGAAATAATATGAGTAACGTGTAGGATGGGCAAAGGTCTTTTCGTGCCCATCTTTATATAACAGCCGTCAGTTCTATCTGGGGTAGCTTGATGGGCACGCTATCGCTTTGTCCATCCTACAGATTTTTAATCTTGCTTAAGTTATTTCCAGCTCCCTATGTGTAACAACATACATTCTCAAACTCTATTTGGGAATGCATAACAAATAAACTCTCCTTACTGAGACTTCTCACAGCAGAGCTGTTAGCTAATTCATACCATAGGAGTGAATGGCTACCAACTTAAGACGGGAAACCAGTAAAATAAACCTCTGGAGGAGTTCATATTACATCTGTCTTCCAAGAATTAGTTTAGTGATTCAGGTTTCAAACTGTCCCGTATTAAGGGGGTAGCCGAATGAATTAGCACCTACAGTTACTCAATTTCTTACGTGAACATTCCCAAATTAATAATGCGGAGGTCGCTCGTCAGCCTCCACATATGCGCCGCCTGCTTGTGTCGACACGTCTGATAGATCGCGAACACGCGTTAACAGTTGTTGAGTGAGCCTTTCCAGAGCATCTATTTGATTCTGCTGCCTACACACAACATCATTTAATTGTGCAATAGTATCTTCCTGATAAGCTAATTTTGTTTCTATCGCTTCAATACGTGATTCTGACATCTTTTTAATTGAAATAGGAACAACAGTAATCTGTCGGTGTTTTAATTTTAAGTTCAAACTGTGAATTAGCAGGTACTTCGAATGACTCTCCTGCCTTAATCGTTTGCCATTGTTCTGTTTCTGGCAATAAAACGTCCAGGTCACCCGCCATAATTTCCATTAATTCTTTAGCAGCAGTGTTAAAAGTATACTCACCGGGAAGCATCAGTCCTAATGTTTTTTCTGTGCCATCTGCAAATTGAATAGTACGGCTACTGACTTGCCCAGCAAAATAAATATTAGCTTTTTTAACGACTGTTACGTTATTAAATGTTGTCATTTTTTAATTTTTTCTCTTGTGTAGTAATTTTTTCAGTGATAGATTCGAAGTGCAATTATAGGAGCGGTCTTCAGCCGCGAAATAGAACAGGATTATTCTATTTCGCGGCTGAAGACCGCTCCTACCTAGATGATCAAAGAAACCACACGGATTTATTCTAGATATTATTTTTTTTCAGGACCACTTTAGCCTCATCCCATAAATTATCTAATTCTATAAGATCTACTTTTTTAACTTCTCGCCCTGATCGAGTCACTTTATCTTCAATATATTCAAAGCGACGGGTAAATTTCTGCGTACTTTTTTTGAGCGCCTGCTCGGGATTAACACCCATATGACGAGCCAGATTAACACTCACTAAAAGTAAGTCACCAATCTCTTCTTCAATATGTTGCTGATCACCTGACTCCCAGGCCTCTTTAACTTCATCAAGTTCTTCCAGAACTTTATCAAAGACAGGATCAATTTCAGGCCAGTCAAAACCATGATTTGCAGCTCGGTCCTGAATTTTCTGGCACTGAACAAGTGCAGGTAAATTCTTGGCAACACCTGATAATATAGTATAATTATCAGCTTCTTTTTTTGCTTTTTCCGCGTCTTTAAGGGCTTCCCATGCCTTTTTTTGTTCTGCTTCATTGGCATATACAACATCAGAAAAAACATGTGGATGCCTATGCACTAACTTATCAGCAATACTTGCTGCGACTTGCTCAAAATCGAATAACCCTTTTTCTGTTGCAAGCTGAGAATGAAAGACAACTTGAAAAAGCAGGTCGCCCAATTCACCTTTCAAGCCTTGCATATCATCACGCTCTATTGCATCGACAACTTCATAAGCTTCTTCCAGCGTATATGGTATAAGGCTTGTAAAATCCTGTTTTAGATCCCATGAACACCCAGTTTCCGGTGCTCTTAATTGCTCCATTACCTGCAATAATCGTTGTAAATTTTTCATAAAGAGAGGTTTAATTTCAAGTGAAGGCCTATCAATCTGCAACAAGTTGTAGGAGCGGTCTTCAGCCGCGACTTCGAATAACCTTTTTTTATTTCGTAGCCGAAGACTGCTCCTATCTTAGGTAACACGCAATAAATAAACTACCCATATTGCGCAGGATTTTTGTTTGTCT
>CAYZUM010000091.1:0-9919 GCA_964481455.1 uncultured Methylomonas sp. | reverse complement strand
TGCTTTAACTCTGCAAAGTCCTAGCGAGACTAAAGCATACGCTTGCAAATGATGGATTATTAAGACTGAGAGTTGATAGGATTGCCCAAGCCAGCAAAACATCTCTTAAGCAGATGATTAGGAATGGGAATTAAATAAAACCCGAGCTTGTAGGATGTGCTGAGGAACGAAGTGCATCACACGCAATGGTGCGCTTTATTCCTCAGTACGCCCTACAGAATATATAGTTTCGGATAATGATAGGGCCTGATTCCTTAAGTCATTTTAGGTGAGTTTCCTAGTCCTCGGTTTTTTCTGCCTGCTTATCAGCTGATGGGGTTGCTTCAGTGCTTTGATTGCTGGCAATTGTTTTTTGGTAATTAGCTGCGTAAGACTGAGTTTCAGTATTTTTATTGTAGTTTGTCGTCCCTTTTGCTTCCTGTTGTTGATGAGGGGTGCTATTTTTGGCTGGGGCTTGTTCTACATTATTACTATTTTGTGTTGTTTCTTTAGGGGCTCTTGGTTTTCTATTATAACCCCGACGATTTGGTTTTCTTTGCTGGTTTTTTGGCTTGCTTTCCGTGGTTTCATTGTTGTTTTCTACTGGCTGCTCTTTTGAGCTTTGTGCCTGAGGATCGTTTTGTGGTTTCTTTTGTTCACCTGATTTAGTGTTCAGTGGTTTGGTACGATCACGGTTGTTGTTGTTTTTATTGTTTCGGTTTCTGCGATTATTCTGGTTTCTACGATTATTTTCAGGTTTTTCGTTACGGCTTTTTTCTGGTTGTGCACTCTTTTCAGCGCTGGTTTCGGTTTCTCCAGTCGTGCCGACCAGTTTATTCCAGAAGCGACTAATTAAAGTGGCCGATGTTTTTTTGTTTTGTACAGGTGCCGGGGCATCAGGTAAGAACTCTTTAATAACCGCTTGCTGGGTCTTGGTTGCAGATTCCTTGGCAAACTCAGGGGCAATGATCTCTTCAGCTTTAAGCTGAGTGTAACTTGCGCACTCAGCAGAGTCATCCTCATCTTTTTGTTTAATACGCTCTATGTCGTAGGCAGGTGTTTCTAAATGCTTGCTAGGCAACACGATAATGCGCACCTGTAAGCGTTCTTCAATTTGATCTATTGATGGGCGTTTTTCGTTTAGTAAGAAAGTGGCGCATTCGATAGGTAAGTGTGCAACAACTTTGTCTGTGCCATTTTTCATGGCTTCTTCTTCAAGGATGCGCAATACAGATAAGGCAACAGACTCAACATTGCGGATTTCACCTTGGCCGTTACAGCGAGGGCAAGTGAGTTGTGTCGTATCACCTAATGACGGTCGTATGCGTTGGCGAGACATTTCTAGCAAACCAAAGCGTGAAATACGACTGGTCTGGATGCGGGCGCGATCAATTTTTAATGCATCACGTAGTCGATTTTCGACAGTTCGCTGGTTTTTATTGGCTAGCATATCGATAAAATCAATTACAAATAGTCCGCCTAAATCTCGTAATCTTAATTGGCGTGCAATTTCATCGGCCGCTTCGAGGTTGGTATTGAAAGCCGTTTCTTCAATATCACTTCCTTTTGTTGCCCGAGCTGAGTTGATGTCAATTGAGGTCAATGCCTCAGTATGATCTATGACGAGTTCACCACCAGAAGGGAGCGCAACTTCACGACTATAGGCTGTTTCAATCTGAGATTCAATCTGGTAGCGGTTAAAGAGAGGAACGGCATCACTATATAACTTGGCTTTACTTAGGTAGTGTGGCATAACCTGTTTTAAGAAGCTATGCACCAGTTTAAAGGATGATTCTTTATCTATTAGAATTTCATCAATATCAGCGCGTAAATGATCTCGTAATGCGCGAATGATGACGTTACTTTCCTGAAAAATTAGAAATGGGTTGCTTTGTTCTTTAGAGGAGCGATCTATTGCCTCCCATAATTGCAGTAGATAGTTTAAATCCCATTGCAACTCTTCAGTGCTTTTTCCGCAGCCTGCTGTCCGTACGATTAGACCCATATCTTCCGGCGTTTCTAACCCGGCCATTGCTTCACGTAATTCATTACGTGTTTCGCCTTCAATGCGGCGTGAAATTCCACCTGCTTTGGGGCTGTTCGGCATTAATACAAGGTAAGTTCCAGCCAGACTAATGTAGGTTGTCAGGGCAGCACCTTTATTGCCGCGCTCTTCTTTTTCAATCTGGACAATGACTTCTTGGCCTTCTTTTAAAAGATCTTTTATTTTTTGACGGCTGAGGTTTGGGTCATCTGAGTAGACCGCGCTTGGGGCAACTTCCTTTAGAGGTAAAAAACCATGTTTATCAACACCGTAATTGACAAAAGCCGCTTCTAGGCTTGGCTCAATACGAGTGATAATACCTTTGTATATATTAGATTTTTTTTGTTCTTGTGAAGGGTGTTCTATGTCAAAATCGTATAGATTTTGACCATCTACCAATGCAACACGCAGTTCTTCAGGCTGCGTTGCGTTGATAAGCATTCTTTTCATTTATTAATCCTTATTTGACCCTAATTTTCCGTGCTGAAGATACGCATACTATTGTTTTATTGTTAGTGTTATCGTTTCATGAAGAAAGAAATAACGGAGCTAAATAAGGACTCTTGATTCATATTCTTAAACATATCAGTTATGTGCATTTATATAGTTAAGTAATTAACTTAGAAATGGCTTATAGAAAAATGAACAAAAGTCTCAATGCTTATAACAAAATAACAAATAAATTGATGCTGAATTTATACAATATCTAATTTATATGTTGGCTTTCAATCCAGTACATCTACGCTGTTATGTTATTAACACATGTTCAGGAGCATTGCTAACATGAGAGTTAGCGCTCTACTGGTGTCTTGTTTTAACATATTCAACAGAGATTGAAAGACAAAAAGCAGTCTTTTCGTATCGTTCGGCCTTTATCAGGTCGAGTATCGCTCATCATGGGTAGAGCGAAAAAACCCAAAAATTGTTTTAGCACTAACTCTATTAATTTTGAGTAACATCCTCTGTAAAAGAGTCGTTAGTATAACTGTTTCTTGATCGAGTTACTTAGTGCCATTTATAGACACCTTAAATTTTCAGGTCTATAACACGTAAATTATAACCTGTTATAGTGATTAATGTAATTATCTTATAGTATGCAGGTCTAATTTCTACTATTATGTACTGATGAAATCAGAAGAAAATAGCAAACCTAAAGTTCAGTTTCTTGAAATTACCGACGCGCTTGAAGGGCAGAGAATAGATAATTTTCTAATAAAATTATTAAAAGGCGTACCCAAAAGTCGAATTTATCGTATTATCCGTAAGGGTGAAGTGCGGATAAACAAAGGGCGCTGTGATGCTAAGCGGAAGTTGGTGCAAGGAGATATAGTAAGAGTTCCTCCTGTCAGGGTAGCAGAGCCAAGAGAGGTAATATCAGCGCCTGGTTTTCTTAAGGCCAGTTTGCTTCGAGGTATCTTATTTGAGGATGATGCTATTTTAGTGATTAATAAACCGGCGAGGTTTGCAGTCCATGGCGGTTCAGGTATCAATTCAGGCGTGATTGAGACCTTGCGAGAATTACGTCCAGAAAGTCGATTTCTGGAATTAGTACATCGTCTGGATAGGGACACTTCGGGGTGTTTGATTATTGCCAAAAAGCGTAGCGCATTGCGTACATTACATGAATATTTTCGAGGTGATGGTGTTAAAAAAAATTATTTGGCTTTATTTTCTGGGCGCTGGGAGAAGAAGAAAATAATTGTTGACCAGCCCTTATTAAAAAATGTTAGCCAAGGTGGAGAGCGTATGGTTAAAGTCAGTTCAGCAGGTAAGCTTTCACAAACCCGGTTTAGGAATATGGCTGTGTATAAAGACTCTACACTAGTAGAAGCAACACCTTTTACTGGGCGCACACATCAGATCAGAGTGCATGCTCAATGGCTAGGTCATGCGATTATTGGTGATGAGCGTTATGGAAACAAAGAGTCCAATAAAACCTATAGGCAGCGAGGCTATAAGCGCTTATTTTTGCATGCGCATAAATTACAATTTGCACACCCTGTGACAGGTGAAATACTCAAACTAGTCGCTCCGTTAGCAGATGATTTACAAGCTTTGCTGGATAAGGAAATATGAAAATGTAAGAATCTTTCATTTTTACCTAAAAGTAGTTGGCACTGGGTGCAATACAAAAAAGTTATTGTATTGACGATACATATTTAGCGATAGATTTTCATAGATATAACCCTTGTGAGACAGGGTATTCCCCCGTTTCAAAAGATGATAGAAATTAGAAAATGTAATAATATGTGGATTGATTAGAGTGACAAATATTCACAAGCTCTGCGTAGGTTGTGGGTGAGGTACGAACCCCAACATTTTGCTACCCCTTGTTGGGGTTCGTGCCTCACCCGCAACCTACATTGATCAGATTTTTACACGTCAGCAGTGGGATGAATATCTTGCTCATTAAGAGTTACTATTTTGTATTGCACCCGTTGGTACTTTTTAAGACTCAACCCAATGCAGACGTAAAAAAAGCGACAGCTTTTTCCGGCTATCCATATTTAGGTGGGACAAGCATCAGTTGCTGAAGACCGTTCCTGCAAATAAAGTGTGAAATCACACATGAAAATTCTAATTATTGTTAATAATTGCTTGAAATATATTACTTGAGCCTATATTTAATAGATATAGGTTTGAAAAGGTGAGATGCGGGCTAATGTTCGCTCATAAATAAAAAATAGGAGAGATAAGTGTGACTGATAATCAGTGGGATGAACCCCGTTCTGAAGAACAGAAAGATAAGGGCTGGGAGAGAGAGGCAATTGAAAAACTGGCTTTTGCGGCAGTCAAGGAACAGACGCGTGCACGACGCTGGGGCATTTTCTTTAAGAGTTTAACATTTGTATACCTGACCGTTGTTCTTAGTATTAGTCTATACCCTACCTTTAAGAATAATCTGGGGGGAGGTGATGGCGAGGGGCATACAGCCGTGATTAATGTAACGGGAGTAATCGCTGAAGATGCGGATGCAAATGCCAATTCGATTATTAAATCCTTACGCAATGCCATTAAGAACGAGGATACAAAGGGGATTATTTTACATCTTAATAGTCCAGGTGGAAGCCCGGTACAGTCCTCTTATATATTTAATGAAATAAGAAAGATAAAATCTGAAAATCCTGATATGCCTATTCATGCGGTTGCTTCTGATATTTGTGCTTCTGGATGTTATTTTATTGCAGCTGCAGCAGATAAGATTTATGTGAATCCTTCTAGCTTGATCGGTTCTATTGGTGTTCTTATGGATGGCTTTGGTTTTGTTGATACCATGAAAAAGCTAGGAATTGAACGTCGCTTAGTCACAGCTGGATCACATAAAGCACTAATGGATCCTTTTTCTCCTGCTAAAGCAGGTGATCAAAAATATATGAAAGAAGTGCTCGCCCAAGTGCATCAGCAGTTTATTGCTGCCGTTAAAGAAGGGCGAGGTGATCGCTTAAAGGAAGATGAAGAAACTTTCTCAGGCTTGGTCTGGACCGGGGAACAAGGTATCAAAATTGGCTTAGCTGATGATTATGGAAATGATGATTCTGTTGCAACAGATGTTATCGGTGCTAAAAAACGGGTCGATTTTACCATTCAAGAACGGCTGCTGGATCGTTTAGCGGGTAAATTCGGGGCTTCCTTTGGGCAGTCAATTAGTAATTTAGGAAAGCAATTTATATTGCAATAAAAGTGGGTGCCAGACTTAAGTTTGGTGAAGTATCTATGCAGCTTGCATGAAATATTTTAGTCAAATTCTTAAATAAGAAGGGGCAAAGATATAGCATGTCCATTAGGCGGGGGATATTGAATTCTCGTTTCTTAGTTCATACACCGTCGTAAAAACTTGTTTGATATCGTGCAAGCTGGAAAAAATTTTGCTGCTGGAAGGGGGCTTTACCTCGTCCATAATATTTATTGTTACTCATCAATACCTTCGCCAAATTGAAATTAATTTTTCACCATGAAGGCCATGAAGCTGTTTTCAATCAATGTGTTATATGGTTATTTCAGGTGATATTTTTATAATAGGTAACACTTTTTTTTTCCTTCATGTTCTTCATGGTGGGTTTTGTTTTTGGCGATGGTATTGACTCATACATCCATTTATAAACGTTTAAAACGGGGTGAATATCCCATCTCGCAAAAAAAACTTTTGCACATTATATCATTACATAGTTGCTCAAGTAATTTGTGACTCGAAACATAGTTATATATTACGAGATGAATATGACAGACACTTCATCTGTGCTTTCTTCTCAATGGTAAATAATGATTTTATAATCAGATATCTTAATTTGATTTGATAATATACAGAAAACCTGAATATACACGTGGAATTTTCAACAAATAAAAAGTCATTACTTCAGATTTTATCTGATGGAGAATTTCACTCGGGAACACAATTAGCTGAAAAATTAGCGCTAAGTCGTTCAGCTATCTGGAAACAGATTAATGTGCTGGAAGAACATGGAATAGATATAATTGCTGTAAATGGCAAAGGTTATCGGCTACAGTCTCCAATAGAATTACTTGATAAGTCACGAATTATTTTGTTATTGCCTGTCTCAATCAGGCAGCATATTTCTGTGCTAGAAATACATGATCATATTGATTCTACCAATAGTCACTTATCTGCTCTAACCCACAACAAGCCTGAAAGTTCTGGGGTTGTCTGTATTGCAGAGCAACAAACAGCAGGAAAAGGGCGACGTGGCAGACAATGGGTTTCGCCATTTGGTCGTAATATCTATCTGTCTATATTATGGAAATTTCAAGAAGGTCCCGCCAGCTTATCAGGCTTGAGTCTAGCGATAGGCGTTGCTGTGATGAAATCACTAAAAATCCACAATATAGAAAATGCAGGCTTGAAATGGCCAAATGATATTTATTGGCAACAAAAAAAATTAGGTGGAATTCTGGTTGAGGTATCTGGGGAAAGTAATGGGCCTTGCAGTGCGGTGATTGGCTTGGGTATGAACCTCCATCTGGCAGATCATGAAGCATCAGAAATTGAGCAAGACTGGGTAGATATCCAGCAAATACTGGGTACACCGGCCCAGATTTCGCGCAATCAATTACTAGCAACGCTGATAGAGCAATTATTACTCGTTATTTCTGATTACAGCGAGCAGTCATTTGCAGAGTATAGAGATGAATGGCGACGCTATGATTGTATGCAAGGTCAGCAGGTTAGTTTATTTTTTGGGGAAAAAATAATTAACGGCATCGTTGAAGGTATTAGTCATGATGGTTTGTTATTACTACGAACACAGGATGGGAAAATACAAGGCTTTGCTTCGGGTGAAGTGAGTTTTCGTCGCTGATGGTGCTATTAATAGATATTGGCAATACACGACTCAAATGGGCACAATACCAAGGGGGAATGTGTGTTCAAACTGGGGCTATTGCACACGTTAATAACTGCATTCATGAGTCATTATTGACGGAGTGGAATGAGATGCAAAGTCCTCAGAAAATTTATATGTCGGTCGTCAGTTCTACAAAAATAAGTCAGGTGCTTTTTGAGGTAGTAGGGCAAATGTGGCCCTCCATACAGATTCATGAAATACACACAGAGAAATATGCCCATGGAGTGACCAATGCCTATTCCAAACCGGAGAAATTAGGCGTTGATCGTTGGTTAACTTTACTAGCAGCATATCATTTCTATACTACGCCTGTCTGTATCGTTGACTGTGGAACAGCAATTACTCTAGATGTACTTGACCAGCAAGGGATGCATTTAGGCGGGATGATTATGCCTGGCTTGGCTCTAATGAGGCAGTCCCTATATATGGGGACGGAGGGATTGAATGTTTGTACGAAACGTCATCAGCAAGGTTTAGCGAATGATACTGAAGCTGCAATTTATAATGGCAACCTGAGTGCAGTAAAAGGTTTTATAGAGTTTGGTCTGGCGCATTTTAATAAGCCTTTACAGCTGATTGTTTGCGGTGGGGATGCTGAGTTAATAGTCGATACTTTAAAACTAAACGCCATCGTTGATAAGCAGTTGGTTTTTAAAGGCCTCGCTGTTTCGAGTGGAGAATGGGTGGCACGATGAGAATTATTTTTCTCTGTATTATTCTGATAAATATAATATTTTTTATTTGGGAATATAGAAAAGGCGCGCCTGAAATATATTTGCCAGTACATTATGAAAATAATTCGGTATCTGATAAATATCAGTACAAAATATTATTATTGGCTGAGAACGATGAATTGCAAAGCACTCAAAAAGGGGCAAAAATAAATGCTCAGCAACCGACTGCAACTTCAAATGATGCAGGGAGTGAAACTTTAATAAAAGAATCAAAAACTCATGGTATCGTTAATTATTCAACGAGCAACAGATCGGTAAAGTCGAGGTCTCTGATAATTTTCTGACTGAGCCTGGCGATAAAGTCAAAGTATTGAGTGATAAAGAAAATTCTCAAAACAGCCCTATTATAATTCTGTTACCAACACAGAGTGATGCTAAAAACGTTGTCATCAATAAGTCGGTAGAACAATTAGAGAATGAATTTGTAGCTGTGAAAAATTCCAGGCAGATAATTGCGTGTTATCAATTAATAAAGGGCGAATATAAACAAAATTCTCTAGCACAAAAAATTGGACATAATGCTTATAAGCTGAATTTATTTGAGCAACAAATTGATGAAAATAGTTATCTTGTACTGACTTTATCTGCGAATTCATCTCAGGAAGCGGTGAATAGTGAGCAGCTATTGAAACGTAACCGTTCAGACCCCTAAACCACATGAATTACAGTGTGTTACAGACGGCCAAAATAGCATCATAAAGACCGAATTAATCGTAAGCCATTGATTGTTAGTGAAGGCCAATCAAAATAGATATTTTTGCCAAAAATAGCTAGATTATTTTTCAATTAATATCAGTTGGTTACAATGCAATAGGGGGTCTGAACGGTTACATTGAAACAGCTAGGTATTAACGATGTGTGGTTGTTTCGAGAAGGTCTGTTTCAATGGCGAATTTCTCTCGGTTTATTTAGTGGCAAGGAGCAGGCAGAAAAAGCAAAAGAACAATTTTCAGAACGAACTCATCAAGAACTAGAAGTTGTTTCTAGCTATCTAAAAAAAACAGTTACAATAGTCAAAATTAGTACTGATGATCGGCAGGAAGTAGCGGCATTCGAGAAAAAGTTTGCAATGATCGTTGATCAAAAAGTTGATTGTAATCATGTTAAAGGCCGAGTCGTAATTAACTGAGCAAAGCAGGCGATAACGGGTGAATTTCAAAAAAGTTACTGTATTGAGGATATGTTTTTATGGGTATAAGCTTTGCGAAACGGGGTATTCACCCCGTTTTAAACTTTTATAGTTTGCTGCACACGGGTATATTTTCCCCTACAGGGAGTTTGAAAAAAGTGACAAATGGGGGAGTTAAGTACTCATGCAAAATTAATTTAACGAAAAGATATGTCATAATAAACAATTATTTTAATGACTATAGATATTCGTGATTTATATAGAGGAACTAACAGCAGAAGAAATTTCTACCTTAAATGAGATGCATATTAAACACCCGCTTCATTTAAGTAGGAGGCGTGCTCATGCTGTCTTACTAAGCTACCAAGGGGCTTCAGTTCCCATGGTTTGTTCTATTTACCCAGTGTGCCGTCAGATTGTTTCAACCTGGTTTTCTAAGTGGAATAAATTAGGGATTTGTGGACTCATTGACCTTCCGGGGCGAGGCCGGCCAGGACTATTAACTGACCGTAAAAATAACGATGTAGTCAAGAGGATTATAAAATCGCCTCGTTCTTTCGCTGAAAATCAGGGAAACGGAGCTTAGCGAAGTGATGATTTTTAGTCCCTGATAGGCGGCAGGGCACAAGCCAAAACCAATATAATGCGATAGCGCGCGAGGGAGGCAAGAATT